>JASHQH010000059.1 GCA_030037635.1 Acidobacteriaceae bacterium
CCCCGAGCTTCAGGTCGATCTTTTGCTCCGCATACCACTCCGGTGGTCGCAGCGGAATCCACTCGTCTGGCGCATTGCCTGCCAGGAAGTCTTTCGACAGGTTGGGCCGGTCCACGGGCGCATCCGCATCCGCGCTGATGATTTCGAGCGGCCCTGAATACCCCTTCCGGCGCAGCATATCGGCGGCGGCCAATCCGGCTGCGCCCCCTCCAACAATAAGGATCGACGAGGGTGGCTTGATCGTGGCGCGCTCCGGCGCAGGAGACCTTCTCCCGCGAACAAACACTTTCCCGCTCTCCGTGATCACGTTCCAGCATGAGATAGGATTCAAGGCCGGCGCACGCAAGGCTTCGCCGGTGCGCAAATCGAAACATGCGTGATGCCATGGGCAACGCACCTGGTCGTCAACCACCAGACCCTCGGCCAAGGGGCCGCCATAATGCGTGCAGGAGGCTCCAACGGCGAAGAACTGCTCCCCTCGCCGAACCAGCAGCACATCTTCCTCTCCCACAACTCCCACCAGCTTGCCGCTGGCAGGAATCGACTCAAGCGGAATTCCCGCGGTCAGGTCTGGCTTCTCCGCCATGCTCGCCCCTCCGGCCCTCAGTGGCATTCAAAGAATCGAACCTATCACGCGGTGGACACGCTCGTCACCATCGTCTTCTTGCGAATGACAGGCGCCGCTCGATCTCCAAACCTCTCGATGACTCGTGCAACCCCGCTCGAGGGAAGGCCGTTACCCGCACAAGCACTACGGTTCATATTGTCAACCATTTCTGTGGGCACAACGGCGTCGATATAAAGAGGGGTTGACGATTCAACCGAGCGGAGACGGCATCTTTGTGCCCTGCTCAGATTTTGCTTATGCACGCGGCCAATTTGACGAGGCGAGTTGATACTCTTCAACAATCGTATTTGCAGAATAAGTAAGGTTC
The DNA here is from genome assembly GCA_030037635.1 of Acidobacteriaceae bacterium. Taxonomy (GTDB): domain Bacteria; phylum Acidobacteriota; class Terriglobia; order Terriglobales; family Acidobacteriaceae; genus Telmatobacter. The sequence continues at coordinate 936 of JASHQH010000059.1, forward strand.
CTATGAGCTACATCCGCTCCAAAGACAGAAAACTGGAGCAGAGAACCTCTCTGCTCCAGTAAAAGCAAGCTAAAGTACCTATGAACAACCGCTCGTCGATCCGCAGCTCATGCACCGGTAGCAGCTCCCGTTACGCACCATGATCGCTCCGCACACGTTGCAACTCGGCGCGTCGCCCATGTCGTACATGCCGCGCATCGCGTCGGCCGCGTGATACAAGCCGCGATCTTGCATCGCGGGCGCGTGCGTCGGCGGCGCTTGCGGAGCCTGCTTCGGCTGCACCTCGGGCGCAATGCCTCCGCCCGCGGTTACGCCTCCACCGTGCCCGCTCACCTGGTTCAGCCGCTTCGCCACTTCCTCGGCCAGCCGCGCCAGGTGCCGCTGTGAAACCGCCGAATTCTCCTCCGTCTCCTCGGCATCTGTTTCCAGCAGGCTGGGCGACGCAGGCAATTCCGGAACCTTCGGCGCCAGCCCCGCAAACAGCGTCAACTGCTCGCCCGAAAGGAAGCGCAGGTTCAACCAGCGGAAGATATAGTCCATCAGGCTCTTGGCATAGCCGATCTGCTCGTTGCCCGTCCAGCCCGATGGCTCAAAACGCGTGTGCGCAAACTTCTCGCACAGCACCTTCAGCGGCACGCCATGTTGCAACGCGAGAGAAACCGAGGTGGCAAATGCGTCCATTAATCCAGAAACCGTCGATCCTTCCTTGGCCATGCGGATGAAAATCTCGCCCGGCTGGCCGTTGGGATAAAGCCCGACCGTAATGTAGCCCTCGTGCCCGGTAATGGAGAATTTGTGGGTGATCGAAGCACGTTCCTCCTGCAGCCGGTGACGCACCGCCCGCGGCGGAGCATTTAAGTCCTGCGCCTGCGCCCTGGCCAAATCTTCCGCAGTGTCCACCGCCGGCATCGGCGTCAGCACCGGTACCGCCGCCGCATTGGCAATCTCTTCCAGCGCCTTCTGGAATGCCCGCGCCGCTGCGGTCAATTGCTTGGCGCTCACCTCCACCTGATCGGCTCCATGCGTCTCCAGCGTCTTCAAGTCGGCTTCAGCCGCCGGCTGCGACCCGGAAAGCGTGCCCAGCACGCGGCTGCCCACCGCATCCAAAGCCGAAGGCTCCTTCTTTGTATCGATGCTCGTGTTCAGCGGCTGCGTGCCCTTCGAGCCGTCGCGGTAGATGGCTACGGCTTTGATGCCTTGCCGCCAGCTCTCCGCATACGCCTCTGCCACTTCGTCAACCGTAGCCTCGTGCGGCAGGTTCACCGTCTTCGAAATCGCACCGGAAAGGAACGGCTGCGCTGCGGCCATCATCTTGATGTGCCCCATGTAATGGATCGACCGCGTGCCCTTCGCGGGCTTGAAGCTGCAGTCGAACACCGCCAGGTGCTCCGGTTTGATTCCCGGCGCGCCCTCAATCGTTCCCGTCGCGTCGATATAGCTCACGATCGCGTTCACATCGTCGCTCGAGTAGCCCAGCTTGAACAGCGCCGACGGCACCGTGTTGTTCACGATCTTGATCATGCCGCCGCCCACCAGTTTCTTGTACTTCACCAGCGCCAGGTCCGGCTCAATGCCCGTCGTGTCGCAATCCATCATGAAGCCGATGGTCCCCGTCGGCGCCAGCACCGTCACCTGCGAATTGCGGTAACCGTAGCGCTCGCCGTACAGCAGCGCCATGTCCCAGCTCTCGCGGCTGGCTTCGATCAGCGCTTCCAGCTGCGGCACCATGAAGGGCTCGCCCGAGGTCCGCGATTTGCCGATGTTGTTCACCTCCGCGCGATGCATCCTGATCACGTCCAGAAACGGCTCGCGGTTCACGTAGTACCCCGGGCACGCTCCGCCCTGGTGCTCCACTGATGCCGTCAGCGGTGTGGCCGAGTTGAGTGGCGGGCACTGCGCCGCAACGATCGCCGATTGCAGATACGCCTGCCCGCACATGATCGCCGTCATGGCCGCGGCCAGGTCGCGTCCGGCTTCGGAGTCATACGGCAAACCGAACGCCATCAGCAGCGCGCCCAGGTTTGCGTAGCCCAGCCCCAGCGGCCGGTAGTCGTGTGAATTGCGCGCGATCGCCTCGGTCGGATACCCCGAGTTGTCCACCAGGATCTCCATCGCCGTGATCAGCACCGAGATCGCGTGCCGGTACGCCGGAATGTCGAATGTTCCCGCCGGCGTCACGAACCGCATCAGGTTCAGGCTCGCCAGGTTGCACGCCGAGTTATCCAGAAACATGTACTCGCTGCACGGATTCGACGCATTGATTCGCGCCGTGTTCTTGCTCGTGTGCCACTTGTTGATCGTGTCGTCGAACTGCATGCCCGGATCGCCGCATACCCACGTCGATTCCGCGATCTTGTGCATGATCTCGCGCGCCTTGTATGTATTCACCGGCTGGTGGCCCTTCACCGTATACGTGGCAAAGTCCCTGTCGGCCTCGTAGGCGCGCATAAACTCGTCACTGACCCGTACCGAATTGTTCGCGTTCTGGAAAAAAATCGACGAAAACGCTTCTGAGTCCGGACCGCTTCCGTCGTAGCCGGCCTTGATCAGCGTGAACGCCTTGGCTTCTTCCTTGGCTTTGCACTCGATGAACTCCATGATGTCGGGGTGGTCCACGTTCAGGATCACCATCTTGGCCGCGCGCCGCGTCTTGCCGCCGCTCTTGATCACGCCTGCAAACGCATCAAACCCGCGCATGAAGCTCAACGGACCGCTGGCCTGCCCTCCGCCCGACAGGAGTTCCATCGATCCCCGCAGCGACGAAAGATTCGTCCCCGTCCCCGAGCCCCACTTGAACAACATCCCCTCGGTCTTGGCCAGCGTCAGAATCGAGTCCAGCGAGTCCTCTACTGAGTTGATGAAGCACGCCGAGCATTGCGGGTTCTTATAGCCCGTGGCCGCGTACTGCACTCCCCCCGTCACCGGATCCCAGTGCCAGTTTTGCCCGTCCGCCTCCGGCTCCAGCCGATCGCACCCCACGTTGAACCACACTGGGGAGTTGAACGCTGCCTTCTGCGTCAGCAGCATGTGCGCCAGCTCGTCGTGAAAAATGTTCGCGTCCATCACCGTCGCAAAGTAGCCGCCCACCAGGCCCCAATCGCGCACCGTCTCAGCCACACGCGCCACCAACTGGCGTACGCCTGTCTCCCGCTCCGGCGTGCCCAGCTGTCCGTGCAGGTACTTCGAGGCCACAATGTTCGTCGCTGTCATCGACCAGTCCGCCGGCACCTCCACGTCTCTCTGCTCGAAGATCGTGTTGCCTTTCGTGTCGGTAATCGACGCGGTCCGCTTCTCCCAGGTCGTCTCATCGTAAGGCGAGACGCCTTCCCGCGAAAAACGCCTCGCGAAGGTCAACCCTTGTCGATTCTGCGCGTTGGATTGGAATGCTGCACTCGAAGTCTGGACTTGAGCCTCGTTCATCTTTGGATCCTTTCCATAGGGCTTCTATTGAGATGAAAATGCCGTGCCTCTGGCTACGCTCTTGGCCAGTGGGCTCTCCACAATTCGTTAAGAAACAAACGGAAGACGGGATAAATCTCTGCGAATTTTTCAGTCGGCCCGGGCGGCTCTGCGGGCGCTTCCAGCTTTCTCCGTGTCGTCGTACCCTGAAGCTCCTCATCCTGGGCCGAATCCGCTGGGGGCGAACTCCGGCTGGCCGGAAGCTGGAAGGAACATCTTTACTCGGGGTTGGCTCGATCTACGCCGGCTTTTCGTTACATTCTTATTACAGCCGCAGATGAAAAAGTACCGCTGTCCTTGGTGCGTGTCAACAAAAAACCACAACATCTTGTATTTTGTTAGCATTTCCCGCACCTGCTCTCTAAACACCGCCATTTGCCTGTGGAAAGCTCCGAATCGCCTTGCCTGGAGAGGTTTCTGCGAGCCAAAATTGCACCAAAATCGCCACAAAGAGACGCTCTGCGCCCCAATCAGTCCACCCCAAGCCTAGCCCCTACTTCGAGCCGGCACAAGGCGCAGAACCTGTGCACTCTCAGTGATTTTCCTGTGCAGATGTGGACATCAAGGGGACACGGTTTCGTTGCTGGCTAGGTTAGACGAGTCGAAGGACCCGCACTTGTCCTTACAAACCGGAGTGGGCGCGAAGGGGGTGCCCCAGGGACCGCGGTCCCCACGCGCCCGGGGCCCCCGGCGAGCGCTCTTTGCTCGCTGGGGTGGAGGGACAGGTCCTCGTCCGTGGGGTGGAGATCTCGATTCTGGGACCTTCCAACGGAGCGGCGCTGCCCCATTCCGGCGACGTCTTTGTTTGTCGCCAGAGCAGGGTGTTTTTTGTCGCCCGAGCGGCGGTGTTTTTTGCTCGCCAGAGCGCAGGGGGATTTCCCTCATCATAGGACCTCGCGCACCTCAAGCACGCGAGGCCGTCTTCTGTTCCCTGTTCCCTGTTCCCTGTTCCCTGTTGCCTGTTGCCTGTTCTAATCTCCCGCCTTCGACCCAATCCTCATTCCGTAGAACGATCTCCATACGAAGAAGACCGAAACCAGGAAGAAGATGACGGCCAGCTCGTGTGCCAGTGTCGCGTTGTTCTTGCTCAGCGTCACCGCCAGCTCGACGGCCAGCAATCCGAACAAGGTCGAGAATTTGATCACGGGATTCAACGCCACCGACGAAGTGTCTTTGAATGGATCACCCACCGTGTCTCCGACCACGGTTGCGTCGTGCAAAGGCGTCCCTTTCTGTTTCAGGTCGACCTCTACGATTTTCTTCGCGTTGTCCCACGCGCCGCCGGCATTGGCCATGAAAATGGCCTGGTACAGGCCGAAGGTCGCAATTGAAATTAGATAACCGATAAAGAAGAACGGCTCAACGAACGCAAACGCAAGAGTTGCGAAGAACACCGCGAGAAAAATAATGAACATCCCCTTCTGCGCGTATCGCGTGCAGATTTCCACCACCTTCTTGCTGTCGGTGACCGACGCTTTCTCCACGCCTTCCAGTTTGATGTGCCTCTTGATGAACTCCACGGCGCGATAGGCGCCCGTAGTCACCGCTTGCGTCGAAGCGCCCGTGAACCAGTAGATCGTCGCTCCGCCGGTGATCAATCCCAGCATGAACGGCGCGTGCAGCAGAGAGAGGCTCTGTACGTCATGGGTGAGCCCGCCGGTCAGGGCCATGATGATGGAAAAGATCATCGTGGTTGCGCCCACCACCGCGGTCCCGATCAGCACCGGCTTGGCCGAAGCCTTGAACGTGTTGCCCGCTCCATCATTGGCCTCCAGCAAATGCTTGGCGCGCTCAAACTTCACGTCGATGTTGTAATCCTTCTTCAACTCGCCTTCGATGCCGGGTATGGTTTCAATCAGCGACAACTCGTAGATTGACTGCGCGTTGTCGGTCACCGGTCCGTAGGAGTCCACGGCGATCGTCACCGGCCCCATCCCTAGGAATCCGAACGCAACCAGGCCGAACGCGAACACCGCCGGAGCCAGCATCAGGCTCGCCATCGAAGCGCCGGTGCTGAAGTAGTAGCCCAGCGCCATCAGCGCGACCATGCTCGATCCGAGCCAGTAGGCAGAAAAGTTGCCGGCCACAAATCCCGACAGAATGCCCAGCGATGCGCCGCCTTCCTGCGCCGATTTCACCACTTCTTTCACGTGGCTGGAGTTTGTCGAAGTAAAAACCTTGACCAGTTCGGGAATGATCGCGCCCGCCAGGGTTCCGCACGAGATGATCGAGGCCAGCTTCCACCACAGCGTTCCATCTCCGAGAGTGGGAATCATGTAGTAGGAGACGATGTAGGTCAGGATGATCGACACCACTGACGTGATCCAGACCAGCGAGGTCAATGGCGTCTCAAAGTCCATCTCGTCCGAGTTGCCGTACTTGGCGTGAGCCATGGCGCCATTGATAAAGTACGCAGCTGAGCTCGATACCAGCATGGCCACGCGCATCACGAAGATCCACACCAGCAGTTGCACTTGTGTGGCGGGATCCTTTACTGCCAGCAAAATAAATGTGATCAGAGCCACGCCGGTTACGCCGTAGGTCTCGAAGCCGTCGGCGCTCGGGCCCACTGAGTCGCCCGCGTTGTCGCCCGTGCAGTCGGCAATCACGCCCGGATTGCGCGCATCGTCTTCCTTGATCTTGAATACGATCTTCATCAGATCCGAGCCGATGTCGGCGATCTTGGTGAAGATGCCGCCCGCAATGCGCAGCGCCGCAGCGCCCAGGGATTCGCCGATCGCGAATCCGATAAAGCAGGGGCCCGCGTACTCCCGCGGCACGAACAAAAGAATGCACAGCATGATCAACAGTTCTACCGAGATCAGCGCCATGCCGATGCTCATGCCCGCCTTCAGCGGAATCGCAAACACGGGGTAGGGTTTCCCGCGCAACCCGGCAAACGCCGTCCGCGAGTTGGCAAATGTGTTCACACGGATGCCGAACCACGCCACGCCGTAACTGCCCAGGATACCAATGACACTAAACGCTATGATGATCGGCAATGTCACATAAATCGGCTTCCCCGGCACCGGCGCCAGAACCCCGAAGTACAACGCGATGATGACCGCGATGAAAACCCAAAGCAGGGCCAGGAACTTGCCCTGGGTGATCAGATAGGTTTTGCACGTCTCATAGATCAGTTCTGACATCTCGCGCATGCTGCGATGAACCGGAAGATTCTTCAGTTGCGTATAGATCACCAGCCCGAACAACCAGCCGCCAACACAGAACAGCAATCCAATCATCAGCAGAGCGTGCCCATTCATGCCGAAAAAGTTCACGCTCCTCAAATCCGGCAGCACCAGGTTGGCTTCTCCGCCGCCCTTTTCCTGCGCGAAAGCAACGGTCGGAATCAAAGAGCCCGCTACCGCCACCGCGATTCTGGACTGCCGCTGCACAAAAGCCTTCGCGACTCTCGTCATGGCCGCAAAGATCCACCGCATCTTCTGCTTGCCCATGTCAAACCCGGCGACCCGGCGCACCCAAATCACTCCGACTGTGAGCAAAAATATGCTCACGCCAAATAAGAACTCCACCGAATTCGTTACTGTCACATCTCCTCCTGGTTCTCAGGGATTTCTTGAAGCTGTATGAGCTTGAGCCCGCTCACATTACATCCAATCAAGCGGAAGCCCACGCCGTTGAGTGGGTCCTCGAAGATCAAGTCTCCACTCTGCACACAGTTGCGGAGCCCGCAATTATGCTGAAAAACCCGCTTCCACTGATCTTTTCGCGGACCGCTGCCAACGGGAAGGCTATCATCCAGATACGGGGCTGTCGAGTGATAGGTGTCACCAGATGGTCATGGCCATAACCTGTATTGGATGCAGTCCCGATTCGGTGCGGGTAAGGTACTGGCGAGACATCGGAGAAACCTCATGCCTAAAGCAAAAACCTCTTCTGGAAAGGCCCGCATCAGCGGCCGCAACCAGCTCCTCGGCAAGGTCGTTGAGATCGCCATCGAAGGCCTCCTGGCCAAAGTGGTCCTCTCCATCGGCGGCCAGCGTGTTACCGCCATCATCACCTCTGACGCGGCACGCGAACTTGCGCTCCGTAAAGGAGACTCTGCTGTCGCCCTCATCAAGGCCACTGAAGTCATGATCGCCCGCCCCTGACCCGTCGTTCGCCTCAGCCCTCTGCCGCCCCGCAACCATAAGTCGCGCCCGCTCCCTTGCTTCCTGTTGCCTGTTCCCTGTCCCCTGTCCCCTGCTTTACTCCACCGGAACCTCAACCTTGTCGTCCGGCAGCACATCCCCCAGCTTCGGATCCCTGGGGTTGCGCTCCTGTCCGCCGGGCAGGGGGTGCAGCTTGAACAGCACCAGCAGGTTGCGGTCAGGATCGTCGAACGCCGGGTAGCTGGCCACCTGTTCCAGCGAAAAATGTGCGTGCAGCTCCCGCAGAATAGCGGGATCGAGATCGTTCCACGAAGCGTACCAGCCGGGCTGATACCTTGCCAGTTTTGACGCCAGGTCTTCGGTGCCCAAATCGTCGCAAATCCCCGGCACCTGCGTGATCAGCATGATCTCGTCGTCACTGATCGAAACCAGCAGCCGTTTCCCGTTGGGACGCGCATCCATATACTGTGCCAGCTGCGTGGCCGCATGCACAAATGTGTACTCCGGGTGCGTCGCGTAGCCGATGGTCTGCGCTCCATGCACTCCCACCGCCGCCAGGGTAGCGGCGCACGCAACCCAGCCTGTCGTCCGCGCCCATCCCCTCTGGCTAATCAGCGCCCGCAGACCCAGCGCTACCACAAAATAGAGAAAAAATGCGGGCACCGTGTAATAGCGCGGCTGCGGATGGTTCCGTACCGCCATAAACATCACAAATCCCGCAATTGCCCACAGCGACGTCCCAAACACCGGGTTGCGCCACAGCTCCTTTGCCCATGCGCTTCGCCACGCAATCGCCGAGCCAAGCGCAATTGCCACTGCTAACCAAACCAGGCTGCGGTCCACCCACAGAAGCCCGTGAAGCGACCACCAGGATGCCGGCAATTGCCAATATCCTTCCGTCGGCAGCGGATATCGGTTGGCAACGAAGAAGTATTTGTAATCGCCGAGCAAGCCAAGCCAACAAATCAGCACCATCCACGCGCCGTAGGCCGCGCCCGCGGTGCACCCCGCCGCGAGCGTGCAGCGCAGTGCCAGCTTGCGCTCGCTCATCAGCGGCTGCACCATGGCCCACAGCATCGCCGGCGCCAGAAAACATGCCGACAGCTTCGTCAGCGTCATCAGCGCAAATATTGCGCCCACGCCAACCGAACCCATCACCGGACTCCGCATTCCCTTGAGTCGCACCGCCAGGTTCACTGCCACCAGCGTCAGAGTTGTTTCCAGCGGCTCCAGAATCGCCAACCGGCTGAAGCAGTAGAGAAACGGGCTGGTCACCAGCAGTGTCACTCCCAGCAAGGCCATCCAGCGCGGCCCCCTGCTGCGCAGCAATACGTAGCTCAACACCACGCTCGCCAGGAAACAAGCCACCGCCAGCCCTCGTGCCGCTTCCACCTTCACCCCCGTGAAGAAGAACAGCACCCACTCCGCAAACGGCCACGCCGGAAAAATAACCGCCGGATTGAAGTCCCCCGGCATATACCAATTCCTAAGGAGGTGGGCACGGATCGCCGCATTCCCATACCATCCCTCGTCCGTATACTTCGCCCAATCGAAGGCCCATGCTGAGTGGTTGGGGAAGTCGGCGCGGAGATGCCAGCCATGCAACACGGCAAAACCGACGATTGCCAGCAGCCATATCGCGTAGCCCCATCGGCGCAGTTGTTTCCTTGCCACACTCACTCTCTTTGGTTTCCTCTGGCACGCTCTCTTGAGCGGCTGCACCGGCGAAGCATAGCGCCCGCGCTTCTCGCGCGAGCCTCTACGTGCCAACTCCGCTCACTCCGCTCGCCTTGCCATTCCTTTCAGAACCAGCCACGGTGGCGGGAAAAATTGCTTCGGTGCGAATGCCCCTGAGTATATCTCGCCCCAACCAGGCTCCTTCCCTTCCTCACCCCATCAGTCCCTTCGCCCTTCAGTCCCTGCTCCCTAATCCCTGCCTTTCTCGTTCATTCATGTTTTCCCCCTTCACGCCGATGAACCCGGTGAAGGAACGGCACACCCTTGCTGGGAGGCGAGGCACGTTGACAGCGATGCATAACCCTGCACACTCCCACAATCCGCCCAACGCCTCCGGGCTTGCGCTCGTCGGCTTGGATGCCCCTCCGGCCGTTGTTCAGATCGTCGGCGTGAGCGCCGCGTGGCGCAAGCTGCTCATGCAGGCCGACATGGCCGCCCCCCATCTGCAGGTAGCCGCCATTGAGGGCGAACATGGAACCGGCAAGCACACCCTCGCCCGCTATCTCTTCAATCGGTCCCCGCTCGCCTCTACAACCTTCCAGCGCCGCGACGCCCGCGAGTGGCTGGCCACCGACGCCGATCCTGCCGCCCTCGCCGGCTTCACCTATCTCGATCGCGTCGACCTGCTGGCCCCTCCCGGTCAGGGACTGCTCCTCGGCGTCCTTAAAAACCTCCAGGATCGTCCTCCGGGCCGTGCCGTCGTCCTCGCGTCGTCGCAAACCTCGTTGCGGCAGATGGCCGGCCAGGGACTCCTGCTTCCCGACCTTGCCTTCCGCCTGACCGCCATACGCTTTGCCATCCCGCCGCTGCGCCAGCGCCGCGAAGACATCGCCCCGCTCGCCCAATTCCTCCTCGATCGCATCTGCACACGCTACCAGCAGCGCCCTGTCGTACTCGGCCCTGGCACACTCGCCCGTCTCCTGCAACACTCCTGGCCGGGTAACGTGCGCGAACTGGCCAGCGTTCTTGAAGCCGCCCTGCTCGAATCCGAAAACAGTGTTATCCGTCCCGTCGACCTCGCCCTGCCCGACGGACCGGTCGCACTCTTGACCGTACCCGGCGCGCAACCCAGCTCGGTTCCAGGCGCACCGTTCACAGTTCTCGACCCCACACCCGCCGCTCCGGCCGCCGACCTGTCCCTCGACTCCATGATTCGCCAGCACGTCCAGTACGTGCTCGACCTCAACCGGGGAAACAAGCTCCGCGCCGCCCGCCAGCTCGCCATCAGCCGCTCCACTCTCTATCGCATCCTCGCCAACGAAAACCTGCTGGCGCGCTGACCGCCCGCATTCGCACCCTCGCAGTCTGCGGCCGGCAAAGACACCCGCCTCCACCGGACTTGAAATTTATGCAAGCAGTCTGGCGCCGTGCAAGGCGCCGTTTTCCTTGAGGGAAACGGCAATCGGATGTATCGATACGCCCTACAGGCATTTCTCGTCCTGTGTGGGCCCTCCGGTTGACTCGCCGGCTCGCTCACTTCGCCGGCCGCGCCTCTTTTTATTGCACCAGCGTCACGGAATAAAAATATGGCTTCACCGTCTTCGTGCTCTTAGTTTCCTGCCCACACAGAAACGGGTTGACAGTCAGGGTCTGGCCGGATTGGATGGGGCCGGCCACGGTGGTTTGCGCGACCGCCACTTGCTGGCCATTGGCTCCATATTGCGGGCACCGCAATACTCCATTTTGAACCGCAACGGGCGATCGATTTGTCCATTGCGCATTGATGATCTGGATGTATGGACCATCTTTGCGCCACGCCCCGGCGAACCACTGGTCCTGCAAGATCGTTGCCATCGGTACGCTCGATCCCCCACTTCCTTGCTGCCCCTGGGAGCCCGGCTGCCCCTGCGGTCCCGGTTGGCCTTGTGGTCCGGGCTGGCTTGTCGGCTCCAGGCCCGGCTGGCTCACCGGTTGCTGACCCGGCTGGCTCGTCGGCTGCTGGCTGGCCTGGGGTTGGGTCTGCTCACGCGTATGGTAGTAATAGACTCCCACCCCGATGGCAGCCGCGAGAATGAGGAGCCAGACCACGCCATGGCGCTTCGCGGGCGCGGCGGGCGGCATGGGCGCGATAGGAACTGGTCCTGGCGAAGGATATTGCGCATAGCGTTGAACGGGTTGCGCTGCACCCGGCCCAGGACCCGAGGCCGCTGCCGGTGAGCCGGCGGCCCGCACCGTCTGGTCGGCTCCGCATTTCGCGCAAATTTGCGCATCGTCCGCTAACTGGCTGCCACATTGGCCACAGAACGCCATATCTCTCCCCCCTCTGTGACTTGCCGACTCGCTGACTTGCTGACTCGTTAACTCGCTGGTCCCTGCGGGCGCACCGCATAGGTCCCCATCGCCGGCACCGGCTGCAAAGTTGTTTGCACGTGCGCCAGTGTGGCTTGCAATTGCGCTTTCTGCACATCCCTCACCTGGTTCAGGCCCTGCTGGATCATGGTGAAGAGCACGTACCACGACACCAGTCCCGTGAAAGCCTCGATGCCCGTCATGATCCAGTTGTCCGTTGTGGCTTGCGACTGGTTCTGCGGATTGAACAGGTGCGGAAATGTGACCGTAATGTCCCAAAGCGTATGCATCAACACCGGAATCAGGAACGCCAGCAGAAAGCGCGAATCCCCAAGCATGGTTAAGCTGGCCGGCTTGTCCTGTTTCACTCGCCAGAAAGCACCAGCCGCGATCGGCGTCCACACCACGTGCCCGAACGGAGCCAGGATTCCGCGCATCTCCAGCATGTTCACCGTAGATGCCAGCGCAGCGGCGGTCACCTGTTGAAGCGCCGCCGGAACCTGCGCTTGGGTCACCGTACCTTTCGTCACCGCCAAAACCAGCTGTATCGTCCCGGACTGGATCAACGGAACGAAGCCGCCCCCTGGGTTAAACAGCGCATAGCCACATGTCTCGAAGCACGCATATCCCGCACCCACTGCGCACCCAAATAGGATTCCGTTCAGTTCGTATCGGTAGCGTACGCCGCGCGTGCCGTACATCACCAGCACCACCGCCAGCAGCTTCGAACTCTCTTCGATAGGGCCCGGGAAGTTGGCAATGGCCTGAATCTGGTACTCCAGAACGGCCATGCAAAGTGCGATCATGCCTCCTACCAGGAAGAGCTGCCCCAGCACCACTACCGAAACGTTGCGCGGCGTGTTCATCTCGAAGATGAATACCAGCACCGCCAGCGGCATCGCGAACGCTCCCATGAAAATGAAAGCGGGCAAGGTGTATTCGTTCTGAGTGAAACTAAAAAGAAAATAAAGCCCCACGGCCGCAATCGCCAGGGCCGCCAGCAGACGGAAGAAAATCCATGGCTTTGGCCAGTTCGTGTCCACCATTTCGATGGGTGGTGTCGACCGCGACGAGCCGCACATGGCATACTCTTCCGCCACTCCCATCCCGTGATGCTTGAATGTCTCGCTGAACGTCTGGCCCAGGCTGAACCCTTCCAGCTTGTCGGTTGACGCGATGTTCCGAATCTGCGCCTCAATCCCCGCCAGGAAACCCAGATTCGCATACGGATGCGTTCCCTGGGCGGGAACGTAATATATCTGTTGCGGTCCGCCCGGGTACGCCTGGTACATCATCGGCATTGTTCCCGGCGGCGCCGAAAACGAAGCTGGATGCGGAACTTGTGCCGGAGACGGGGGCCCCGGGGGCTGCGCCGCCGGTGTTACAGCCGCTGTCCCGGGTATAGAGCCTGCCGCTCCCCTCTGGCCGGCTCCACACTTTACGCAAAAACGCTCGTTGTCTGTTAACTGAGCACCGCAACTGCCGCAAAACGCCATCTCGTTGCCCTTCGTTAGGCCAGAAATTCACCGCACGCCCCAGGGCGCCGGCGTTCGTCGATTCCAAACTGTGAGGCGTCCCATCCTCACGGTCCCCGCAGACAGGGTCGTGGTCCGTCAGGTGGATCGTAGCCGGGTCGTTGCTTTTCCGGCTGCGGTGGGGGCAGGAACATCCTCGCAGATGAACTCCAACCCCGGAGTTGCCAACTCGCTGTCTTGTCGGTTCCCTGCGGATCCACCGCCCGTTGCCCGCGGCCCGCAAAATCCCGCAGGTGCTCGCTCCAATACAGCCATCGTCAAGCGGAACGGATTGTTGATCGCGGTCATTGCCTTTCAAAGCCGCGCGACGCCCTCATTGCTGGGCCGCCTGTGTCTGAACAATGGCGCAAACCGCTCCATACGCGTTCTGCTGAACCGCCCCTATCTGGAACGGCTGCATGTTCATGGTCTGCCCTGGCGCCAGCGGCCCATTCACCTGCTGCTTCCACATCGACGCATCGATGGCGTTTCCGTTGGAATCGTACTGCAAACATGCCAGCTCGGCCGTCTGAACGGTCACATTCGCGCCGTTCGTCCATGCTGCTTGTGAGACCACCACCTGTCCGTTCTGGGGCGCGGCACTGCAAGTGAACCTCTGCGCTTGGGTCACAGGATCATTGCCAGACGTCTGCCCGCACGCCGGCGGTCCCTGATTATTCTGACTCTGCTGCCCCGGCTGCCCTTGCGGTCCCGGATTGCCCTGCGGACCCGGAGTGCCTTGCGGCCCCGGACTGCCCTGCGGCCCCGGACTGCCCTGCGGACCCGGAGTGCCCTGCGGCCCGGGCTGGGTTTGCGGCTGAGTGCCGGGCTGCGTTCCCGCCGGTTGCATGTTGTGCTTGTAGTAATAGAACGCTCCCCCCAGAAGAACAAGCACCGCCAGCCACATCATCCCGCTCTTCTTGGCCGGTTCCTGGGGCACCATCGGAACCTGCCCCGGCGCCACAAATGGCATCTGCGGAGGCATGCCCGGCTGTGGCGCTCCATAAGCAGGCGCGCCATACGGTGGAGGAGGCGATGGAGGCGCAATCACAGCCGGCGCTCCAGCAGGCGCAGGAGTCGCCACTGCGGCCGGCGCGCCACCCGCCTTCGCCGTCTGGTCCGCTCCGCACTTCGAGCAGAACCGTTCGTTGCTTGCCAACTGACTACCACAACTGCTGCAGAACGCCATACTTTTTCCTTTCTTTAATCAGAATTCACCCGGGCGAAACAAGAATCATGGCGAAGATGATCGCGGAAGTTGCGAAGCTCCCCAGCCGCATGGCTAACCTTGCTGCAGATGCATGTGCGCATAAGGCGGCAATTGCCTGCTTCCCGATGGCCCTGAAAAATCGGACCGGCTACTGATCCGGCCCCACGCCATTCAAAAAACTCACCTGCGCCTCATTGCGTGGCCGGCGTTACCGCCGCAATGACACATCTCGCGTCGTTTGCCCCCTGCTGCAGCGGTCCGATCTGAAATGATTGAAAAGTCGTGCTCTGCCCGGGCCCCAGCGGCCCGTTCAGCATGGTCTGAAAAATCGACGCCTGTATGACATTGTTGTTGGCATCCACCTGCCCGCACTGCAGTGTCGCCGACTGAATCGTCACGTTCGAGCCATTCGTCCACTGCGCCTGCGTGATCTCCACAACCCCATTCTGGTTCGACGCCTGAAAAGTGAATTGCTGCTGTTGCGCCAGGGCTTGATTGTTTCCACCCTGCCCTTGCGGCCCCGGCTGTGTTTGGCTGGGCTGCGTTTGGCTAGGCTGCGTTTGGCTCTGCTGATTATGCGTGTAATAGTAATAGCCGCCCCCGGCCGCGGCCACGAGGACAATGCCCCACACCAACCCCCGGCCCCTCGCCGGCGCTGCCGGCGGCATCCCCGCTATGGCAACCGGTCCCGCCGGATATTGAGGATACTGCGGCGGCATCGCTTGCGGAATGGCAGGGGATATGGGCGGTTGAGGCGTCCCTGCGAACTGCTGAACCGGTTGCGCTTGAGCCGCAACCGGCACGGCAACCGCAGCCGGCGCCGAAGCCGCAATGGGCGCCGGAGCCGCCACCGCTGCCGCAGCGTCTCCCGCTTTCGCTGTCTGGTCGGCTCCGCATTTCACACAGAAGTGCTCGTTGTGCGCTAACTGAGCGCCACAGCTGCTGCAAAATGCCATGCCTCTCCCTTTCGCTACGCCGGATTCATCTCACGACTGCCCTTCTCGCCAGCCACTCCGCAGGTGTCTGCCGGTCACTGTGGCTGCACGGCGTAGGTCCCCACCGCCATTGGCTGTATTGTCGCCTGCACATGGGCCAGCGTGTGCTCCAGTTGCGCTTTCTGCATGTCCCTCACCTGATGCAGGCCCTGCTGGATCATCGTAAACAGCACGTAATACGCAACCAACCCGTCAACTGCGTAAATGGTAAGCATCACCGAGTTGCTCAACTTCGGGAAAAGCACATCTAAGTCCCAAATCGTGTGCATCACCACCGGAAAGAGAAACGCCCGCAGGAAACGCCCGTCCAGGAACATGCTTAGGCTCGCCGGTCTGTCCCCTTTCACCCGCCAGAATGCGCCCGCCGCAATTGCCGTCCATACCGGGTGACCAAACGGCGACAGCAAACCGCGCACCGTCAGATTGACTGCCGCGCTCTTCACCGCCGCGTCCAGTATCGGCATCAGGTTCGTCCCATTCGCAACGCCGGGCAGTGCCTGAGCAAGGATCCCCAAAAGCGCGTTCATCCCATAACCGAGCGTCTCAGAGCACCCATATCCTGCCCCCACTGCCGCTCCAAACACGATTCCGTTTAGTTGGTAAGGGTAACGCGCGCCCCGAACGCCCCACGTCACGATCACCACCGCCAGCAGCTTCGAGGTCTCCTCCACAATCCCCGGTAACGGGACATTATTGAACGGGGGAACCAGATACCACAGCGTGATGATCAATACTGAAATGGCGCCGCCCACCACCAGTACGTAAATCGTTTGGACAATGGAAACATTGCGTGGCGTGTTGAACTCCCAGATGAGCATCAGCGTCGCCATCGGCCCTGCAAAAGTTCCCAGCACCAGAATTGCCGGCATCGGGATCGTGTTTTGGCTATGAATCCACAAGGCGTAATATGCCGCGTACGCCACCACTAACCCCGCCAGCACGCGGAAAAACATCCACGGCTTCGGCCAGTTCGTGTCCACCAGTTCCAGCGGCGGCGTCGTCCGCGGCGTGCCCACCCCAAGGTACTCTTCCACTGCGCCGGCCCCATGCTTTGCGAATACTTCTTTGAATAGCTCCTTGAGGCTGAATCCCTCCAGCTTGTCCGTCGCGCACAGCTCCCGGATCTTGCTCTGAAAGCCCTCCATCACTCCCGCGTGCGCATGTGCATGCGTCCCCTGTGCGGGGACGTAATACACCTGTTGCGGTCCGCCCGGGTACGCCTGGTACACCATCGGCACCATCCCCGGCGGTGCCCCATAAGCACTCTGCGCGGGCGGTGCGCCATAGGCGGGCATCGCCTGGGGTGGGGCAACTGGCGGCACGGCTGCTGCTGCAGGCGTCGGTGCGGCTCCCGCTGGAGCCGGCGATGTCGCTGTTGCGCCGTTCGGCGTCGCTGCGCTTGCGCCCATTTGAGCTCCACAACTCCTGCAGAATTTCTGATCCGGGGCAGACTCAGCCCCACAGCGTGGGCAATTCATGTCGATCCTCCAATCTTGATGAGGCTCCGGGGGGGATGCTATGCAAAGTACCATCCCGCCATCAGCGAAGTAAAGGCTTCTTTCGACAAAATCTTCGTGCGCTTCTACTCTCTCTTCTCTCATCCAACGCGTTTTCGATTGCCTCAACAAAACGCGAGCCAATCAACCAATTCAGCCGCACCAGCCACCGCTCGATTTGAGCACCGTGCCGCCTTCACCGACGCTCCGCATGTGCTCCCCGTCACTCACCCCGGCCATCGGGTCGCCTCGCTTCTTCTGTCCGCTTCCACTAAGGGCCCAGCTTCTTCAGCTGTTCACAGGCCCAGTCTCGGCCCGCGTTGCACGCCTCCTGCAAGAGCGTCCTCCCCTTGGCCACGTCCTTCGGCACGCCCTCGCCAGTCACATAGAGGTATCCAAGGTTCGAACAGCCGCTCATATCATTGTTGTCGCACGCCCCTTGAAAGAGCTCCGCCGCCTTCGCGTCGTCCGCCTTTACTCCCAGACCGTTTTCATATTGAAGGCCCTGGTTGGTGCACGCTTGCTCGTCCCCGCCCTGGCACGCCTTCTCAAACAAAGGAAGAGCTTGTTTGTACTCTTCCTGCTTCTCGTAGTACAAACCAAGATTGAAGCAGCCGGGCATATCTCCACCTTTGCATGCCTTCTGGTAGAAAGAGTTTGCCTCGGCCAGATCCTCGGTCACACCCAACCCGTGGTCGTAGAGATTGCCAAGATTCGTGCACGCCCCATAATCGCTTGCATCACAGGCCTTCTCGTAGAGCAATTTTGCCTGCCCATAGTCCTTGGCCACTCCCTCGCCATTTTCGTAAAGTTCGCCCAGGTCGAAGCACGCGTCCATGTCTCCGCCGTTGCATGCTTGTTGCGCCAGCGGCGCGGCCTCGCCATAACGCTTCTGTTCAATCAGATCTTCAGCCTGGTCGGCGGCACTCTTGGCGCTGGCTGAGGCGCCGTCCTTCGAGCCGCTTCCACCGCTCCCCGTCTTGACGCTCGACCGCAGCGCGGCAAAAACGACAGCCAGCAGCAAAACGCAAACTCCTCCCACCGCCCACGCCCACCAGGGAATCTTCCCTTTCCGCTTGGCCTGCACCGGGAACACCGGCGCACCCGCCATCGGCATTCCAGCCGCACCCGGCGCAGCATACTGCGGCCACGCAGGACTGGCGCCCGCACTGAGACCTCCAGCAGTCGCACCCGCGACCGGTGCCGCACGCCCACCCGGCGCGGCATACTGCGGCCAGCCCGGACTGGCGGCCACGCCCTGCGCTCCGGCAGGCCCGGCTGTCGGAGCTGCGTAGCTCCCTGCCGCCCCCGCCGCACTTGCGCCCTCGAGCGGCACATCGTCCGTCGGCACCACATCGGTCGCTTCCGGCGCCTTGCGCGGCCCCAGGCTTGCCAGCAGCGCCTGCACCGTTTGGGTGAGCTTTTGCAGGTGATCCTCCATCGGGGGCGTCATGGCATCCAGCCAGTGCACGTTGCCAATGAAGTACTCCAGCGACTCGTCCGGAAGCACGTTCTCCACGCGGAACGGTAACATCACCACGTCATGATTCACCGCCCGCTCCACCTCCTTGCGAATCTGCGGCGAGCTGTTGGCGTTGGCCGTGAACACCAGCACCATCACCCGCGCCTCTTTGATCGCCTCGATAATCGCCCTGCTCCACTCCATACCGGGCATCACGTCGCGCGGCGCGATCCAGCAACGGACTCCATGCGACTCCAGCGTCGCGCACACGGCGTCGGCCATGGGCTTGTCCTTCGCAGAATGGCTGATGAACACATCGTGTGCCATGGGTTCCTCTCAATTGCGGGCTTTGGGGGGGAGCAGCTACGCACACTATACCCCAGCAAGCGCACCCCGGGTTCGCGGGTTGCAGGTGGCACGAACTCCGCCGGCTTTGCCCGCACTTGCACACTCCGCTACCCCCAAAAGCAAACGGGGAGAATGCTCGCACACTCTCCCCATTCACCGCCTGCCCCCTGGCTGGCCGGTCGCGCTTCCAGATTTTGGAAAGCCGGGAGCGCGGCCCTCCCCCAACCTTGTCGAACCCCGCTCCCATTTCGGCTTTCACTCACTAGTTGCGCAATTCCCCAGAAAAGGAGCTCAACTTTTCAAAAAATATCTTTGGCTGGCCCTGAATCCTCGCGCCCTGGCCCCTCGGCCGCAAAAGGAAATGGGGAGAGTGCTCGCATACTCTCCCCATTCTCAAGCGAACGGAAACGCGCAGACGCTCCCGATTCGCGTCCCGTTTATTGAGCCGGCCTGTGGAACTGCAGGTAGAATCCCCCTGCCGCCAGCGCTCCGCCCCCGGCCAGTCCCGCAATCCCTATGCCGCGCGCTTCCCCGCAAGGGCCGTTGCTGGTGCCGCAGAACTTTGAATACGCCGCAAGCCCTAACACGCCGACCCCGGCCGCAAGGATCCCCACCGTGGCCATGGCGATACCCAGCCCACGATGCGGCGGCTTGGTCTTTGCCGGCGCCACCGTTGAAGTTGAGGTTAATGTCGAGCTCTGGCTGCCGTTGTCACTGGCTTCCAGCGCCGCGAACGGAATGGTCGACGAACTGGCCGCGTTGGCCTCCTCCCCATTGGGGACAGGAGCGGAGATCTCTGTTCCCACCTGCGCGGAAAGCGCTGCCTGAGCCGCAGGCACGGCCTGCTGTGCCGCTGCTGCCGGCTGCGCTTCATCGACGCTCCGGAACATGGGACCCTGCGCCTGCATCTGCCCGGCAGTGAAGACAACCGCTACGCCAAGCGCCACCAGCCGGATGGGCACGCCGCGGAGACTGAGCCTGTCGCGCAACCGCGTTGCGGACGAGACGAGCTGCATGTTCATGGGGAGACCTCCTGTTTGGATTTTGGAAAGCCGGGAGCGCGGCCCTCCCCCAACCTTGTCGGACCCCGCTCCCTTTTTTGGCTTTCACTCCCTAGTTGCGCAATTCCTCAAAAAAGGAGCTCAACTTTTCAAAAATAATTTTTGGCCCCGGGTTTACCCCCTTATCCCCTTGTCCTCGCCCCTAATCCCCCGCCTCTCCCCCTCGGCCGCTCCGCGATAGCGTTTTAGGAAATGCTGTAGGGCGAAGCCGCGAAACCAAGTCGGCGCGACCAACGGGGAGCCACGGCCTCGCACTTTGGCAAAAGCTCACACGATTTCCTAAAACGCCGTAGACTCAATGCAACGACCATTTCCCGCGAAGGAACCCGATCCCTTTGAGAAAAATTGCTCTTTTCGCCCCGGCCGCCGCGCTCGCGCTGCTCGCCTTCGTTCCCGCGTGCCGCGCACAAAAGCTCGAACCCACTCCCCAGACCCAGGTTCCTCCGGCCCCGCTTTCGCTTGAGGACCGCCGCAAGGCGCTCAACGATCTCTTCCACGACTATTGGGAAGACACGCTGAAACACGACCCCGAGTTTGCCTCCTCCATCGGCGACAAGCGCTACAACGACCAGATCAGCGACTATTCGGTAGCCGCCATCAACGATGCCCTGGCTCGCAATCGCAATTTCCTGCTCCGCCTTGCCGCCATCGATCCCACCGGTTTCACCGACCAGGAAAAAGTCAGCCAGGACCTGCTCATCCGCTCCTTTGAGCAGGACGAAGAGGCCGCCGAGTTCAAAGAGTGGGAGATGCCGGTCAACCAAATGGACGGGATCTACTCCACCTACCCGCGCCTGGTCGCCGAACTCAGCTTCGACTCCGTGAAGGATTACGACGACTGGATCGCGCGCCTGCACGCCATCCCAACCGCCTTTGAGCAGGTCACCACCGACATGTCCATCGGCATGGACGACCACCGCGTCCCTCCCAAATACCTGCTCCAAAAAACGCTGGAGCAAGTGAAAACCCTGGCCGGCCAGAAGCCCGAGGACTCGCCCCTGGCCCTCCCCTTGAAGAAGTTTCCGGCCTCCATTCCGGCTCCCGAGCAGGAGCGCATCAAAACCGAGATGCTGGCTGCAATCTCGAAAGAAGTGCTGCCCGCCTACCAGCGTTTCGCGCGCTTCCTTCAGGTCAGCTATATCCCTGCCGGCCGCGACAAGCCTGGTATCGACGCCCTGCCCGACGGCGCCCGGTACTATCAGTTCCTCATCAAGCGCACCACCACCACTGACCTCACCGCCGCGCAGATTCATCAGATCGGCCTCGACCAGGTAGCCAAAGACGAGGCCCAGATGCTGGTGATCGCTCAGAAGCTCGGCTTCAAAGACCTGGCTGGCTTCCGCGCCAGCCTCAAGACCAATCCCAGGATGCATCCCGCCTCGGCCGACGCTCTGCTGGATGCCTATCGCAGTTATTTGAAGCCCATGCAGGCCAAGCTGCCCGAGCTCTTTGGCCGCCTGCCCAAGGCTCCGTTCGAAGTGGTCCCGGTTCCCGATTACATCGCCAAAACCTCGGCTCCCGCCTATTACGAAGCCGGCACGCCCGACGGCAGCCGTCCCGGAAGGCTATTTATCGATACCTACGACGCCACTGACCGCAACCTCTACGCCGTCGAAGACATCGCCTACCACGAAGGCATTCCCGGCCACCATCTCCAGATTTCCATTGCGCAGGAGCTCACCGGCATTCCCGAATTCCGTAAATACGGCCATTACACTGCCTTCACCGAAGGCTGGGGACTCTACGCTGAGCACCTCGGCAAGGATGTGGGCTTCTATCAAGACCCCTACTCCGATTACGGCCGCCTCGAAGCCGACATTTGGCGCGCCATCCGGCTCGTCGTCGACACCGGCGTCCACTCCCAGGGCTGGACCCGCGACCAGATGGTCCAGTATTTCCACGACCACTCGAATATTGATGAACCCTCCATCCAGGCTGAAGTGGACCGCTATATCGCGTGGCCCAGCCAGGCGCTGGCTTACAAGATCGGGCAATTGAAGATCCTGGAGCTTCGTGACCGCGCTCAGAAGGCGCTCGGCCCCAAATTCGATCTGCGTGTCTTTCACGACCGGGTCATCGACTCCGGCGCCCTGCCGCTCGACGTGCTCGAGCAGCGCATCGATGCCTGGATCACTGAAGAACAGGGATCAGGGAGCAGTAAGTAGGGAGCAGGAAGCGGGTCAGCCGGTCGGCGAGTCAGCGCGATTTCGTCGGCGTTCAGCCGGACCAATGCGTACAGCGTGTTCCAAATATACGAATGAAGGGGCGTGGCTTCACAGCTTGCTCAAAAATGCATCGGTTCGCCGAAGCTTCCCATGTACCGGCAAGGAAATCCGCGCCGTGATATCCTTTCCGGTTCCCATTCATGGCGGTTCCCCGACGCCACAAATTTGCCGCCGCTGCCGCTTGCGCAGCGGCTTGTGAGGGCTTTATGAAGCGTGGATTTCTGCTGGCTTGTTTTCTTCTCGCATTTGGATCCGGGTTGCACGCCCAGGCCGCTGCGCCCGTAGATACTACGGTGTGCGACATCGTCAAGAAACCGGCGTCGTTCGATGGGAAAATGGTCCGCATCAAAGGCACGGTCGTCGCGGGCTTCGACGAGTTCGCCGTTCAGGACGCATCGGACCCCAACTGCGGCTTCCAGGTGGACGCGATCTGGCTCTCCTATCCTCCCGGTAGCAAAGCCAAGTCGGGGCCGGTAGCCATTCTTACGGTGCAGCCGGCGCACAATTTCGCCGGCGCCTACACCGCGCCCTCGCGGGCTCCTGTCACGCTCGAGAAAGACAAGAATTTCAAGCAGTTTGACTCACTGCTTTCGCAAACCCACCAGAAAGGCGCTGACATGTGCCTGGGATGTGCACGCTATATGGTCACGGCCACGCTGGTGGGCCGCATCGATGCCGTGGCCGATGCCACGCTGAAATACAATGGCGGCAAAATTGTCGGCTTCGGGGGATTCGGAAATATGAATGCCTATCCGGCACGGCTGGTCCTCCAGTCGGTGGCCGATGTCACCCCCAAGGAGATCGATTTCTCAAAGAACGACCAGGAGACCAAGGGCGACTCTTCGCTGGGATCGGGCAACGGGTCGTACCTGAATAGCATGGGCGCCGGTGGAGTAGACGCCAGCAGAACTCAGGCAAATCTCGGCAGCGCGTCAGATATGTTAACCGTGATTAGCAACGCGCAAAAATCTGCCGCCGCCATGGCCGCCAGCCCGGCCAAAGACGAAGCGGAAAGAGCGCTGGCGGCCTACGGCAAGCCAGGCGAGCACACCGGCGTGCAGGCCAAGGCCGGCGTGACCAACGAAGCGTCGCCCGGCGATGAGGCATTGGGCGCAAAGGATTCGCCTGACGGTGTGCTGTTCAACTTCACCTTCACCTCGGACCGGCTCCCGGGCGACGCTTTGACCAGGGCAGTGGCTCACATGGGCGAGCACATCGCCGACTTGCGCA
>JASHQH010000060.1 GCA_030037635.1 Acidobacteriaceae bacterium
AGTTGCGCCTACTGTAACGAGTACGACAAGGTGAGCGAGCCGGTGCCGCTCGAAGAGATGTACCGGCGCATCGACGCGCTGGGGCGGCTGGGGACGGCCATGATCGGCATCAGCGGCGGCGAGCCGCTGACGCATCCGCAACTGGACGAGATTATCAGGCGGATCAGGAAGACGGGCGCGATTGCGGGCATGATCACCAACGGATTCCTGCTGAACGAAGAAAGAATTGAAAGGCTGAATGCGGCCGGCCTCGACCACCTGCAGATTTCGATCGACAACCTGGAGCCGGACGAGGTGTCGAAGAAGTCGCTCAAGACCCTGGACAAACGCCTGGAGATGCTGGCCCAGTTTGCCGAGTTCCACGTGAACATCAACTCGGTGGTGGGCGGGGGCATCCGCAATCCCAACGACGCGCTGGTGATCGGACGGCGGGCGCTGGAGCTGGGGTTTGAGTCGACCATCGGGATCATCCACGACGGCGACGGGCAGGTGAAGCCGCTGCTCGAGGATGAGGCGCAGGTGTACCACGCGATGACGCAGCGCAGGAAGACCAACTACGCGCAGTTCGACAAGTTTCAGAAGGCGATTGCCGAGGGGCGTCCGAACAACTGGCGCTGCCGCGCGGGGTCGCGGTATTTATACGTATGCGAGGACGGGCTGGTGCACTACTGCAGCCAGCAACGGGGTTTTCCGGGCGTGCCGGTGGCCGAATACACGCGCGAGGACGTGAAGCGCGAGTTTGTGACGGCCAAGAGCTGCGCGCCGCATTGCACCATCGGGTGCGTGCACCGCACCAGCTACATTGACCACTGGCGCGCTCCGCAGACGCGGATGGTGGCGCCGGGCGGGCAGGAATTGGTGCGGATACAGGGCAGCTAGCTGCCCCGAATGCAGGGATTAGGGACCAGGGATTAGGAAGCTGTAAAGGGCTATAGATAAAGAGCAGCCGATCTCAAGGGCCTGGAGGCTCATGCCCGGTCCGAATCCTTAGCAAGGCTTTGCGAATTCAAGAACAACCGCAGATCCTTCCCTCCGCTTGCCCCATGATTGCGGGCAATCATGGGCCCCAAAGACGCTCCGGTCAGGATGACAGCTTTGTTTTGGTTGGCTGCCAGCTGTTTGCAGCCGGCCACTGGCTCGTAGCTGCGAGCTACTGGCTGCCGGCCAGTCCCTACGTCCCTGGTCCCTCAGTCCGTGTCCTCACTTGGTTGCAGCGAGGGCCGCATCAATGGTGGAATACAGGTCGCGGTCGGGATCGGTGATCTGCTTGTAGCTGTTGCCGTGCGGGCCGGAGCTGACGATGAAGATGGTGGGGGTGGAGTCGACGCCGGTGCGCTTGCCGAGCTCGGTGTCGGCGGTGACGTCGGCATCGAGCTTGCCCTGGGGGTCGACGGAGAAAGGCATGGCGATGCCATGGTCTTGCGCGAACTTCTGCGCGAACTGGTTGAGGACGCCCTGGTTGTAGATGTCGGGCTGGTTGGCGAAGACCTGGTCGCGGAATTCGTCGCCGAGGGCTTTGCCGTGCTGGTCGAACCAGCGGGCGCGGACGGCGGCGGCGCGGCTCCAGTTGTGGTAAGGGATGATGAAGTCGTGGCGAATCCAGGGAATGTGGTAGCCGGCCGCGGCCTGCTTGAGGAGCGGGTTGTAATGGGCGCAGGTGGGGCACTCGAGGTCATCAAATTCGATGATGGCCACGCGCGCGCCCGGAGGCGGATGCAGGGCCGAATCGTCGAGCACCTTGACGGGCCTGAGTTGCGCGTGGAGAGCCGGCGAGAGGGCTGCGGCAACAAGTGCGATTGCAAGCAGGGTGAGAAGCGAGCAATTGCCGGGCCTGGAAAAGCTGAGACGGAGCACCCGGCGGGGAAGCCCTGAAGTTTTCATCATTCCTTAGACGCTCAGTGAGATGGATCAGGCCAAATGTGTTCCAGAACTGAAGCCGGCCCAACCCTCGACTGCCAGCGATCGACTGCCGGTTAGTGGCTGCCGTTACTTCTTCGCCTGGGCCAGGGCCTGGTCAATGAGCTGGAATAGCTTGGTGCGGTCCACGACTTCGACGAAGGGCGGCGCGTGGGCGGCGTTGGTGACGACCCAGATGGTGGGCGTGTGTTCGATGCCGATGCGCTGGCCGAGAGCATAGTCGGCCTTGACTTCCTCAGCCAGCTTGCCCATGGGGTCGATGGCAAAGGGCAGTTGAACGTGGTGGGCGTCAGCGAAGCGCTGCGTGAATTGCTGCAGCTCGCCGAGGGTTTCGATGGAGACCTGGTTCTGAAAGACGTAGTCGCGGTAGTCGTTGCCGAGGGCGAGGCTTTTGGTGTCGAAGTAGCGCGCGTTCACGGCGGCCTGAAAGCTCCAGTTGTGGAAGGGCAGAGGGAAATCGTGGCGCACCCAGGGGATGCCGTATTTTTCGGCGGCCTCTTTGAGCAGGGGGTTGGCGCGCGCGCAGTCGGGGCACTCCAGGTCTTCGAACTCGACGATGGCGACGCGAGCGCCCGGCGGCGGCTTGAGCGCCGAAGCATCGTGGACCTGGGTGTAGGACGGCTGGCTGAATTGGGCGCGCGCGGCGGGGACGGCAAAAAGCACGGCCGCAGCGAGAAGGGCCAGCACGGGACGGTTGGAACGGCAGGGGAAGTGGACGGCAATCGATCGCATAGGTGTTCGACGGCTCCCTAACTTTATTTTAAAGGCAGGGACCAATTTTAGAGGCAGGGACCAAGGGAACGAGGGGGCCAGGGACCGAGAAGGCAGGGGGTAGCCAATAGCCAACAGGGAACAGTAAGCAGAGCTGGGGGACGACAGGGCTCCGAGACAGGCCGAGTGAGGAGCTATAGTCGCGAAGAAGAATGGTTGCGGTCGCGGCGGCGCGCGTTCATCCACTGGCGCCATTTGTAGTCGGCGAAAAGCGACCCGGCAATGACGACAACGGCGACGAGGATGAAGATGAGCTTCATAGGAGCAGCGGCCAGGGTTCAGAGGTCAGCGGCCGGGGGCCAGCAGCCAGAGATCGGCCTTCTTTAGGAATCATCGTAGCCGAATCTCGCGGGGTTCACGATCCGGGTTAAGAGCAGTTCCGGCGGCGTGGAAGTGGAAAAAATGAGCTTGAACCGCGGCCGCGATGCTATCTTGATCGCAACCGAGGTGAAAACATGGCGTACGAATGGACGGGTGGGACGAGGGCCCGGTGGGCGCTATTGGCTGTGACAGCGGGAATGGCCGTGGCCGCGGGGCCCGCGCTGGTGCTTGCGCAAGGCCCTGCGGAGAATCCCGCCACCGCGTGCACGCAGAAGAACCAGGTGGACGAGGCGACGGTGGGGCAATACCAGTTCACGGCATACAAAAGCGGCGATGGCGCTTGCCTGCAGGTGATGAGCGGGGGCAAAGCCGTCTACAGCCATTCAGTGGACAGCTTTGAGAGCTATACGCTCGGCCAGGCCGCCGACGCTCAAGACAACATTCCGGCTGTGGCGAACGGAACCGACGTGACGGGGCGCGGGAATCCGGACATGATTGCCTCGCTGTACACGGGCGGCGCGCATTGCTGCACGGAACATTTTGTGTTTGAGCTCGCGCCGCAGTTCCAGTTGCTGGCCACGCTTAACGATTCCAACGACGACGAGGCGCATTTTGAGCAGCTCGGCGACGGGCATTACTACTATGTAACGGCCGACTGGACCTTCGGCTACTGGCCGACGTGCTTCGCCTGCTCTCCTTCTGAGGTGGTTACGCTGCGGTGGGCCGATGACGCCAAGGGCGGCGGGTTTCATCTGGCCATGGACAAAATGGCGACGTTCGCGCCCAGCACGGCGGATTGGGACAAGGAGCTGGCGGCCGCGCAGAAGGCAGTGGACGCGGGCGATGCGGACTCGATCGGGACGACGATGTGGCAGACGGTTCTGGACCTGATATACACCAGCCATTCCGACCTGGCGTGGAAGTTTATCGACGCGCTCGGCCCCAAGGCGCAGCAGAGCCCGTTCCCTTCTCTGGCGGATTTCTGCTCGCTGCTGAAAACCGATCCCTACTGGCCGGATTTGCAGCCCACGCTGAAAGCCACCCCTGTTGCCTGCGCGAATGCCGCGCCCAAAACTTCACAATAGGAAGCGCGCGGATCAACGGCGGAATGCATTACTCTCGAATCTGCATCTTTCTCATCGTTGAGGGAGCCGGGCTTGCGCGTTGTTCTGTCGAACATCGGGACCTATGGCGACACAAACCCGCTGATTGCCATCGCACTGGAGCTGAAGCGGCGCGGCCACGCGCCGGTGATGGCGCTGCCCAACGTCTACCGGCCGAAAATTGCGCCGCTGGGGCTGGAGTTTCGCGCGGTGCGTCCCGACATCGATCCGACCAACACCAAACTCGTGGAAATGATTTACGACGTGAAGAGGGGCACGGAGACCGGCCTGCGCGAGTTTCTGTTCCCCGTGCTGCGCGAGACCTACGACGATCTGCTGGACGCCGCAACCAAGCCCACGCGGGCTGATTTGCTGCTGCTGGGCGAGCTGAACTATGCGGGACCTGTGGTGGCCGAAGCCACGGGCATTCCCTGGGCCAGTTACGTGCTGGCGCCATTCTCGTTTTTCTCGGCCTACGATCCGCCGGTGCTGCCGCCGTATCCCAGGCTGGCGCGGGCCGACAAAGCGCCGGGCATGGGACGCGCCATGCGGCGGCTGGCGCGCTTTGTGACGCGCAAGTGGCCCGATCCCATTTACGAGTTGCGCGCCGAGCTGGGTTTGCCCAGGGGCAGGAATCCTCTCTTCGACGGCAAGCACTCGCCCTACCTGGTGCTGGCGCTGTTCTCGCGCGTGCTGGGCACTGCGAAGAAGGACTGGCCTGAACAAACGCTGATCACCGGTTTCTGTTTTTACGATGCCGACGCGGGCAATGCGGCGCTGCCGGCACAGTTGCAGGAGTTCCTGGCCGAGGGTGCGCCGCCGGTCGTCTTCACGCTGGGGTCGGCGGCGGTGCTGGCGGCGGGACCGTTCTACGAGCTTTCGGCCAGCGCGGCTATCAAATTGGGCATCCGCGCCGTGCTGCTGATCGGCAATGATCCGCGAAACCGCCCGCAACAGGAGCTGCCAGCAACCATCTGCGTGGCGGAATACGCACCGTACTCGGGTCTGTTTCCGCGCGTGAAGATGGCGGTGCACCAGGGCGGCGTGGGAACGACGGCACAGTGCCTGCGCGCGGGCCTGCCCATGCTGATCATGCCCTATTCGCACGACCAGCCCGACAACGCACGCCGGATGCAGCGCCTGGGCGTAGCGCGTGTCATCCAGCGCTCGGCGTACAAGCCGTGGCGCGTGGCGCGCAGGGTGCGGGCCATGCTCGCCGATCCTGAGTTGGAAGCGCGGGCGCGCGCCGTGGCCGAGGAGGTTGCGCGCGAAGACGGCGTGAAGACGGCCTGCGACGCGCTGGAAAAGCTGCACGAAAGGCAGGGAACAGAAGAACAGGGAATAGGGAACAGAAGGCTATAAAAGACCATAAATAAAGACCATAAATCGAGAGAGACCATAAAAGACCATAGATATCAGCCAGGCTTGGTGGCGTGACCAACCGCTTCTACCTAGAGCCGCGGACGGAGCGCGGGCTTAGAGCCAGCCGCATAAGCGGCGTGGCGAAAACCATCCCTCAGGGCCAAAGCCCTAGTATTGATCCGGCCTCTGGGGCGCGGCTGAACAGCTTGCAGAAAAAGCCCGAATGAAGGTCGAAATCCTGGAACGCGAAGATGGGAGGGGCTAAAGCCCGCGATCATTTTGCGACATTTACGGCCCGGCTAAAGCCGTGCCCTGGTTACAAAGCCGCCTTCGATTGAGTTTTTCAGCAAGCTCTAAAGCCGTGCTCTTTCAAAAAAACCTGCTTCGCCCCTACGAGGCTGGCCGAGTTGATTTGCTCCTATCCCCCACGCTCAACCACCCCAAGAAACAAAGACCGTTTCTTGGGAACCCCGGTAAAGCGCGGGGCTAACGGCCGTTGCGCCTACGGCGCATGGGGCCCGGCTAAAGCCGTGCCCTTTGAAAGCCGAATTTATGCAATCAGCTTTTGGGAGTTGAGGCGACAGAAGGCCAGCCTTTGCTGCATTTGCCGCGCGCTAGGCGACCGTTACTGCCGCAATCTCGTAATCGTCGAGCGAGGGCACGGTGAAACGCAGCACGCGATCGTCGAGATGGAAGGGCACGCCGCGCTCTGACCGGAGCAGATCGACGGATTTTACGCGCAGTCCCGCGGGCAGCTTCATGCTCACGTGCTGCGCTCCCAGAGGCTCAACCGATTGCATCCAGCCGTGGAAGGCATTGGCATTGGAATAGTTGAGCAGGTGCACGGCGTAGCCCGGCGCGGTTTCCCAGCAGAAGATCTCGAGAAAGCCGGGCCCTTCGACGCTGACCACGCGTTCATCGCGGGTGATCCAGTGAATGGTGTTGTGGATGAGGCGCAGCAGGTCGCCTTGGCCGGTGAGCCACCAGGTGCGCTCCAGGTCGCCTGAAATCCACGCCAGGCGGCTGGCGCCTTGCTCGCGCAGGACCACAGCCGGCTCATCGGTGTTCGGAACAGGCGGATAGGCGAGCTCGGGCGGATAGC
>JASHQH010000061.1 GCA_030037635.1 Acidobacteriaceae bacterium
GCAGCAGCCAATTGGCGCGGCGGGCAGCATACTCGTGCACGTTGGTATGCCAACTGGCGGCCAGCGGCACACCAAGGTGATGCGCCCACGCTGCGCCAAGAAGGCCAATTTCGCTGGGGCCGGTGATATGGATCAGATCGGGCTTGAAGCGCTCGAGCACTTTGCCGATGAGCGGAACGTGGCGAAGGTAGGCCGGATCGAAGCGCAGGTCTTTCTCCAGTGTGAAGGAGAGAAAGCCCCGCGGCAGTTCGAGGGTCCACACCGCGCCCTCTTCGATCAAGGCCTGGGCGCGGCGCCCGGCGCGAAGGCATAGAAAAGGAAGATTGCGCCGGCGGGCAAAGGCCTCGAAATGGCGGCTGGTGTGCGCCACCCCGTTTACTTCGTGAAATGAGTCGGGGAAATAGGCTACGCGGGGAGCGGCAGCGGAGTGAGCGGGGTTCGCGGGATCAGATCCTTCGACGCGGTCGCTCAGGATGACAGTCTTATTCTTCAACGAAATTCACACCCAAAATGTGAATGACCGGACGAATACGCTGCTGTGAACGCCTCGAACTCCGCTGACACCGCTAACTCCGCCAGCTCCGCTGTTTTACTCCTGCTCGCCCAGGGCCAGGCGCAGCTGGTCGGAGTTGCTCCAGGCCATGCGCAACCCGCCGGCCAGCAGGCCGCGGCCCATGATTTGCACCAGCGCGAGTCCGGCGCTGATGACGCGCGGCGGTGAACCGCCTGGCCATAATTCGCTCAGGGGGCGGATCACGCCGTTGGAATCAGGATGGTAGGTGCGCTCGTCCCAGGTGCGCGAGCCCTGCGGGAACTCAGGATAGTGGCGCACGGCGTCGATGGCCGACTGCAGGACACGATGCTTCCACGGCTCGGCGTACTGCGGCATGAAAAGCACGTTGCTCCTCTTTTGCCGGCGGACTTCATGCACAAACTCGGTAAAGCTTGTGGCGTTGGTCAAATTGATGGTGGCATTCGGCTCCACGCCATGGCGGTCCCCGCCGGCGATCAGAAGCATGTTCCACTTTTCCGCCAGACGGCGCACGGCGCGGTTCTCGTCCCAGTTGCGCAGCCCGTTGAGCTCCAGCGCGTGAAGATAGGCGCCGTTCTTCTGCAGGAACTCGTTAACCAGGAACTGGTGCTTCTCCTTGCCGACGAGATACAGGTCCCACATGGGATGGTTGAAGACCACCAGGATGTTCGGATCGCGGTGGAGCTGAACGAGAATTTCGGTCAGGCGCTCGTCGCTGGGATGGCGAGTGAACTCCTCAAGCGTGGCCATCCACTCGGCGGCGCGGGCGCTGGGCAGGTTGTGAATGCCCAGGTGGAAGGACTGCATGCTTCCATAGGGGGCGCTCCACTCCACCGAAACGGGAATCCGCCGCGCGCTGGGCACGGTGCGCAACAGCATGGGCGCCTGAATGGTGTCGTGGTCGGTAATCGAGACCATTGAAGCCAAGCCGAGTTTCTCGATCTGCCGCGATTCCAGATCGAAGGCGAGCTTGGGAGTCATGGGCGGCGTCCAATAGCTGGCCGCATAGTCGATGTGCAGACCATGAATCTGTTCGGCCCGGCGCTCCATCCTGGCCATCAACGGGCGTATCACCGGAAACTGGTTGCCGAAATTGGCTAGAAAATCCAGCGTCTCGCGCGATTGATTGGTGTGGCTATGCAAGGAGACGCCAGTGCGAAATCCTCTCGCGGCATCCTTGTCGCGCCACAGGTACGAGATGGTGGACCCAGGCATTTTTCGCTCCTCGTCGATCGCAATGGTTTTCTGGATTTCCACAGGTAGTATCCCGTCCCTGCGATAAATTTCCTGTTAAGAACGTGCGAAATCCACTTCAATTGGCGCCCAAGCGGACTCAAAAAAGTTACCAAAATACCGAAAATACTTGCTGAAACACCGATAATTTCCGGATACGCCACGAGGACCGGCCTCGTCTGACCTGTTCCCATGAGTACGATGCGCGCGAAAGTTATCCACAGGTAAAAAGAGGCCGCGAGCTCAGATCAAATGATTGGCAAGCCGCTGCTCATTTCTTGGTTTTGGCCAGCTCGGGGCCGAGGAAATCATCGAGATTCCAGCCCGCCATCAAATCTTCGTCGGCCGCGATTTTTCCGCTTTGGGGTGGCGCGCTGGCAGCCGGTCCCTCGGCCGAGAGGTAATTTTCAGTCAGTCCGTTGCGAAGCATCTCAAAGGCCTGCTCCGGCGTGCTGACATATTGAAACAGATCGAGGTCTTTGGGCGAGATGGCGCCGGTATCGACCAACACCTCGAGGTTGAAGACCTTCTTCCAATATTCCGGGCCGTAAATCAAAACTGTGATCTTCTTCGTGACTTTTTGCGTCTGGGTCAAGGTGAGGATCTCAAACATCTCGTCGAGCGTGCCGTAACCTCCGGGAAAAACCACCAACGCCTTGGCCAGGTAAGCGAACCATAACTTGCGCATGAAGAAGTAGTGGAATTCGAAGTTGAGCGAGGGCGTGATGTAGGGGTTGGGCCGTTGCTCGAAGGGCAGCAGGATATTCATGCCGATGGTTTTGCCGCCGGCTTCGTAGGCGCCGCGGTTGGCGGCTTCCATAATGCCCGGACCACCGCCCGAAGTGACGACAAAGCGATGCTTGCGCGAAGGGATGGCTTTGGCCCATTGGGTAAGCAGCTGCGCAAGGCGCCGCGCGTCCTCGTAGTAGCGCGCCATCTCCACCGCGGCGACCGCGCGCTTGCGCTGCAGATCAGTAGCTTTGCCGGCAGCGATCTCGCGGGCTTTGGCCGGCTGTTCCTCGCTGGGAGCGGGGCGCGTGGAGCCGGTGTTGTCGAGAAGCTCGAGGGCGTGATCGGCTTCTTCGCGCCCGCGAAAGCGCGCAGATCCGAAGAAGACGACGGTGTCCTGAATCTGCTCGCGGCGGAAACGGGACAGAGGCTCGAGAAACTCAGAGACGATGCGGATGATGCGGCCGTCGGCGCTGTTGAGGAAGGCAGTATTTTCGTAGGCCAGCGGGGCAGCCTCAAGCGGAGGGGGCGCTCCGTTAGCGGGGATCACGGCGCGAGGCGCAGCCTCGGGAACGGGAGTTTGAGGAGTTCCGGCAGACTTCTTCGGGCTCGCGCTTTCCTGTTCCCTGTTCCCTGTCGCCTGTGCCCTGTCTTTCATCGTTCAACCATCCCTATGCCGAATCGCATCTTGAAAGGCGATCCATAAATTCAGCAGACCCAACCCGGAGACAAGGCCGCGCACTGCACCCGAAGCTGCGAAGGCGGCAAGCCAGGGATATTGCAGGAGAATCGGATTCTGGTCCCAGAATGTGTGCGACCAGGGCGCCCAACAGACAAACAGTCCGATATAGATGCGCAGCATCACACGCAAGAACAATTCCATGCGTACCAGCCAGCGGGGAACGTGATGCTGGGGAGGGGCGGCCTGTGGATCGGGCGCGGAGCCCGATGCCGGATCCGTGGGCGGCCCAGCCAACGGAGCCGGGCTCGCTGCGAGCGTAAACGATGCTGATTCCGGCTGCTGGACCATTCGCCTCGAAGGAATTTGCTGATCCCGATGTCATTGCATTGCAGTCACTTAACACGCAATGCGGACCTCCCACGCCGAACGCAAGAAGGCCTCCGGCGGAGAAAACTCCATGCTGCAACGGTAACACAGCGAGAAGCGAAAGGGGACGCAACGGAAGGGGGATTTCCGCGCCCGAAGACCGCGTTGATTCCCACGCGGCGGCGGAGTATTTTTGACCGTGTGGCGCGCGTTGGCGGCGCCGAAATCCGGCGCCGGCACGCCAGTGCTTGTTCGAGAGGAGCCTCGATGAAGTCTGCATCTATCTTTCTGCCTCTGCTGGCGCTCACCGCTCTCACACTGGCGGCTCAAACCGCGAGCCCGCCAGCTGGGGTTATGGGAGGCATGTGGTCAGCGCAAAGTGCGGGCCGGCAGCCGGCCTTGAACGCGCAGGCCATGAGCCAGCCACCGGTTTACTTCAGATGTCCGATTACCATGCGCGCGCAGCACCTGGCGGATGGAGAGACGATCAAGACCGGAAAGGCGAAACCGCAGGGAATCGGGCAATGGCTGCACCTGACGTTCATGGCTCCGGATTCGCGCAGGATTGTGAAGGCTACGCTGGCTGTATACGGCTCAAGCCCAAAGGGGCGAGTGGCCAGGACGGCAACGGTTCGCAGCGATTCGTCTGATGCGTCGAGGGCGCTGACTGCCGAGTTCACCGCCGGAGCAGACCGGAACGATGTGGCCGATCTGTGGGTGCCGGGAATGACCGCCGTACAGTCGATCGAAGTTCTGTCCGTGGCGCGCGGCGACGGATCGACGCTGAAGCTCTCAGGTGACCTCGCCTGCCGTGTGACACCCGACGGCCTCATGCTCATTACCAGCCGATAGCAAAAGAGCAGCCGCCTGCAAGGGTGCTGGGCCCGACCCGGATGCCGCTGGTCGATGAAAAGCGAGCCCCGAACGGCAATCAGAAGCGAAGGTAGGCTCCGATCATTGGTTCGGCCGTGTGCGCGAACGCTCCGGTGGAAGAGAAGGCCGTGCTAACGTCGGCAGCCTTGTAGACGTTGCCGCGGTATTGAAAGCGCAGGCCGAGGTGCGCAACAAGGCCCCAATCCAATCCAGCGCCATAGACGAACACCGGTTTGTCGGAACTCGTGGTGTTGCTCTGGCTGCTGGTGGGTTCATTGAAAAGAACACCCACGCCCGCAAGTGCGAAGGGCCTGACATTGGAAATATGAAGCGATACCAGCCAATCGCCTGTGACTTCGTGCGCGTTGGCCGAAACGGCGGCAGGATTCGGACAAGCGTCTCCGGGGCAGCCCGCCAGCCAATACACCTGGTTGGCGCGGTTGTAGGAGTAGTTGAGGTCCCAGCCCACGAGAGGGTTGGAGATGTGGCGCAGCTCGACGATGCCGCCCGCCGAATTGGACGGGCTTTCCTGCACGCCGTTGCCGCTGGTGGCTCCGCTGAAGGCGCCGTAAAGACTCAGAGCCACGGAGGTTTGTGCGCCGGCAGGCGCGGCAGCGAGAGAAATGAGAAAAAGGCAGTGAACGACGGCCCGAGCCCAGGAATGATTTTGCATGACTGTCCTCCACTCGATATTCGTTTGGGCCGATCCCGATTTTGAGCGCGCGACGGCCGCGGCCTTGCAAGGCGTTAGACGCAGAACCGGCGCAACCGCCGTATTTGTGACTGGGGATCGATGCGGGGCTGAATCAAAACTCAGAAACGGTAAAACAGCCCGCCCATCGGCTCGGAGGATGAGGTAAAGACCCCGGTTGACGGATAGAACCCGGCCATATTGGGCGCATGATAAAAGTTGTCGCGGTACTGAACGCGAATGCCGAAGTGAGAAGCTATCGAAAAATCGAAACCCCCTCCAGCGACATAGACGGGCCTGACCACGGTGTTCACTGTATAGGCGCTGTTGGAGGGCGAGGAGATGAAGAATCCGAGGCCGCCGATGGCGAAAGGACGGATGATGCCGATTTTTACCGACGGCACCCAATCCAGGGAGATTTCATTCGCCTTGGCCGATAGTTTCGTTACCGGGTTGGCGCACGTGAGTTCGCATGTGGGATAGGTGCCATTGGGCGCAAAGGTGGTGTCGGCGGAATTATAGGAATAGCTCATGCCGAAGCCGGCGAGTCGGTTCATCAGGTAGCGCGCTTCGACGATGCCGCCGTCGGAGTTTGTCGGGGTCTGTTTTGTCCCGTTGCCGCTGGTGCTGCTGGTGAAGGTTTCGTAGAAGCTTCCGGAAAGATCGAACTGCGCATGCGCCGCGCTGGTGCTGACCACGGCAAGAAGCAATGAAAGAAATGCGGCCCGGCTGCATTTCATGATTCGAATTCATACCCCCTGGTTATTTTGTTTTGGGTCGATCGGCAATCGGGACACATAGCGTGAACGCCGCCCAGGTGTTGGACGCGCAAACACAGAGAACGGGTTGATGAAGCGTCAGGCCTGAGCTGCCGGCAAATCATTGAGATAACTTCTCCAACCTAACACACAGCGGGCAGGCCCGCGAGCGCCATGGCAATTTCTTCCTCGGGGTATTCGAAGTTTTCGAGCTTGCCCGCGTGGTAATCGATGTAGGCCTGCATGTCAAAGTGGCCGTGTCCGCTGAGGTTGAAGAGGATGGTGCGCGCCTTGCCTTCCGATTTTGCTTCGAGGGCCTGCCGGATGGCTTCGGCAACAGCATGGTTTGACTCGGGCGCGGGCACAATGCCTTCGGCGCGCGCAAACTGCACGCCGGCGGCAAAGGCGTCGAGCTGCTGCACGGTGGTGGCTTCAGCCAGGCGCAAGTCGATAATGTGCGATACCAGCGGCGCCATGCCGTGATAGCGCAGGCCGCCGGCGTGGATCCCCGGAGGAATAAAGGAGCTGCCCAAGGTGTGCATCTTGACCAGCGGCGTCAGATGGCCGGTGTCGCCAAAATCGTATGCGTAGCGGCCCTTGGTAAGGCTGGGGCAGGCAGCCGGTTCAACGGCGACGATCCGCGCGCTGGACTTGCCCTTGAGGTTGCGTCCCAGCCAGGGCATGACCAGACCGGAGAAATTGGAACCGCCCCCGGTGCAGCCGATGATCACGTCGGGCTCGTCGCCGGCAAGAGACATCTGCTCGATGGATTCGAGGCCGATGACGGTCTGGTGGAGTAGAACGTGATTGAGGACGCTGCCGAGCGAGTACTTGGTTTTGGGATCCTTGGCGGCGGTTTCAACGGCCTCAGAGATGGCAATGCCGAGCGATCCCGGGGAATCAGGGTGCGCGGCGAGAACGGCGCGGCCGGATTCGGTTTCGTTACTGGGACTGGCGATGACGGTGGCGCCAAAGGTCTCCATCAGCGCGCGGCGATAGGGCTTCTGGTTGTAGCTGACCCGCACCATGAAAACCTTGCACTGGAGGCCGAGAAACGCGCAGGCCATGGCCATCGCGGAGCCCCACTGGCCGGCGCCGGTTTCCGTCGCCAGGTGCCTGACGCCTTCCTGCTTGTTGTACCAGGCCTGCGGGAGTGCGGTGTTGAGCTTGTGCGAGCCTCCAGGACTGACGCCCTCGTATTTGTAGTAAATGCGAGCCGGCGTGTCGAGCGCTTTCTCGAGGCGGCGGGCGCGGATGAGCGGCGAGGGACGCCACTGCGCGTAAATTTGCCGCACTTCTTCGGGGATCTCAATCTCGCGATCGGTACTCACCTCCTGGAGGATCAAGGCCATGGGAAAGAGCGGAGCCAGATCGTCGGGGCCGAGCGGCTTGAGCGTGCCGGGATGCAGCGGCGGCGCCAGGGGCGATGGCAGATCGGGAAGAATGTTGTACCAGGCTTGCGGGATGCGGTTCTGCGGCAGGTTGTACTGGATGGTTTCCATGCGCAACATTTTACAGGCCGGCGCGGGAGACGATCGTGCGGTGCGGCCCTCCAGGTCGCCAAAAGCCAGGGACGGAGGCGCCCATCATCGTGCCGAGCCTGGCGACGGCATCGCTCCCTTTTCCCTAATCCCTGTTCTCTGCTTTTTACGGTTCGTCGTTGTAGATGTGAACCTCGATCTGGCCGCCTTCGGCCAGGCGGGCACGAAACATGCCGGGAGTGTTGAAGCTCCAGGCCATCTGGCCGTCGGGAGCGATGGCAATCACGCCGCCATCGCCATGAATGGGCGCCAGCCGCTTTTTGATGACCTCGTCAGCGGCCTGCTGCAGGGCGAGACCTTTGTATTGCACGAGAGCGCAGATTTCACGAGCAACAGTGTAGCGGATGAAGTACTCGCCGACACCGGTGCCCGAGATGGCGCAGGACTGATTGGAGGCGTAAGTGCCGGCGCCGATGATGGGCGAGTCGCCTACGCGGCCGGGCATCTTGCCCTGCAGGCCACCGGTGGAGGTGCCGGCGGCGATGTTGCCCTGGCGGTCGAGCGCCACCACGCCCACCGTGCCGTAGCGATGGGTATCAGCTGCCTCCTGCAGCTGCGCCGTAGGCGTAACGGGACCCGGCGGAGGCGCACCCTGCGGGCGCGGCGGAATGGGCTTGCCTTCCTTTTGCAACTGCTTGACCAGAGACTGCCAGCGGCTTTCAGTGAAAAAATAGGCTGGACCCACCTGCTCGAGGCCGGCCTGCTCTGAGAAGGCGTCGGCGCCGGGACCGACGAGAAGCACGTAGGGCGTCTTTTCCATGACGGTGCGCGCCAGCGAGATGGGGTAACGCGTGCGGCTGACGTCGGCAACGGCGCCGGCGCGCATGGTGGCGCCATCCATGATGGAGGCGTCGAGCTCGGTGGTGCCGGCCGAAGTAAAGACAGCTCCGCGTGTGGCGTTGAAGAGGGGATCGTCTTCAAGGGCGCGGATGGCGGTTTCGACGGCGTCGAGCGACGAGCCTCCGCGATCGAGCACCGCGGCTCCGGCCTGAACAACTTTGGTGAGCGCGGCGCGATAGGCCTTGTCACCGTCAGGGCCGAGCCTGGCCCGCAGAATGTCGCCCGCGCCCCCGTGCACCACAATGGCCCAATGGCGAGGCTGCGCCGGCTGTGCGGTCGCCGATGCGGCCATCATCAGTCCTCCCAGGATCACTCCGCTCATCGATTTCATCATCCGATGCCTCCGGCAAAATCCGCGCGACGAGCTCTTCTCTCGCTTCGCGCGGCAATGCCCCTACCATGCTATAACGTGGTCGTGCCTCGCGGCTTCTGAAGCGCGCGTGGGCTGCAGGATTGGTTCGGATCCGCCAAACACGGAGATCGATTTGAAGCTCAACTTGATTACGCTGGTTGTGTTCGCGGCGGGGCTGGCGATTTTTGCCATGCACGCTTTGCGGCTTTCCTGGGACGCGGCACGCATTGCCGGGATTGCCATTGTGCTTACGTCATTCTTTTTCTTCGTGCTGGCGCGCCTGCAGTTGGGACGCGCTTTCAGCGTGCAGGCCAAGGCGAGCGTCCTGGTGACGACCGGCATTTACTCGCGCATCCGCAATCCTATTTATGTGTTCGGCGGGCTCATGATTCTGGGCATCATTGTGTGGATGGAACGGCCATGGCTGCTTCTGATCTTCGCGGTGCTGATTCCCGCCCAGATGCTTCGCGTCCGCAAAGAGGAACAGGTGCTGACCGAGAAATTCGGCGCCGCCTATCTGGAATATAAACAGAAGACGTGGTTTTAAACGGCCCCAGCCGTCTTTCAGGCGCCGGCGTGCATTGAGCTCGCCCTCGCAGCCAGTTCGGGAGCTAGGCGGGCGGTCGCCCACGCTCGTGTGCCGTTGTAGCGGCAGGATTCCGCTGCGATCTCCGCTGCCTCCGCGAGAGCCTCGACGAATCCGTGGCCGATGGCCGCGAAGTAACAGTAGGCGCCGTGAAAAACGTCGCCGGCTCCCATGGTGTCGACTACCTCCACCTCGGGGACGCGCAGAGTTCCCGACGATGCGCCGGATGCGAATTGAATCGGTTGCGCTCCATCCGTGATGGCGACGTTGGTTACTCCGGATTCCTTGAGCAGCTGGATGACGGCCTCTTTGGAGGAGCACCGGGGCGGCCGGAAATCTGCGCTGCATATTGCGGTTTGCACGTACTTGAGAAGTTCCGCCGTTCCCTCTTTCCAGCTGCCGCCGTCGAGCACGACCGCGACGTTTTGGCCCCGCGCCCCTTTGGCCCACGCCTGGCACGCCTGCATGTAGTGACCATCAACCAGCACGCTGCGGCAACCCTTGCAAAGAGCGGCATTGAATTCGGCATGGACGTCAGACGAGCTGGCGCGGAGAGCACCGGCCGAGACGACATTGCGGTTGCCCTTGCGGTCGACGCAGACCGAAGCGATGGCCGGGACTTCGTCGAATCCTGGACTGAGGTCGACGAGCTGAATGGAGTATTTCTGGAGTTCGTCGCGGACCATGCGTGCAAGCGGATGACGGCCGACGGCGGTGACCAGGGAAGCCTGGCCCCCGAGATGAGCGAAGGTGATGGCGGCGTTGGTGGCCGGACCGCCTACATACACATCCTGGCTGTGCGCTGCGACCTTGGCGTTCGCTTTAGGGAACGCATCGACGTCATACACCACATCGATGGTCGACAATCCAATGAAAATTCCCTGCGTCATAATTTATTTCCTGGGTTGCATTTTCAGGTCTTCTTGAAAGATATATAGCGTGAGCGCCGGATCTTGACGGCGCATTTTCTACATTCTAACCATCAATGCTTCCATCTGCTTGGCTAACCTGGGCCGTCCGTTAGAGAATGCTTGCGTTCCAGAAGGTCATTTCCGGGTTGCGCACTGCCGGCGCCCTCAAGTGCCATCAGGAGCAGTCCCATAAGGGAGATTGGATGCATTCTGTCTGGTTTGGAGAGTTCATGGGCACGCTGGTCCTGGTGCTGCTGGGCGACGGGGTGTGCGCCGGCGTGACGCTGCGCAAATCGTACGCGGCCGATGCCGGCTGGATGGTGATTACCACCGGTTGGGCGCTGGCGGTGCTCTGCGGCGTCATGGTGGCGCAGGCGTTCGGCAGCCCGGGCGCGCACATCAATCCCGCCGTCACGCTGGCCCTTGCGGTGGTGAGCGGGAGCTATGCGCAGATTCCGGTGTACTGGTCGGCGCAACTGCTGGGCGCCATGTGCGGCGCCGCGCTGGTGACGCTGCACTATGCGCCGCATTGGAAGCTTACGCCCGATCCCATCGCCAAGCTGAGCGTCTTCTGCACCAAGCCGGCGGTGCACAGCCCCGCCGCAAACGTGGCCAGCGAGATGATCGGAACGGCGGTGCTTGTGCTTGTGGTGGGCGCGATCTTTTCGCACG
Source organism: Acidobacteriaceae bacterium (assembly GCA_030037635.1). Classification (GTDB taxonomy): domain Bacteria; phylum Acidobacteriota; class Terriglobia; order Terriglobales; family Acidobacteriaceae; genus Telmatobacter. The sequence continues at coordinate 10,767 of JASHQH010000061.1, forward strand.
GTGTGGCCGCAAACGGGCCGGCGCCGGGATTGGGGCCGTGGCTGGTAGGCAGCCTGGTGTGGGGCATCGGGCTGTCGCTGGGCGCGACCACCGGATACGCGATCAACCCGGCACGCGACCTGGGTCCGCGAATCGTTCATGCACTGCTGCCAATTCCGGGCAAAGGCGGGTCGAACTGGAGCTACGCGCCGATTCCGATTTTTGGTCCTCTTGCCGGAGGCGCGCTGGCAGGACTGCTGCTGCACTTTGCGCACTTGTAACGCAGACGGACTGCAATGATTCAGTCGCTTTTTCCACAGTGACCGGGACCGCTTGAGGATTTCCGCATCGATTTCGGGCCGGCGCTCACTCCAGGCAGGATGCAACGACAGCAAGCGCGGCGATCGCGGCGGTCTCAGCGCGCACGATGCGCGGACCCAGTGATACGGCGCGCCAGCCATTGGCATCAAAGAGAGCCTCTTCTGCAGGCGACCATCCACCTTCGGGGCCGATGGCGATTTCGAGCGCGGGCATCTCGCGTCCAGCTTCTCCAATGGCCGCGTCGATGGCGTGACGCAGAGTTGTTGTGCGTTCCTGCTCGGCAAGCACGATGCGAGTGGAAGTAGAAGGGGCGCGAACCCGATCAGCTAAAGCAACCGGATCGTGGATGAGAGGCGAGTCGGAGCGGCGCGCCTGCTGCGATGCCTCGTGCGCGATGCGGCGCCAGCGATCGGCTCGCTTCAGCGCCGCCTGCGCCAGGTGCTTGCCGGTCCGCTGCGCGATGACCGGAGCGACCGCCGCGACACCCAGTTCCGTGGCTTTCTCAATGGCCCACTCCATGCGATCGAACTTGTAGACAGATAACACCAAAGTAACGGGCAGCGCCGGCTCTGCCGGCACTTCAGCGAGCAGCGTAAAGCGAACTTCGCTCTTCTCAGGAGCCAATTCAACGGCAGCGACCTGGGCGTGGAAAACATGTCCGCCGGCCACCACATCGGCTTCCATGCCCGGCCGCACGCGCAGAACGCGCGCCAGGTGCTCGGCCTGCACTCCCGCGATGGTTGCGGTGGTCTCGTCCCAATCTTCGGCAATCCAGCGGCGGCGGGTCATGATTGGCTTGCGAATCTTTCTACAACAAAAGTGTAGGTGCTGGAGTGAAGAGCCAATGATTTGCGCATAAACACTAAGGGGAACGCTTTAAGCGTCCCCCTAGAGTGTTGCCTTTCGGGTTATTCGGTCCGCTACTTTTTCTTCGCGGCCTTCTTGGCGGTCTTCTTCGCCTTCTTCGCTGGTTTCTTGGCTGCTTTCTTGGTTGCCATTTGCCTATTCTCCCTTTTCGATGGGTTGCATCGAGTCTGCAATCTAGAAATTGCAGTTGAAGAATGTATAGATTCACAAGAGGTCGATGTCAAGAGAAAAACGACGTAAGAGTGAAAAAAAGATCAACACCGATTCGGCTGCGAAACGGCGTTTGCGGCCGTGCGCGATAGAAAAATCGACGCGCCGAGAAAAACTTTGCGCAATCGCCGCGCGCGAGTCGAAATTGCGAGCACAAGCGAGTCGATGATTCAAGCAGTGTTGGCGCGGCGATTCGCCAGGGTCGCACACTGCGCTTGCGCAGCGCAGTCAGCACTCGATCACATTCAACGCAAGGCCGGCAAGGCTGGTTTCCTTGTAGCGCGACTGCATATCGAGTCCGGTGAGATACATGGTGCGGATGACCTGATCGAGGGAGACCTTATGACTCTCCGGTTCGTTCATTGCCAACCGTGCGGCCTGGACGGCCTTGGCTGCTCCCATGGCATTGCGCTCGATGCAGGGGATCTGCACGAGGCCGCCGATGGGGTCGCAGGTCATGCCCAGGTTGTGCTCCATCGCGATTTCGGCTGCGTGCTCGATCTGGCCGTCGTTGCCGCCGAGCGCGGAGGCCAGACCTGCCGCAGCCATGGAGCAGGCCACGCCGACTTCGCCCTGACATCCAACTTCAGCACCGCTGATGGAAGCGTTCTCCTTGTACAGGACGCCGATGGCCGCCGAAGTGAGAAAGAAGCGGATAATGCCTTCCTCATCGGCCCCGGAGACGAAGCGGCGGTAGTAGAGTGCCACTGCGGGAACGACGCCTGCGGCGCCGTTGGTGGGGGCTGTGACCACGCGTCCGCCGGCGGCGTTCTCCTCATTCACCGCCATGGCGTAGACAGTAACCCAATCGAGCGGGGCCAGCGGATCGCCTTGCTGTCCGCTGGCATCGCGCGCGCGCAGGCGTTCGGCGAGACGGTGCGCGCGGCGGCGAACCTGCAATCCGCCAGGCAGAATGCCTTCGGTGGCGATGCCGCGCTCAATACAGGCCTGCATCGCCTCCCAAATCCTGGTAATGCCTGCGCGCACGCGCCCTTCAATCGCTTCGGGGTTCGCGTTGGAATCAACGGCGCGTTGGCGCTGGCACTCATTGGCCAGCATCACACGATCGATGGAGAGCGCGTGGGAATGGGCGGTCTCAAGGAGCTCCGCGGCGCTATGGAATGGGTAAGGAAGCTGAACGCCAGATTCGTCTGTGGTGGCGCCGGCCGCGCCATCCTCGGCGATGAAGCCGCCCCCAACGGAAAAAAACGTGCGCTCCGTGAGGACCGCGCCTTGGCTGTCGAATGCGGTGAAGCGGACTCCGTTGGGATGTTGCGTACGCGCTCCTGGCGGAAACATCTGGTCACGGTGGAAGACCAGGTCGCGCGCTTCGTCGAAGGGGATGGAGCGCACGCCGGCGAGGTCGATGCGCCGGGAAGCGCGAATCCCCGCAACCGTGGACTCAATGGCGGCGGGATCGATGGCGGAGGGCTCATTTCCGGCCAGGCCGAGCAGCACGGCGCGATCGGTGGCGTGGCCCATGCCGGTGAGAGCGAGAGAACCATACAGCTGGGCGAGAACGCGAGACGTGCGTTCGAGGAGCCCGCTGTTACTCAACTCCCGCGCAAAGCGGCAAGCCGCGCGCATGGGCCCCATGGTGTGCGAACTCGAGGGGCCGACGCCGATCTTGTAGAGATCGAAAAGGCTGGTCGTCACGGATCAGATTGTAAAGACAGCCGGTAGCCGGTAGCCAGTAGCCGGTAGTTATAGCCAATAGGGCGTGAAGGCAGAAGGGAGAGATCATGATTCGCCCTCGGGCTTTTACCACTAGGGTGAGGCGAACTCCGAAGACGGGCACCAGGTGACGCTGCTTACTCGAGGAACTCGCGGACAAACTGGTTTTGGCTGTGAACCAGTTCGTGGAGGGAGCCATCGAAGATCAGATGTCCCGCGTCGAGCATGAGGAATGTGGTGTCGGGATTGAATTGGCCTTCGGGGAGCGGGACCATGCGCTCCTGCTCGGGATCATAGCGGTGGTTGCAGAGGGTAAAAGCATCCTGAAGCCGGTGGGTGACGAGCAGGGACGGGGTCTTGCGCACATCGCGCTGCTTAACGATGAGCTCGATGATGGTGTTGGAAGTGACGGGGTCGAGACCGCCGGTGGGAGAGTCATAGAGGATAAGCTCGGGCTGGTGGATGAGTGCGCGAGCGATGGCGACACGACGCTTCATCCCTCCGGAGAGGCTGGGCGGAAAGAGAGCAAAAGTCTCATCCAGCCCGACAAAATGGAGCTCTTCGCGGACGCGGTGGTCGATTTCCTCGTCGGAGACACCCTCCTGAAGCAGCTGGTAGCCGACATTGTCGCGCACGCTGAGGGAGTCAAAGAGAGCGCCTTCCTGGAAAACCATGCCGGCGCGCGCGCGGAGCGGGAAGAGCTCCTGCTCGGGCATTTGGGAAATGTCTTCACCAAAGAGAACAACGCTGCCGTCCAGTGGGCGAAGCAGCCCGATGATGAGCTTGAGGAGCACGCTCTTGCCCACACCTGCCGGCCCCAGCAGGATTCGCGTCTCTGCCGGCCCAACGCTGAAAGTTATGCCCGCAAAGACCGGCGGGCCATCGAAGGCAACGGAAAGATTGCGCAGGGCAACGACAGCCCCGGATCGGGAACCAGGAACAGGCGCAGGGGGTGCTGGCGTGGCGAGGTCGCTCATGAAGGAAAAATCCAGAGCAGAAGATGGGTGACGAGGAAGTCGACGGCGATGATGAGTACGGAAGAATTGACCACCGCCGCGATGGTGGAACGGCCCACGCCCTCGGTGCCGCCCGAGGTTCTCATTCCATAGAAGCAGCCGATGGAAGCGATGATGTAGCCGAAGCAGACGGGTTTAACGAGTCCCTGGATGATGTCGGGGTAGCGCAGATGCTCGTAGGCCATGTGAAAGTACTGGGTGCCGTTCTGATGATTCAGGAAGACGGTAACGAAGGCGCCGCCCACGATGCCGAAGAAGTCGGCAATGATGGTGAGCAGAAGCAGCATGATCACGCTGGAGACGACACGCGGGGTGACGAGCTTGCGCATGGGGTCGACACCCAGAGCGCGCATGGCGTCGATTTGCTCAGTGACGACCATCGACCCGAGTTCGCTGGCCATGGAGGACGCATTGCGTCCCGACACCATGATGCCGGTAAGGACTGCGCCGAGCTCGCGTACCATGGTGAGTGAAACGAACTGACCCGTGACGACTGCGGCGCCGAAGGCCGAGAGCGTAGCGCTGGACTGGAGTGCAAGCACGCCGCCGGTAAAGAAGCCGGACAGGATGACGATGGGGATGGAACCGACTCCAATGATGTCGGATTGCATCAGGAAGTCGGTCCAATAGATAGGAGGGCGAACAAGATTGAGCAGGGCTCGCGCCGCGAACAAAGAGTATTCCTGGAGCGTGAGCACAATTTCTTTGGCTCTGCGGTCGATCCTGTTCGTCGCCATGGTGTGTGGACCTGGAGATCAAGAAGGTTTGCGGCTCTTCAGAGGACAGGATAGCGCACCCTGGGCGCGCGCCAATGGCACGTGACCGGTTGCGATGGGTTGGGAATCAGGAATGATGATATAGTTAGAGCGGTTGTGCGCTGCGCGTGAGGCAAGGACCACCGGGAGGGGACCGGAATGGGCCGCGCAGCAGAAGTTGCTTCGGGCGAGCCAACGCAACGAACCGAGGCAGCGGGATGCAAATTGAAGCGCTCAGGTTGCCTTTCCTTCTGAATCGCTCAAGTTGCCTGTCTTTGAACGGGATCGACAATCCGCCCGTCTGCACTGGCGTCTGAAGAACTTCTGATATTGCCACTGGACGCATCCAACCGTTTATCAGGAGGAGATGATGCACTCATTTCGCGTGCGGCTGATCCTTGCCTTAATCGCGAGCGTGACCGTGGTCTCCGTCGCCTCCACCTATTTTGACGTTCTAGCCCACCGGCACGTTTTGCGCGAAGACCTGGAACGGCGCACCAAGTGGATGGGCATGAGCGTGCAGTCTGACGTGCAAAATGCAATGGTGACCGGCGATCCCACGTCATTGCTTCAAATTACCGAATTCCTGAAAACCCGCACCGGCGCGTTGGGGCTGGCCATATACGACCCGCACGGGCAGCTGCTGGCGAGCAGCATACCGGCGGAAATAATGGAGGGGCTGAAACGAGGCGTAATGCAGAAGTCGCTCCAGAACGGCGCCGAAATGGGTGCGTTCGGGCACGGAGGCGACTGGCAATGGCTGGAAGAGGTGTTTCCCATCCACAACGGGACGCAGTTGCAGGGAGCGATGGCCATTGTCGTGGATGCGGGATATATCCATGCTGCAGGAAATGACCTGTGGCGGCGGAGTTTCTGGCGGATCCTGGCGCTGGTGATTCTGATCGTGGCCATTACGGTAGGGATGGTGCGCTGGTTTCTGATGCGGCCGATGAGCCGGATTGCCGAACGTCTTCGCCATTTGAGAACCGGCCGCGCGGAAGACGTCCCGCTGCCGTCAACGGTGGAGCTGAGCCTTTTTTCGTCGCTGGCGCGCGAAATGGAGAACCTGGCGGAGAGCCTGAAGGCGGCGCGAGCCGCAGCGGCGGCCGAGGCGCGGCTGCGCGATGCAGGCGAGCTTTTGTGGACTGCCGAGCGGCTGGCCGTGCATGTTCGCAACAAGGCCGGCTCAAGCCGCATTTTCGTGGTTTCGAACCGCGAGCCGTATATGCACATCCAAAAGGGCCGGGAAACGGTGTGCGTGGTGCCGCCCAGCGGCTTGGTGACGGCGCTGGAACCGGTGCTGCGTGCCTGTGACGGGGTGTGGGTGGCCAGCGGCAGCGGAGACGCCGATGCAACCGCGGTGGACGAATTCGACCGGCTGCGCGTGCCGCCCGACGAGCCCCGCTATACGCTGCGCCGGGTGTGGCTTTCGCAAGAGGAGGAAGCACAATATTACGATGGCTTCGCCAACGAGGGATTGTGGCCGCTGTGCCACATTGCCCACACGCGCCCCATTTTTCGCGCCGCAGACTGGGAGTGCTACCAGCGCGTAAACCAGCGCTTTGCCGATGCCCTGCTGGCAGAGATGGAAGACAGCGCGGAACCGGTCGTGTTTGCGCAGGATTACCACCTGGCGCTGCTGCCGCAGCTGGTGAAGAAGGCGAGGCCGGATGCGCGCGTGGCTATCTTCTGGCACATTCCATGGCCCAACCCCGAAGCCTTCGGAATTTGCCCGTGGCAGGCCGAGCTGCTCGACGGGTTGCTGGGCGCCGACCTGATCGGTTTCCACATTCCTCTCCATTGTCACAACTTCCTGGCGACGGTGGACCGGGTATTGGAATCGCGCACTGATCGCGAGCACATGTCGGTGCGCCGTCGCGGGCATTCGACGGTGGTGAGGCCCTACCCGGTGAGCGTGACATTTGATGGAGCCTCGCGGCCCGACGCCATGTGGGCGAGGGTGGAGATCGAGCAGGAGCGGGAAGCAGCGCGGGAGCGATTGCAGAGCGAGTTCGGGGTGCGCGCCGAGTCCCTGATGGTCGGCGTGGACCGATTGGATTATACGAAGGGCATCGTGGAGAGGCTGGAGGCGGTTGGGCAACTGTTCGAAGATTATCCATGGCACCGGGAACGGCTGACCATGGTGCAGATTGCCGCGCCCAGCCGGACGCGTATTCCCAGCTACGCTGATTTGCAGCGCCGCGTGCGCGAGACGGTGGAGCGCGTGAACTCGACCCACCAGACCGCGCGCTGGAAGCCGATTGTGCTCATCGAGCAGCAATGCGATCACGAAGAGGTACGGCACTGGTATCGTGCCGCAGATATGTGCCTGGTGACCTCGCTGCATGACGGCATGAACCTGGTGGCTAAGGAATTCGTGGCGGCACGCGATGACGAGGATGGCGTACTGGTGCTGAGCAAATTCACCGGCGCGGCAGTGGAACTGCGGGATGCTTTGCTGGTGAATCCTTACGACATCGCCGGAGTCGCCGAAGCCATCCATCGCGGCCTGGAGATGAGCTCAGACGAGCGCCGGGAGCGGATGCGGCGGATGCGGCGCCAGGTGATGGAATACAACATTTACCTCTGGGCGGCGAAAATCCTCGGCGACCTGCGCGACGTGCGCCTGGAACCGGCGGAGGGCGCCGAGTTGAGACGCATAACGTCTGCGAGCGTTTCTTCAGGCGAGCTGGCGATGAAAAAACTGGCGTGAGAGCGGGCACGGGCGTGAAAAGCGAAGCGGCAAAGCGGCTGGATGAGTTTTTCCGCGGCTTTAACGGCGCGGGGCGGTCTTTGTTGCTTCTGGATTACGATGGAACGCTGGCGCCGTTCCGTGTCGACCGTTTCAAGGCATTTCCGTGGGCGGGCGTGCGCGCCCTCCTGAGCCTGATCCAGGACCAGGAAAAAACTCGCCTGGTGGTCGTCACCGGCCGCCCTCCTGCAGAGATTGTTCCGCTGGTGGGGATAAAGCCTGCTCCAGAGGTGTGGGGGTTGCACGGCGCAGAGCGCCTGCACCGCGACGGCCGGCACGAGGTGGAGCGTATTCCCGATGCGGCCGGCGCTCAGCTCGATGCGCTTTGCGAACAACTCCGCCACGACGCGCTGGGAGGGCTGTTCGAGGAGAAACCGAACGCCGCCTGCATCCACTGGCGCGGGATTCCGCCCGCGCGGGCCAAGGCAATTGAGAAGCGGACCCGGGCGCTGTTCGAGCCGCTCGCTCAAGTGGACGGGCTGAGGCTGCTCGAGTTCGAGGCCGGGCTTGAATTGCGCATCGGGCGCGACAAAGGCGAAGCCGTGCGGGTGCTTCTTGAGGAGATGCACGACGGACAGCCCCATCCGGCCGCTTATCTAGGTGACGACCTGACAGATGAAGCAGCGTTTCGCGCCATCAAAAGCTACGGACTGGGTGTGCTGGTGAAGCGCAAGCGGCGTCCCACGGCTGCCGATGTATGGCTGCCGCCTCCGCAGGGAGTGAGACTGTTCTTGAAGCGATGGTGGCAGGCCTGCCGCGGCATCGAAATCGATGCCTTGACGGCGCAAAGCGGCATGGCCGCCGCGCCCACCGCGGGGTGCGCAGCCGCCGCGGATGGCGGCTGAGAGGCTTATTTTCGCGCACCGCCCGCATTTACAATCGAATCTATATGATCCGCTTTTCGACTGCCGGCGAATCCCATGGCGAAGCCCTGATTGCCGTTGTCTCGGGCCTTCCTGCCGGTGTCGCGGTCGATCTGGAATTCGTCAATCACGAGCTTTGGCGGCGGCAGCAGGGATATGGCCGCGGCGGCCGCATGAAGATCGAGACCGACCAGGCCCATGTGCTGTCGGGCATGCGGCATGGCAAAACGATCGGATCGCCGATTGCCATCGAGTTGATCAACCGCGACTGGAAGAACTGGCAGGAGAAACTGCCTGTCGAGACGGGCGATCCCGCGAAACACCGCGCGGTGACGTCGCCGCGGCCCGGCCACGCTGACCTGGCCGGCGCACTGAAGTTCAACTTCCCCGACGCCCGCTACGTGCTGGAGCGTGCTTCAGCGCGCGAGTCGGCGGCGCGCGTGGCCGCTGGAGCGTTCGCCAAGCTGCTTTTGCGAAGCCTGGGCATTGCAGTGGCAAGCCATGTGATTCGCGTGGGGCGCGTGGAACTGGAACGGGATGCGGCTTGGGAAGAAATTACCGCTCTGGCCGGCAAAGAGGAAGTGGTGCTGGCGTGCGTCGATGGCGAAACCGAGGCGCGCATGAAAGCGGAAGTGGAAGCAGCGACGAAGGCCGGCGACACCGTGAACGGCGTCTTTGAAGTGCTGGCTCACGGCGTTCCTGCCGGCCTCGGGTCGTACGCCAACTGGGACGAGCGGCTGGACGGCCAGCTGGCGTGGGCGGTGATGAGTTTGCAGGCGGTGAAAGCGGTCGAGATCGGGCGCGGCGTGGCAGCCGCCGCTTCCTTCGGCTCGCGCGTGCACGATCCCATTCACTATGCGGCCGCGAACCCGCCGGGACGGCCGACGCGTTTTACGCGCCCGCATAACAATGCCGGCGGGATTGAGGGCGGTGTCTCGAACGGCGAGGATGTGGTTGTGCGCGGCTACCTGAAGCCGATTTCGACGTTGCGCCAGCCCCTGGAATCGGTGCGCTTCGACACGCGCGAGCCGACCAGCGCAAGTTACGAGCGCAGCGATATTTGCGTGGTGCCGGCGGCAGGGGTGGCGGCCGAGGCCATGGTCGCCCTGGTGCTGGCGAATCTGGCCCACGAGAAGTTTGGGGGCGACTCACTGGCAGAACTGAAGCGGAACTTTGACGGATACATCGAACAGATACGGAGTTACTAGCGGCCAACGATGAAGCTGAAGATTCTGAAATATCCCGAGCCGGTGCTGGAGCAGCCCGGCGAGCCGGTGACCGAGTTCAACGATGAGCTGCGCGAACTGGTGGACGACATGTTTGAAACCACCTACGCCTCGCAGGGAATCGGACTGGCTGCGCCGCAGGTGGGCGTGTCGAAGCGGCTGACGGTCATTGATTTGAGCCAGGGCAAGGATCCTGCGCAGAGGCTGGTGCTCATCAATCCTGAGATTATCCTCAGCGAGGGCAAGCAATATGAGGAGGAGGGCTGCCTGAGCTTTCCCGACATTCGCGAGAAGGTGGTGAGGGCGGCCAAGGTCCGCATACGCGCCCAGAACGAGCACGGTAAGTGGTTCGAGATGGACGGAGAGGAGCTGCTCGCCCGCGCCTTCCAGCACGAGATCGACCACCTCGATGGCATTCTGTTCATCTTCCGCATGAGCGCGTTGAAGCGCGGCCTGAATTTGCGCAAGATTCGCAAGATGCAAAGCGACGGCAACTGGTAAGACGGCCATGACGAGCGCGGCGAAAGCCCTCAAGCTGGTTTTTTGCGGTACGCCGCAGTTTGCTGTTCCCACGCTGGAAGCGCTGCTGGCCGCAGGACATGAGGTCGCCCTTGCGGTTTCGCAGCCGGACCGGCCTGCCGGCCGCGAGCATCAGCTCACAGCTCCGCCGGTAAAGCAGCGGGCGTTGGCGGCCGGTCTGGAAGTTACGCAACCGGAAAAGATCAAGAGCAACGCGGAATTTCGGTCGCAGCTTGAAGCGATCGCGCCCGATGCCATTGTTGTGGTGGCGTATGGCCGCATCATCCCCCCATGGATGCTCGCCGCTCCGCGGCTGGGATGCGTGAATCTGCATGCTTCGCTGTTGCCGAAGTATCGCGGCGCGGCTCCCATTCAGTGGGCCATCGCGATGGGTGACGCATATACGGGCAACACCACCATGCTTCTGGAAGAAGGGCTGGACACAGGGCCGATTTTGATGCAAGAGACGATGGAAATCGGGCCGGAGCAAACGGCCGTAGAACTGTTTCCCCTCATGGCCAATGCGGGAGCGCCGCTGGTGGTGAGGACGCTGGCCGGACTTGCCGATGGAACCATTCATCCTGAGCCGCAGAATCACGAAGGCGCGACCTACGCGCCGCTGCTCGACCGCGAGGATGGACGGATGGATTTTCGCCTGCGCAGCGCCACGGAGCTTTACAACCGCTGGCGAGGCTTTCAGCCGTGGCCCGGCGCGTTTACGGCGCTTAACGGGAAGAAGCTGATCGTACACCGCATGGCGATTGCCCACGAGAGCTATGCCTCCAGGCTGGGGTTTGCCGAGCCGGGATGGATCCTGGCTGAGGATGGTCACCTTCTCGCCTGCTGCGCGGAGAACACCTGGCTGGAACTCCAGGAAGTGCAGCTGGAAGGTAAGAAACGTCTCGATGCGGCCGATTTTCTGCGCGGAAACCCGCTCACCGGCGACGCGCGCCTGGGTTAGGCATCGTGGCTCAGATCTCACCTGCGCGCCAAGCTGCCTTTCGCATCTTGCTGGCGGTCGAGCGTGGCCGGGCGCACTCTGACGAATTATTGCGCGGCAAGGATGTGAGCGCGCTTTCGCCGGCCGATCGCAACCTGGCCACGGCGCTGGTTCTGGGAGTGCTGCGTTCAAAAATCCTGCTCGACGAGCGCATTCATCCCCTGCTCAAACGCCCCAACGCAAAGCTCGATCCGGAAGTGCGCATCGCTCTGCAGCTCGGCGCCTTTCAGCTTGAGTTCCTCGATCGCGTTCCCCCGCATGCCGCGATCGACGAGAGCGTAGAGCTGGCGAAACAGGCAGGACACCGCTTTGCAGCGCGCATGGTGAATGCGGTTTTGCGCAGGCTGAACGCGGCCGCTTCGCCCGCTCCGCGCTTCGATCCTCCGGAGGAGAATGCAGGCGAGCTTGCATCGGCGCAGGCGCATCCCGCGTGGATGGTGCAGCGCTGGACGGAATCTTACGGCCTGGAGGCCGCGCGCTTGATTTGCCGCCACGGCCAGGCGCAACCGCCGTTGACGATTCGCGTTGAGAGCGCAAAGGCCGAGGATGAATTGCTCAAGGCAGGCATGGGTCTGGAACCGGGCGCCCTGCTGACGACGGCGCGCACGGTGATTTCAGGAGACGTGACGGCGACGGCGGCGTTTCGTGAGGGCCGGGTTCGACTTCAGGATGAGGGATCGCAGCTGATCGGCGAGCTGGCTGCTTGCGCCGCCACAACCCTCGTCCAAAACCAGAAAAAAATTCTCGATGCCTGCGCCGCGCCGGGCGGCAAGACGCTGATTCTCGCTGAACGCCGTCCTGAGGCGCACATTGTGGCGTGCGAGATGAGCGCCCGGCGGCATGCGGAATTGAGCAAGCGGATGGCTGCCTATGCGGGTCGAGTGGAATGCCGGCTCGGAGACGCAATGGAAATTGGGGTGGATTCGGAATTCGACCTTGCCCTGGTGGACGCGCCGTGCAGCGGAACGGGCACTCTGGGACGCAATCCGGAGATTCGCCACCGATTGCACCTGGAAGAGCTTGCGCGGCAGGCCGAGCGGCAGCGCGCCATTTTGCAGGGTGCGCTGCGCGCCGTGCGGCCGGGCGGACGCGTGCTCTATTCCACTTGCTCGCTGGAGCCGGAAGAAAATGAGCAGGTGGTCGCGGGCGTGCTCAAGAACTTCCCCGGCGCACGCCAAATCTCGCTTGCGCCGCAGATTGATGCGCTCGAGCGAACCGGAATTCTGACCGCCGGTGGTGCCGAGCGGCTGCGAGGTTGCCTCAGGGCCGGCGGCTCCCTGCTTTTGCTGCCCGGAGCCATGCCAACCGACGGATTCTTTGTTGCGATGATCGAGAGAGCGGCCTGAGAGCCCTCAACCCTGCTCCGCCTCGAGGCGCAAAGACGGATAGTCGCGGCCGAGCATGGCGCAAAGCGCCTCAACCACCAGGTTGTGATCGTCACGCTGGGGAAGGCCGGAGACGGTGACGCTGCCCACCACACCTGCTCCTTCTACAGCAAGCGGAAACGATCCGCCATCGGCTGCGTAATCGGCGGCGGGAAGCCCGTAGCGCTCCAGCAGGGTTGTGCCCTTCGCCTTCATCATCAATCCGGTGGCATAGGAGCTGCGATGGAAGCGGGCCACGACATTGCTCTTGCGGCGCACCCATTCCGCATTGTCGGGGGTGGTGCCATCCAGCGCAGCGTAAAAAAGCGGCTGGCCGGAACGCCGCACGTCGATGACCAGCTTGAATCCGCGTTCGACGGCGAGCGTACGCAGGCGCGTGCCCAGGTCCCAGGCCACCTGCGCATCGAAGCGCGGCAGGCGTAGTTCCCGCTCCTCAAGAGCGATCCGTTCCAAATCCTCGTTGATTGCCATGATCCGTTGCTCCGCCCTGCCTATTTTGCCACTGTGAGTTTAACCAGTGTGTCCTGGTTGACGCGCGCGCCGGGGCCGGGCGACTGGGCGATGACCGAGCCCGGCTTGATGGGGATCTTGGGAGGAGCGTCGCCCGCACCCACCGGGGCCACGGGAACGTCAACATATTTCGGTGCGGACGACTTGATGCCGGCTTTGGAGAGCGTCATCTGTGCGCTCACAACCGGCAGTCCGGTCAGGTCGGGCATGACCAGGTCGTCGGGCTGCGTATCGTCGGGCGCGGCCACCAGCAGGCTGACAGTGGGTTGCTCAATGCCCTGCGCGTGAGGAGGCGGATCCTGAGCCAGCACCGTCCCCTCGTCGGCAGCTGCATAGGGCAGACGCGCGATCGTGCCTACTTCCAGGCCGGCGCGGCGCAATTCGAGCACGGCCACCCGCTCGTTTGTGCCCACCGTGTCGGGAACTTCAACCTTCTGCGGGCCCAGGCTTTCGGCCACGCGCACCCGCCATTCGCGGCGCACCACCGTTCCAGGTTCAGGCGACTGCGACAGAATGTGTCCCGCAGGCACATCGCCAGAGTAATAACGGTTATCGACTTCGAGATTGAGTCCCAGGCCCGCCGTCTCACTGCGCGCGTCGGCCACCGTCAAGCCTTTGAGCGACGGAACTTCCACCTCGGCTCCGTGGATGGCGAACTGCATGGTGATAATGGCGGACAGCAAAGCCACGGCCACCAGGACCAGTACCAGCGAGGCCACACGGAAGAACGCGGCAATGGGGCGCATGTTCACGGTTGCAGATTCACCCGCTCAGAAAAATGGGGCTAACGGGTATTATCGGTCACCGGCTCGGGGTGGATGGTCACGCGGTACACCTCCGGGCATTCCAGCTTCAAGCGATCCTCAAGCGCCGTGATGAGCTCATGGACGCGCTGCATGGGCATGTCGTCGGGCAACGTGCAATGGCAGGTGAGAGAGACGTGGTTTCCAATGCGGCCAATGGCGATGGCGTGAACGTCGGCGATCTCAGGAAATTCCGAGGCCACCGCGCGCAGCGCCTGCTCGATCTTCTGGTCCTCGGCAGGCGCTTCTTTCGGCTGCTCGATGGTGGCCGGCTCGCTTTCAATGTGCGTAAGCACGGAATCGATCTCAGGCACGTTGCGCCGAATCTGCGCTTCCAGCGAAGTGACGAAGTTGTGGGCGTCACGGAGGTGCATCTTCTCCTCGATCTCGACGTGCAACTCCACCTGCAGGCGCCCACGGCGCGACTGAATACTGAGATCGTGCACCGAGACGTTGTTGCGCGCGGCCACGGCACGCACGCGGTCAAAGATGCTTTCCGACCGGGACTCACGGGGCACGGTGTGGATGACGACGTCGGCGCTCGGCAGTGCGCGATGCACGGCTGCGGTAGCGGCCTGCACCAAATCGCCGGTGTGCTCAAACGTGTAGCCACGCGGCAAAGCCAGGGTGAGGTCGGCAAAGTAACCCGCGCCCGAGCGCCGGACCCGCGCGCGCTCCACGGCCATCACTCCATCCACCCGCTCCACTTCGCGCAGCAGGCGCCGCCGGGTTTCGGCAGGAATCTGGTCCATGAGCACGTCCACGGCTTCGTGGCCAACACGGACCGTCATGCGCAGAATCATCAACGAAACGATGATCGCGGCGCAGGGGTCGGCGTAGTGCAGAGCGGCGACCCCAAGGCGCGCACCTAACCATGTGGTGGCGAAGCCGGCCAGGACTGCCAGCGTAGCCCAGATGTCGGAGGCGAAGTGAAACGCGTCAGTGGCCAGCGCCGGAGAGCCGCTGCGGCGGGCGACCGAGCGCAATTGCCGCGAGCGCCACACGTCGACGCCGACGGAAGCCAGAAGCACCAGGACCGGCCAGACCGAGTGGTGGAGATTTACCTCGTGGTAGAGGATGCGGCGAACGGCCTCGATGATGATCCAGGCGCAGGAGACGCCCATCAGGCCGGCTTCGACAAATGCGGAGAGATTCTCGAACTTGCCGTGACCGTAGGTATGGTCCTCGTCGGCCGGCTTGTCGCTGAGCTGGACGGAAAAGTAGGTGAGAGCGGCGCCGATGAGGTCGAGTCCGGAGTGGGCCGCGTCAGAGAGTACGCCCAGCGAGCCGGAGAACAGTCCGGCAACCAGCTTCAACAACGTCATGACCGCGGCAGCGGCCATGGAGCGGCGCGCGACGCGCTGCTTTTCCGCAGAGATGGCCGAATCTCCCGCGGGAGGCTGAACAGGGCGCGAAGTGGTGACGGCCGGATTCACTGCGATCTCAGGTTACAGGGGGCCGGACGGCAGTGTACAACCCGGCGATTCCGAATGTGTAGGGCTGCCATGCGCAGTCGGTGAGTCCCGCCAAGCGCATCATCGCCAACATTTCCTGGGGCGGCGGAAAACTGCCAACCGAAGTTGGGAGGTAGCTGTAAGGACCATCCTTTCCGCCGATCAATCGCCCCATGGCCGGCAAGACGCGGCGGAAATAAAGCGCATAGGCCTTTCCCAGCAGACCGCCCGGTTCGCTGAACTCAAGGATTCCCAACTGACCGCCGGGTTTCAGTGCGCGATGGAACTCGCGAAGCCCGGCATCGTAGTCGGCCAGATTGCGGAAGCCGAAGGAGGTAACGATCAAGTCAAGCGATTCCGGGCGCAGCGGCAAGTGCAAGGCGTCGGCTTCAAGGGGGATGGCATAGGGCGCTCCGGGCTTGAGACGCCGCCACTTGCGAAGATGGGGCGGGCCAAACTTTTCGGCTCCGCGCCGCAGCATGGCGGGAGCAAAGTCGCCGGCCAGAATCGGTTGCGCCCCGGAAGGCCGCAACTTGAGCAGCGCCATGGTCAAGTCGCCGGTGCCGCAGCAGATATCGAGGATCGCGGCTTCAGGACGGCCCAGGATGGCGCGAAACCTGCACGCGGCCTTGCGCCACCAGAGCCGGTCGACGTTGGCCGAGAGGATGTGATTGAGCAGATCGTAACGGGGCGCGATGGAGTCGAACATCTGGCGCACGGCGAGAGCTGCGTCTTTCTCGTCGGACGTACCCAGCGGTCTGGCTCCCGTTGCGGGCATCAACTGGCTCCCCTCGTTGATCGCAAAAGCTCTCTGGCGGCTCCTCTTATGCTATCGCTTTCATTCCCTTCACGTTGGTGCGGGCGCTCAGGCTGGGCTGCACTTCAAGTGACGCGCCAAAGGGTATAGGCTTGAAGTTGCTGATGGCTTCCACTTCCCTTTCCGCACTCCCCGCTTTCGTGCCGCACCCGCCGCTGACCGACAGCCACGGGCGCGTCATTCACGACCTGCGCGTTTCCATCACCGACCGCTGCAACTACAAATGCGTGTACTGCCGCACGGGAGAGGCGGGAGCGCAGTATCCGGAGCTGGGCATCGACGAGTATCTGCGCCTGATTGAGATTTTTGTCAGCCTGGGAATCACGAAGGTGAGGCTGACCGGAGGGGAGCCGCTGTTGCGGCGCGGGGTGGTGGAGCTGGTGCGCGAGCTGGCGAGGCTGCGCACGCTCGACGGCCAGCCGCTCGACCTGGCGCTGACCACGAACGGACATCTGCTGGAGTCGCTCGCCGAACCGCTGAAGGCGGCCGGGCTGAACCGGGTGACCGTAAGCATGGACGCGGTGGACGCGGCGGCCTTCGAGCGGATCACGCGTGTCCCGGGTAGCTTCTCCGTTGTTCTCAAGAGCATTCGCGCGGCTCGAGCGGCGGGTCTTGCGCCGCTCAAGATCAACTGCGTATTGCTGCGCGGATTCAACGACGACCAGATCGAAGGATTCGCACGTTTCGCGCGGCACGAAGACGTGGTGGTGCGGTTCATTGAGTTCATGCCGCTCGAAGAGGGCCGGCTGTGGTCGCCGGAGATCGTGGTGCCTCTCAGGGAGATCGTCGAGCGAATCGGGCAAACTTTGCCGCTGGTGGAGCTGCCGCCCCGCGAAGCGAGCGAAACCGCGCGGCGCTATACGTTCGCCGATGGAGTGGGCGAAATCGGCGTCATCGCGCCAGTGAGCCAGGCATTTTGCGGCGCATGCAGCCGCGTGCGGCTCACTTCCGACGGCAAGATTCGCACCTGCCTGTTCTCGCAGGTGGAACACGACCTGTACGGACGCTTGCGCGCCGGAGCCAACAGTGAGGAACTGCGCGCTTACATCGTGCGTACCGTGCAGGGGAAAGAGGCGCGGCATCACATCGGCGAGCCCGGTTTTCTGAAACCGTCGCGGTCGATGGTTCACATCGGCGGTTAGCGCCGGGTGTGGGACAATGATCGAAAGAGCCTTGCCCAACAGGTTCATCCGATGCCAAATGAGGCGCCAGAGCGCATTCCGCTCGACGATCTGCTGGTGTTCCATCAACTGGCGCGATCGCTTAATTCGAGCTTCGACCTGGATACAATTCTGCGCACCATCCTGGAGCATATGGAGCGCATGGTGGAGGCGGAGCTTTGGACTCTGCTGATGCTGGACGAGGCCAGCCAGGAACTGTACTACGCCATCGCCGCTGGCCAGGAGCAGGAAGCGCTGCGCGGGCTGCGCGTGAAGATGGGCGAGGGTGTGGCCGGCTGGGTGCTGGAGCACGGAGAAACGATGATTGTGCCCGAGGCCGGCGAAGACCCGCGGGTGCAAGGCGAGAATGCGCGCCTCAGCGCAATACGCTCAGTGATCGCGCTGCCGCTGCGCGGACGCACGGGCACGCAGGGCGTAATCGAAATCCTGAACCCGCGCGCCGAAATGTCGGATTACACCATCGCCTTCCTGCACATCCTTGCCGACCATGCCGCCATCGCCATTGAGAACGCGCGCGATGTGGCGCGCATCCAGCATTTGACCATCACCGATGACACCACCGGGCTCTTCAATGTGCGCCACCTGTACGACGTGCTGGAACGCGAACTGAAGCGAACCAGGAAACGCAGGCTGCCGGTAAGCCTGGCGTTCCTTGACCTGGACCGGTTCAAGCTGGTGAATGATGTGCACGGTCACCTGATTGGCAGCGAGCTGCTTGCCCACACCGGGCGCAGGCTGCAGGAGCTGAGCCGGAATCAGGACTCGTGCTTTCGCTACGGCGGCGACGAGTTTGTGATTCTCATGCCCGAAACCGACCACGAGAATGCCATCCATCTGTCGAAGGGCATGCACAAGGCACTGATGGAGACCGAATTCAAAATGAAGGGCGGGCTTAACTTGCGCATCAGCTCGAGTGTGGGCGTGGCCACAGCCCCCTCCGACGGCGCCCAGGTGCATGCCATCATTGGCACCGCCGATGCACGCATGTACGCAGTCAAGAGCAACGGGCGCGGACAGGTGCGCGGAGCCTGAGTTCGAGCGCGAGCGGGCGAATCATGGATGCGCGCGCCTTCGAACGGGAGTGCCTTATTTCTTCGTGTCGCCACCGATCTGGATGACGACATATTGCGCAGGGCCGTCGCCGACGTTCTTCACGGAGTGCAGAGTGCCTAAAGCGACATAGATGACGCTGCCGGGGCCGGCGCGTTCGGCTTTGCCGTCGTGCTCGAATTCCAGGGTTCCCTCTTCGACTACGATCAATTCGGAGTGTTGAATGCGGTGCGCCGGATTGGGTGCTGTCCCCTCGGGCTGCAGGGTCTCGTGCACGGCGACGGATTCGCCCGTGGCCAATGTGCCGCTGAAGACACTGCGCCCCACGGCGCCGTTGGGCGCGGTTCTGGCAACCATCTCGTCATAGGCAAAAACGCGCGAAGCCGTCAGGGGGTTGGAGGGCGCGGACTGCGCCGGGGATGCGGCGCAGCAACAGACAACCAGGCCAGCGCAAAGAGATAGATTGCGCACGCGGTGAGCTCCTTTTTCAAGATGCTGCACCGTGCTTGCGATTTGTCCCGCGGTGCGCGATTCCCGTCGTGCCGGGAGAGGGCGAAGAAGGAAACGGCTTCGCTTAAATATCCAGGTTCTTGACGTCGAGCGCGTTGTCTTCAATGAACTTGCGGCGGGATTCGACGTCTTCGCCCATCAGGGTGGTGAAGATGGCCTCGGTTTCCGCGATGTCCTCGAGCTTGACCGAGAGCAGGGTGCGGCGCTCGGGGTCCATGGTGGTTTCCCAAAGCTGCGCAGCGGTCATCTCGCCCAGGCCTTTGTAACGCTGCACCTGATAGTCCTTTTTGCCCTGATCAACGATGTACGCGAACAGGTCGCGGGCGGTTTGCTTTTCGACGGGCTCGCGCAGCACGCGTGCGGCGCGGCCGCCGGCCTTGGCTTCTGCGCGCACCTGCACGCTCCCCGGCGGCGGCGCGCCTTCCGCGTCGGGCTCTTCCTCTTCAGCGCCGGCTTCAGCCGCAGCGGCGGATTTGACCGCGTATTCGACCAGGAAGGGCGGCTCAAGGAATTCCTTGATCAGCGAGTACTTCGACATCATCTGCCGAAACTCGGGGCTCGAAGCCAGCGTCCAGTTGATGAAGCGCTCCGCACCTTGCGCATCAATGAACTTGATTGACCAGGTGTGGTGTTCCTCATCCTCAACCGGCTTTTCGACCTTGAGCTGAAACTCATCGGCGAGCTCTTTGAGCTGCGCGTGCAGCGCTCGGAGTTTCTGAGGAATATCGCCGCCATTCTTTGAGGCGAAGTCGGTGCGTTGCGTCAGCTCGGCGCGGGCCAGCATTTCGGTGAGCCTTTCGTTGCGAATGCGCTTGTCCACCTTCTCAACGAAGCCGAGATACTCATTGAGCGTGGACATGAAGCGGGTTAGCTCGGCGCCCTCGATGCGGCCGGCAGCTTCACCGTGGCGGACGATCATGCCCTCAGCGGCGCGGTTGACCATCACCTTCACAAACTCGCGATCGTCCTTGATGTACTGCTCAAAGCGCCCCTTTTTGATCTTGTAGAGCGGCGGCTGGGCGATAAAAACGTGATCGCGCTTGATGAGCTCGGTCATGTGACGGAAAAAGAAGGTAAGCAGCAGGGTGCGGATATGCGAGCCGTCCACGTCGGCGTCGGTCATGAGGATGATCTTGCCGTAACGCAGCTTGGCAGGATCGAAATCCTCCTTGCCGATGCCCGTGCCGAGCGCGGTGATCATGGCGCGAATTTCTTCGTGGCCGAGCATCTTGTCGTAGCGCGCCTTCTCAACGTTCAGAATCTTGCCCTTGAGGGGCAGGATGGCCTGAAAGCGGCGGTCGCGGCCCTGCTTGGCGGTTCCTCCGGCGCTCTCACCTTCCACCAGGTAAAGCTCGCAGCGCTCGGGGTTGCGCTCGCTGCAATCGGCGAGCTTGCCGGGCAGTCCGCCTCCGTCGAGCGCGCCCTTGCGCCGCGTCAGGTCGCGCGCCTTACGGGCAGCTTCGCGCGCTCGCGCCGCCTTAATGGCCTTGTTGATGATGCGGCGGGCAACCGGCGGATTTTGCTCCAAATACATGCCCAGGCGCTCGTTGACGAAGGCTTGCACCACGCCCGCGATGTCGGAGTTGAGTTTGCTTTTGGTCTGGCCCTCGAACTGCGGCTGCGACAGCTTGACGCTGACTACGGCTACCAGGCCCTCGCGCACATCGTCGCCGCTCAGATTCTCCTTCATGTCCTTGAACAGGCCCATCTGCTGGCCGATGAAGTTGATGGTGCGGGTGAGCGCAGTGCGGAAACCGGAGAGATGCGTGCCGCCGTCGACGGTGTTGATGTTGTTGGCGAAGCTGAACACGGTTTCGGAATAGCTGTCGTTGTACTGCAGCGCAATCTCGATGTCGACGCCTTCGCGCACGGCCTCCATCACGATGGGTTTGTCGTGCAGCACCGATTTTCCGCGGTTGAGATGCTTGACGAATTCGGCGATGCCGCCGGCGTATCGGAATTCGGTGTGGCGCGCTTCGCCGGTCTTGGCGTCGGCGGTGCGCTCGTCGGTGAGCGTGATCTCAAGGCCCTTGTTGAGGAAGGCCATCTCACGCAGGCGCTGGGCCAGGGTGTCGTAGTTGAATTCGGTGGTGGCGAAAATGGTCTTGTCGGGCAGGAAATGAATCTTGGTTCCGCGCTTCTTGGTCGTGCCCGTCTGCCGCAATTCCGAGGTGGGAAGTCCGCAGCTGTAGTCCTGCTCCCAGGTGTGGCCATTCTGCCAGACTTCCACGCTGAACTCCTGCGCCAGCGCATTCACGCAGCTCGCACCCACGCCGTGCAGTCCACCCGAGACTTTGTATGTCGAGGAATCGAACTTGCCGCCCGCGTGCAGTTTTGTCAGCACCACCTGCACTCCGGGCATCTGCTCGCCGTTGGCAAGCGTCTTCATGTCGACGGGAATGCCGCGCCCATCGTCGACCACAGTGATGGAGTTGTCCACGTGGATAGTGACATCGATTTTCTTGGCGTAGCCGGCCAACGCCTCATCGACAGAGTTGTCAACGATCTCATAGACGAGGTGATGCAAGCCGATCTCGCCGGTGGATCCGATGTACATTGCGGGACGGAGGCGCACAGCTTCCAGGCCTTCCAGCACCTTGATGTTTTCGCTGGTGTAGTTGTCGTTATCGCCGTGCATAGAAGTGCTCAGAACTTCAGTTGCCATAGAAATCCGCTCACAAGATGTGTCGAAGTCGAGGGTCGCCGGAGCCGGTGCAAGAGGTTTTTCAGCCGACTAAGCGCTTGAAAAAAGAGGGGCTATCAAACGCATTCGTCTATCCCGATTTTAACACGCGGAGGGCGGCCGGAGGGCGTTTCGAAGACGGCTTGAAGACGGCGCAGAACAAGTTACCTCGCGGTTCAAAAGCGGCGAAGATGTGACGTTGGTAATACTTTGATGTGTTATTCTTATATATTTATGAAAAAGATGGACTTAGAATAAAAACTAGGATACACTGTCTCTCCGAAAGGGTAAATACCTCTTTCTAATTGAGTTTCGAAAGGTTACCAAAGATGAAAGTCGCCATTCGCGTGTTTGCGCTCGTCGTTGCTCTTGCTGGGCTTGCCTCGGCATCTTTCGCTCCAGCTTCCACCCAGGCACTTTCCACTCGCTCTTCAGTAAAGGCAGCGAGCCCGGGGCCCACCACGCTTCCGTTTCCTCCGCCCTGCTCGCTCACCAACTCCTGCTTCGTGGCCACCACACCAAGCCGCTAAATCACAGGGCCGATCAATCGGTTTCGCGAGGATCGGGCGCGCTCCTAGCACGAAAGTGCCAGCAGCGCGTTACCCTTTTGTGTTTGAGGCGTAAGGTAGATTGGCGCTATCCTGAGTTCGTTCTAAGAATCGCGCAGGATAGCGCCTATGCCTTTGAATGCCGCAATGTCGGTAATGAACACGGCCGAGTTTATTCTCTGGGCCGCGCTCGCCGTCCTTTTCTGGAAAAAGGGCTTGCATCGCCGCTTTAAGGCGATGAGTTATTACCTCGCGTTGCGTGTGATCTCGACGCCGGTGCTGATGCTCCTCCTTCGCGAGGAATCGCGGCCGTGGGGTGTGAGCCACGACGCTAACGAAATCTACTATCTCGGCTTTTTTGCCACCTATCTGGCCAGCGCGGTGCTCCTGTTCTTCATTTGCGTCGAGGTCTTCCGCTCGGCTCTGTCGCTGTTTCCGGGAATCACCAAACTCGCGCTCGTCATCTTCCGGTGGGCGGCTGTGGTTTCAGTCATCGTGAGCCTGAGCTCGATCTCGTATGCAAGCAAGGGCGTCTTCATCATCGCCGACGTCTCCTACGGCTTGATGCGCGCAATGAGCGTGCTTGAACTCTGTTTGCTCGCCTTCCTCTGCTTGAGCATGAATGCGCTGCGCCTCACGGTGCGGGATTTGTCGTTCGGCATAGCTTTTGGTTTCGGCTTGATGTCCTCGGCCGACTTCATTGCTGCCTCGTGGAGCTCACGGGTGGCTTCCATGACCGACCCAGTGCAGTTCGTCTACGAATCGCTGATCCTGGCCACGCTGGCAATCTGGATGATTTATTGCACCGTGCCGGAGCCGGTCCGCAAGCCGGTGCTGATGCCGGCGAGCTCGACCATTTACCGGTGGAACGAGATTGCATCCGCGCTGGGCCACACCGGAACCAGGATCGCCGTGCAGCAACCCGCAAACAGCTTTTTCCTGTCCGATGTGGAGCGCGTCGTCGAGAAGGTTCTGGCCCGGAATATGAAGGGGCGCGAGTCAGAGACTTAGACATAAATAGGGGAGGAAGCATAGAGAGAAAGGCCGCGGCACTAGCCGCGGCCTTTTGCTTTGGGCTTAGAAATTGTTCTACTCGCCCGCCACGGGCTCAACCGAAGCGAAGCGCCCGCGACGGCCCCGGTCGGTGAAGATCACTCGGCCCGTGACTTTGGCGAAGAGCGTGTCGTCGGAACCGATGCCGACATTGGGCCCAGCTTTGATTTTGGTGCCGCGCTGCCGCGCAATGATGGAGCCGCCCGTGACCAGTTGGCCCGCGAATGCCTTCACACCCAGCCGTTGCGCATTCGAATCGCGTCCGTTTGTGGAGCTGCCTCCACCCTTCTTGTGTGCCATTTTCCAATCTCCCCAGCTGTCAGCTTTCAGCCGCCAGCTCTCAGCTTGTTGCCTGCCCCAACCAGCCGCGCCTACTTCGCGGAGTAGGTCACACCGTCGGCCACGATGGCCTTGATGCGCACCTCGGTAAAGTTCTGCCGGTGTCCCTGGAGCTTCTTATATTGCTTCTTGCGTTTGAAATGGAAGACCAGCACCTTGTCGCCACGGCTGTTGCCGAGCACCTCGGCTGTCACTTTAGCTGTGGCCGGCTTGGCCAACGAACCCGGCTCGCCGGAGACCGCCAGCACATCGCTGAACTCAATACTAGGGCTGCCGGACGGGACGCTTTCGATCTTCAACACGTCGCCCGGAGCAACGCGGTATTGTTTGCCCCCGGTGCGAATCACTGCGTACATACCAAATCCTCCAGCGCCTTAGTTTTTTGAGAATCAGGCGCAAAGCACCAATCCGTCTGCTTTGATTGGGCGAATCAAGATGGATGATTGTATCGGCAGCCCGGTGGCGCCAATACGATGCGGAAAGCCCGCCCACTTCACGCGCACTTTCAACAGGAGTGCATCGCCAAGCTCTTTAATTTTAACGTCAACCGGCGGAGCGGGTCAATCGAGCCCCTCGCGCGGAAGGAGCTTGATCTCGGGCTCTGGCGGCCGTGTCCACACTGGATGGGGCACGAGGCAGTTCCGGATTGGCACACGCTTTTCGATTCGGAATTCTTCTCGAGATTGGCCCGCGTCCATAGGGCTATGCCCTTGAGTGCAAACCCATAGGGGTCTAGTTTGCAAGGCATGTTGGGTATAACCGAAGAACTGCCTCCAGCGATTGAGAAAAGCACCACCGGGGTGGTTGCCGCCATCAGGAGCGAGCCGAAGCGTTCCGAGGCAGAACGCCGCCGGCCGGCGGGGCATTCTGCGCGGCGAATGCTTGCGATCGCGCGGGGATTCCAACGCATTTTGGAGCAGGACCCGCGCCGGCCCGAAGCGCTGGTGGGAATGTGCCTGGTGGCTTTGGCGAGCCGGCAGACCGAAGCCGCGGCGAAGATGGCGTTCAGGGCCGTGGATGTGGCGCCGGGGATGGCTGCGGCATGGGTGGCGCTGGGACAGGCACTGAAAGCCGTGGAACGGTTCGCTGATTCCGAGCAAGCTTACACGCAGGCAATCCGGCTGGATGCGAAAAGCGCACCGGCGCGCATCGGGATGGGCGAGCTGAAAATCGCGGAGGGGCATCCCGATGAGGCCTGCGCCGAGTTCGAAATGGTTCTCAGGCGGAGGCCGGCGACGATTGCCGCACACCTTGGGCTGGGAAACGCGCTGGCCTTGATGGGGCGCAATGAAGAAGCCCTCGCACGGTACGAGACTGCGCTCGCCTTCCGGGCTCGCCTGCCCGAGGCGGAGTTTGCCGCCGGATTCGTCCTGGCGCGGTTGGGTCGCGTTCGGGAGGCGGAGAAGCGTTACCGCCGAGCGCTTGCCCAGCGGCCCGACTTTGCCGCGGCGTGGATCAATCTGGGTAGCCTGCTGCGGGAGCAGCGACAAGATGTGTATGCGGATGCGGCGCTGCGGCGCGCCGTTGCGGTGCGGCCGGATCTGGTTTCAGGATGGGTGAACCTGGCGATTCTGGAGCGTGAGCGGAACCGGCCGGAGGTGGCGGAGGCGTATCTGCGGCAGGCCCTTGCGCTGAATCCGGGCCAGGTTGAAACCCTGGTGGCCTGGTGCCAGTTTCGCATCGCGGAGCAAGACATGGCAGGCGCGTGGAGATGGCTGTGCTGGGCGCTCCAACGCAATCCTGATTTCGATGAGGCGGTGAACCTGCACGGAATTCTGCTGCACAAGGAACGGCGCTTCGCGGAAGCGGTCGAGACGTTTGAACGTGCGGAGGCTCTGGGCAATCATGCGGCGGCTTCGAATCGCGGCAATTCGTTGCTCGACCTGGGCAGGATGGAAGACGCGCTCGAGGCACAGCAGCTGGCGGTAGAGCGCGACCCGTTGAGTGCCGGCGCCCGCTACAACCTGGCGCTGGTGCAACTGCGGTTGGGCGATTGGGAGCGGGGCTGGAAGGGATACGAGGCGCGATGGAATTTCCGCGAAGTGCACCGCGCGCCGCGCGTCTTCAAACAGCCAAGATGGCGCGGCGAAGCGCTGCGCGGCGAGCGCATTCTGCTGCACGCCGAACAGGGACTGGGCGACACCATCCAGTTCTGCCGGTACGCGGCGCTGGTGGCGGCGCGCGGCGGCGTGCCGATTCTCGAAGTGCAACCGGGCGCCGAGCGGCTGATGCGGTCGCTGGCCGTGGTGCGCGCAGGACGGGCGCGAACAGCGGCGGTCGGATCGGATCCACCGGAGTTCGATTTGGAGTGCCCTCTGCTGAGCCTGCCCGCGGTCTTTGCGACCACGGTGGACACGGTCCCGTGGACGGGCGCTTACCTTGGCGCGGATGCGGAGCTCTTCGCGGAGAAGCAGGCCCAGTTCGCGAGCGCCGGCCGCGGATTGCGGGTGGGCCTGGCCTGGGCGGGCAATCCGAGATACAAGGCGGACAGCGCACGGTCAGTGCGATTGGAGGCGCTGCTGCCGCTGCTGCGCTCGTCGAATGTTACCTGGATTTCGCTGCAAAAGGGAGAAGCCGCCGGGCAGCTGGCTGGATTGCCGAAGGACGTTGCGGTTTGGGACGGCTCGAGCAGCGACCGTGACCTGGCAGAGACAGCCGCGCTTATGGCCGGCCTTGACCTGGTGATCACCACGGACACCTGCATCCCGCACCTGGCAGGAGCGATGGCAAAACCGGTGTGGATTTTGCTGCCCCACCTGGCGGACTGGCGCTGGATGCAGGAGACAGAAACCACGCCCTGGTACCCGACGGCGCGGTTGTGGCGCCAGACGGCGCCCGGCGATTGGGCGGGCGTTGTGGCACGTGTGCGCGGTCACCTGCAGCCGCTGGCGCGATCTGCGGCCGTCTGAGGGGATTTGCCGGCGCGCCAATAACTTAAGTAGATTTCCCGGTACGGCGGGGCCGAGTTTGGCGCTTGAAGATTGGCCGCGCTTGCTGGGGCGGTCAATTTTCTCCTTGACATCGAGTACTCTATGTTATAGAGTACTCTTCGTAAGAGAAAAGCCGATTAGGCGACAAAGGAGGTTGCGTATGACGGGTGAACTGGATGGAAAGGACCTTGCCGAGCGGGTGATGTTGATTGAAAGCATGATGGCCGAGGGGCGGCGGAGAACGGCGAACTTCGGATGGTCATTTGTGCTCTGGGGCGTGGCCTACCTGGTAGCCACAACCTGGTCCGTGCTGGGCAAGAGCAACTGGGCGTGGCCGGTCACCATGACTGCCGCAGCGATTATTACGGGGATTGGATTCTCGCGCATGTCGCACGGCAAGCCGGCGACGGTGGTGAGCCGGGCGGTGAGTGGCGTGTGGGGCGCGATGGGCATTTGCATCTTCATTCTGCTGCTGTCGCTGGGGTTCGGCGGACACTTTGACGGAAACATCTTCGTGGCCATCATTGGCGCGATGCTGGGACTGGCAAACATGGCCTCGGCCATCATCCTCAAATGGAAGGCCCAGTATTTCTGCGCAGTGGTATGGCTGGCTTCAACGGTGGTGGCAAGCTTCGGACCGCTTCAAGCAGCGTGGATTGCCTTCCTGGCGGCAACTTTCATCGGGCTGATTGCGTTCGGCATCTATGCCATGATTTGCGAGTCGCGGCGGGGAAGGCAGAACGGAGTGGCCCATGCCTGAGCTGCCGGAGTTGAATCCCGTGATTCACGGGAAGCTGCGCCTGGCGCTGCTCTCGCTGCTTTCGGGAGTCGACGAGGCGGAGTTCACGTGGCTGCGCGAGAGGACGGGCTCGACGGATGGAAACCTGGGCGCGCAGTTGATGAAGCTTGAGGAGTCAGGGTACGTGACCGCGGAGAAGCGGTTTGTGCAGCGCAAGCCGCAGACGCTCTACCGCATGACGGAAATCGGCCGCGAAGCGCTGGCGCAATATGTAGCTGCGCTGAGGCAGTTGCTGGGAAGTGCAGTGGCCGGTGGCCGGTGATCGTTGGCGATTCCTGGCTGGTGGATGACGGCGGCACGCACGGCGAGTCAAAAACTGTGGCAAACTTGAGGAATCGGCACGGCGGGGGGGCGGCATGCGGCTATCGGAGAAGCTTCGCAGGCGGATCGTGCTATTCCTGGCGCTCTCAGCCGCGCTGCATCTTCTGGTGACCGCGATCATGCTGATGGTTCCGCGGCAACAGCGAGTGCGTGTGGTGGAGCAGAAGCCGGCGCGCTTCTATCCCGCGATGATCTCGTTCGCCGGCGGCGCGAAGACGGTGAAGACCGACGCGCCGGTCGGGAGAAAGAAACATCCGCAGGAAGTGAAACCGCAGACTTCGGACCTGGCCATGAATCCGAATCCCGCACCCGCCGCGGGACGCCCGGTGAGCGCGCCCGACAGCGCAGCCGCGGGCAGCGGAGCCGACCAACAGGACGCCGATCCGGCGTTCCCGGTGTTTTCGCCGCGGCCCGCAGTGGCCGACCGGTCGCTGCTGCCCGATTCGAATGAGCAGGTGATTGTGGACGTGAAGGTGAGCGCGGAGGGCGACGTGCTGGAGGCCACGCTGGTCAAAGGCATCGGCAACGCGCTGGACGCGCTGGTGCTGGAGACGGTGAAGACGTGGCGCTTTCATCCGGCAACGGTGAACGGCACGCCTGTGGCCACCGAGGCGGAGCTGATTTTCCCGTTCAATCGGAACTATCCGACGATAGGGTGAAAAAGCCAGTAGCAGTCAACCTTATGCCAGGTCGCGCATGCCCGCCGGCTCGAGCGAGCTGCGGACGCGCTGCATGATACCGAGATAAAACGCCAGATTGTGGATGGAGTTGAGCGTGGCGGCCAGCGGCTCGCTGGCTTGCACCAGGTGGCGCAGGTAGGCACGCGTATAGCGGCGGCAGACGGGGCAGGAGCAGGTGGGATCGGGCGGGGACTGGTCTTCAGCAAATTGCTTGTTCTTGATGTTGAGCCGGCCTTGGCTGGTGAAGAGCAGGGCGTGGCGCGCAGCGCGTGTGGGAAGAACGCAATCCATCATGTCGACGCCCATGCGTGCGTACTGCTCGATCTCGTCGGGATAGCCGACACCCATCACATAGCGCGGCTTGTCTTTGGGGAGCAGCGGCAGCACTTCGGCGACGATTTCGAGGGTGAGCTCGCGGGGCTCGCCGACGCTCAGGCCGCCGATGGCGTAGCCGTCGAATTCCATTTCGACAAGACGCTGGGCGCATTGACGGCGCAGGTCGCGATACATGCCGCCCTGAACGATGCCGAAGAGACATTGCGTGCGGCAGGCCTTTGGATCAAACCACGGAACTTCAAGCTGGTGGGCCCGGAAATGGTCGACGGAGCGGCGCGCCCAGGCCATGGTGAGGCGCAGGCTCTGTTCAGCACGGAAGCGATCGGCGGGATATTCGGTGCATTCGTCAAAGGCCATGCAGATATCCGCGCCGAGGGCAATCTGCACGTCGATGGAGTGCTCGGGAGTGAAGAAGTGCGAACTCCCGTCGAGATGCGAGCGGAAGCGAACGCCATCTTCAGTGACTTTGCGCAGCGCGGTGAGAGAGAAGACCTGGAAGCCGCCGGAATCGGTGAGCAGGGCGTGCGGCCAGCTGATGAAGCGATGCAGGCCGCCCATGCGGCGGATGGCCTGGTGACCGGGCCGCAGATAGAGATGGTAGGTGTTGCCGAGAATGATTTCGGCGCCCAGAGACTCGAGCGTCTCCTGTGGGACGGCCTTGACCGTGCCCTGTGTGCCGACGGGCATGAAGACGGGCGTGGCGACGGTTTGATGCGGGAGGACGAGATGGCCGCGGCGCCCGCCCGCAGGCGTTTCAGCAATGAGCTGGAACGTTGGAGTCACCTCCTGATTTTATCGGGCGGGAAAGCCCGCTCATCGCGCAAGAGCAACGGTAGACTCTTGGAGTGGCCGGCGCGAACCAAAAAGTTGGTTCGGGCCGGCGCGGCGAGGAGCAAGGGATGCGATTCATCGATCGCGAAGAAGTGGCGCGGCGGCTGACGTATGAAGTGTGTATCCCGATTGTGCGGCGGGCAATGATCGCATTTTCGCAGGGCGAGACAAAGCAGCTTCTGCGCTCGATCATTCCGCTGTCAGAGGGGCGGTTGTTCGGCATTATGCCGGGAGCCATGGGCGCGCACCAGGTGTTCGGCGCCAAACTGATCAGCGTTTTCCACGGCAACTTTGAGCGCGGCATTCAATCGCACCAGGGGCTGGTGATTCTTTTTGATCCGGAAAGCGGCGCGCCCGTGTGCGCAGTGCATGCCGGCGAGATCACGGCCATTCGTACGGCCGCGGCGAGCGCCGTAGCGACCGGGGCGCTGGCGCGCAAGGACGCTTGCCGGCTGGCGTTGCTCGGTTACGGCGAACAGGCAGGGACGCACGCGCGGGCGATCGCGAAGGCGCGCAGGATTGAATCGGTGGTGGTCTGGGGACGGTCGCCCGATCGGGCCCGTGCCTTCGCGGAGCGCATGCAGGCCGCGCTGGACGTGCCGGTGAAGGCTGCGGGGACGGTACAAGAGGCGGTCGCCGAGGCGGATATTGTGTGCACGGTGACCTCGGCGAGCGAGCCGATTTTGAAAGGCGAATGGATCAGGCCGGGGACGCACGTAAACGTGGTGGGTTCAAGCTACGCGGGGCCTGCGGAAGTGGACAGCGATCTTGTGGCGCGATCGCGGTTCATCGCCGACAGCCGCCAGAGCGTTCTAGAGCAAGGCGCCGAATTTTTGCGGGCGAAGAAGGCCGGACTGGTGGATGACAGCCATATCGCCGGCGAGATTGGGCAGGTGCTGGCCGGCGAGGTGGAAGGGCGCCGCTCGGGCGAGGAGATTACGGTTTACAAATCGCTGGGTCACATCGTGCAGGACTTGGCGGCTGCTTGGGCGCTGTATACGCAGCGGGAATGAGCTCAGCCTGCAGCATTGGTTCCCGGTCCCGGAATCGTGCTCCCCGGGGCACCCCGGCAGGCGCGCTGGGCGAGCGCTCACAGACGTTCGGCGCGCCACAGAGTGCTTTCGACGCGTGCGACGAGCGGCGGTTCCTGAGCCGAGTCGAGCTTGAGAACGGAGAGAAGCTGGGCGATGGTTCGGCCGGAGCGGGGATCGCGGAGCGCGGGCGCAATTTCGTGGAGGGGGATGAGGACGAAGGCGCGCTGCGCGAAGCGCGGGTGGGGGATTTCGAGGCCGGGCTCGCTGATGAGCTGATCGCCGTAGAAGAGAACGTCGAGATCGAGCGTGCGCGGCCCGTCGGGAATCGATGAGGTGCGGTCGCGGCCGAAGTCGCGTTCGAGCGCGAGGAGAGCATGAAGCAAATCCCGCGCCGCGAGGTTGGTGTCGAGCGCAATGACGGCGTTGAGGAAGCGCGGTTGATCGGTGAGGCCGACGGGCGCGGTGGAATAGAGCGAGGAGCGGGCGCTGATGCGGCCAAACGAGGCGAGGCGGGCGACCGCGGCCGCGAGCGTGGCCTCAGGAGGACCGGCGGGACTGGGGAGATTGGCGCCGAGGGCGAGATAGGCGAGGGGCATTGGAGTAAGACTAGCGGAGGCAGCTCCCCCGCCCTGGCGACAAAAACAAGGGCGTCGCGAGAGTGGGGCACCCGGCCGAGGCAGCGGCGTTAGCGGAGCTGGCGCGTCATTCCTCTCTGAGAGCTTGCATGGGCTGGATGGTCGCGGCGCGCCGCGCGGGCAGCAGTGCGGCCATCAGGCCGATGATGGCCAGCGCCAGCGCGACGGCGCAGTAGGTGGAAGCGTCGAGGGGCTGCACCTGGTAGAGAAAGCTCTTGACCAGCCGGCCGCCGGCCAAGGCAAGCACCAGGCCGGCGATGAGCCCCGCGCCCACCAGCATGGAGCCCTGGCGCAGCACCATTTCGGCCACGCTGCGGCGCGTGGCGCCCAGAGCCATGCGTACGCCGATTTCCCGGCGTCGGTAGCTCACCAGCTGCGAGAGCACACCGTAGAGGCCGGCGATGACCATGACCACGGCGAGTCCGGCGAATGAGCCCACCAGATAGAGCCCCAGTCTCTGCGCGAAGGTGTTCTTTTCGACCGCTTCCTGCATGGTTTCGAAATCATCGAGCGCATATCCGGGCGCGTCACGATGGAAGACGTCGCGCATCTCTGTCGCCATGGGAATGTTCCCGCGCGTTCTGACCACGAAGCTGACCACGGTCTTGAGCAGCGCGGGATAGAAGAGCGAGGTGGTGGGGATCTGCTGCATGGGCAGGAACACCGCCGGCTGGATGTCGGCGGCGACCGCGCCCTGTGCCTGGTCGGCGAGGACGCCCACAATCGTGTACGGCTTGAGCATGCCTGTGTCCTTGCCGCCCAGGTTGATCTGCTTGCCCAGCGGCTCCTCGCCGGGGAAGTACTTCTTGACGAACGCCTGGTTGACCACCAGCACGAACGGCGCGGATTCAGCATCACTGGACGCAATCATGCGCCCCCGCATGACCGGCGTGTCCAAGGTGCGGGCATACTCGCCGCTGACCGCTGTGACGTTGGTCTCAAGATGGAGGTCACGGTCCTTGGCGCGGCCCACGATCTCGAAGCTTGAGCCTATACCCAGGTCAGAGAGTGGCGGGCTGGTGACCAGCGCTGCATCTTCGACGCCAGGCAAGTGACGGATATTGTCGAGTATGGGCTGGTAGACCAGCGTGGCCACGGAGACGGGAGCGTTGGCGGTGTCAGTGGACACGGCCAGGTCAGAGAAACCGGCCGCATCGGCGGGCATGGCGGTGAACGTGGTGAGATGCTCGACGTCGAAGCCCAGCCGCGCCTGCTCCAGGTTCCACAGCGTGTGGAAGAGCAGCCCGGTGGCCACTAACAGCAGCGTTGAGAGCGCCACTTCGCCTGCCACCAGGATGCCGCTGAGGCGCCCGCTCACGGTGCGCGAGCCCAGGCCGCGCGAGGCAGCCTGCAGCGCCACCTGCGGATTGGCGCGCGCCACCAGAAGCGCCGGCAGCAGCGACGAAAGCACCGTCGTCGCGACGGCGATGACGGCCAGCGTGAGCACCACGGTCCAGTGAATGGCGATGGAGTCAGACAGGGGAATGGTTCCCTGCGGCAGCTTGCGCATGAGAATCATGGCGGTTTGCGCCAGCACCACGCCCACGGCACAGCCCAGCAAGCTCAGCGTCAGGCCCTCGGCCAGCATCTGGCGCACCAGCCGCACCCGGCCGGCGCCCAGCGCCGAGCGCACCGCGAACTCCTGCTGCCGTGCCAGACAGCGGGCGATCAGCAGGTTGGACACGTTGGCGCAGGCAATGAGCAGCACCAGGCCGAGAGCGGCAAACAGGGCCAGCAGCACCGGCCGCACCGGTCCAGTGAGCGTTTCCTGGTACGAAGCAGTGCGAAACGCCAGCGCAGACTGGTCTTTGTCGCGCGGGATGTGCGCGGCGATGGAGTTCAGCTCCTGCTGAAGCTGGGGGAGGGTGACGCCCGGTTTCACACTGCCCACGACGATGAAGAAGTCGTAGCCGCGGTCGTTAAGCATTTGCGCACTGGGCTGAATCGGCAGCCAGATGCCCTTGCGCACGTCGGCGCCCATCGAGTCGGGGAAGCGGAACGAATCCGGCATGACCCCGATCACGGTGCGCGACTGGCCGCCGATGCGAAGCGTCCGGCCCACAATCGTGGGATCGGCATGGAAGGTCTGGCGCCAGATTCCTTCAGAAAGGAGCACCACCTGCGGCCCGCCCGCCTGCCCTTCCGCATCGGTGAAGGTGCGGCCGAGCAGAGGCTGCGCGCCCAGCATCGAGAAGACATTGGGCGTGACACGCGGCGCCAGGACGCTCTGCGAAGAGTCGTTGCTCTCCACCACGCTGGCATCTTCAGAGTAGCCGGCTAACTGGTCGAGAAGCTGCGACTGGCTGCGGATGTCGCGGTAGTTGAGCCATGACGTGGGACCGAAGCCTTTGGAGTCGGCCGGGCCGATGTAGACGAGCTGCCTGGCGTGCGCATAGGGCAGCGGCCGCAGCAGCACGCTCTCGATGATGGTGAAGATCGCCGTGTTTGCCCCGACACCTAAGGCCAGCGTGAGGACGGCAAGAAGCGCCATGCCCGGATTTTTGCGTAACTGGCGCAGAGCAAAGCGCAGATCGTGCAGCAAGCCGGCCATTGGTCCTCCTTTTGGTTGCCGCCGGGTTCGCGCTGCCCCGGCCACGGGGCGAGGTCTGCCCCGCTGATGCAGAATGCATTTGCCGGGCCACCACGGCTGCAAAAACAAGCCTCTTCATTTCAACGAATTCTCCCCGGCAGTTGCGCGGATAACGGATCGTGCTTTGTCCAGAATTGCAAGCAACTGTCCGTAAATGGACAGGGAGACGGCAGCGGCGCTAGCGGGGTTAGCGGAGTTAGCGCCGTTGGGGGGGAGTCAAGTCAGCCCCCGCCCTGGCGGAGCCGGGACGGGGCGCCCCGAAACAGTGCGCGGCTGATCTGGTAGCATCGGGACTTCGGAGAATTTGCCCATGGATACACAGGAGATTGCGGGGCTTGGAGCCCGCCGCAATGAAGACATCGCGCTTGACCTGATGAAGTTTGTGGCCGGAACTGCGGGCGTGGGAAAGCCGGCGGCCCCGTCGACCGGATTCACCGGGACAGGGGCGGCGAAACCCGACGAGCACGTGAACCAGCTGCTCGCGCTTTACACCCGCTGCCTGAAGGCCGTGGAAGGAAAAGGGCCCGAGAAAGAGGCGGCACGATAGCCGACGGAAGACAGTTGCGCGTCGCCGTAGCGGGCGCCGGAATGTTCGGGCGCAATCACCTGCGCGTGGTGCGCGAGCTGGAGGCCGCGGGCGGAGAGGTAACGCTGGCTGCCGCGGTGGAACCGGATGCGGCGCGGGCGGCTGAGGCCGGGAAGCAGTACGGAATCCCGGTTTTTCCGGGCGTGGAAGAACTGCTGCGCGCGGACCTGAAGCTGGATGCAGCGAGCGTGGCGGTTCCCACGGTAAAGCATCACGAGGTGGCTCTGGCGCTGCTGGATGCGGGACTGGATCTGCTGGTGGAAAAGCCGCTGGCGGCGAACCTGGGCGAAGCCGGCGATCTGATTGAAAAAGCCGAAAAAAACAGGCGAATCTTGCAGCCGGGACACCTGGAGCGGTTCAACCCGGCGGTGCTGGCGGTGCAACCGCGTCTCAAGCGGCCGATGTTTTTTGAGGCGCACCGGCTGAGCGTGTTTTCGCCGCGCTCGCTGGACGTGGACGTGGTCCTGGACCTCATGATTCACGACCTGGATATCGTGTTGACGTTTGCCCGCTCCCCGGTGCGCGAGGTGCGCGCGGTGGGCCTGCCGATTGTTTCGCCTAGGGTGGATATTGCCAACGTGCGCGTGGAATTCGAGTCGGGGTGCGTGGCCAACTTCACGGCCTCGCGCGTGTCGACGGAACGGGTCAGGAAACTGCGCTTTTTTGAGCCGCGGCAATACGTGTCGATCGATTACGCGCGGCGGGATGTGCTGGTGATTCGCATCGACCCCCCACCTGCGGCGGGGCAGGCTCTCGGACAAGGCTCAGCGGCCGGCAGTGAGCTTGCCGCGGCAGCCATGGAGTTCCTGGCGACGGGAAAACTCGACGCCGCAGTGATTCAGGAGCTGCTCGCGTCGGGCCAGGTGCCGGCGGCATTGATGATGAAACTTGTGGCCGCGAAAGACGATCCCGAAAAGTTGAATGAAATTGCCAAAAGCCTGGCGCAGCGGCACGACGGCCCTGCGCCCGGACTGAGCTTTGTGAAGCCGGAGGTAACGCCGGGCGAGCCGCTGCGGCTGGAGATCGAGTCGTTTCTGGAGTCGGTGCGGACGCGGCGCGAACCACAGGTGACGGCAAAGCAGGGATGTGCGGCGCTGGAGCTGGCATTGACGATTCAGGCCGCCATGGCGGCGCACGCTGAGCGGGCGGGGCTGGGGGATTTCTTCAAGAGCGGCCAGTAGCCTGGAGCCGGCAGCCAGTAGCCGGCCGAACACAGCACAGACATCGAGGCCCGCGCAAAGCCAGTGCCGAAACAGTTTGCCGGTCTTTACCTTTCGGGCGTCGAACTGATATTGTGCAAAGACCCGCTGCAAAATCTTTCTAGATTATTGGAGAATCAACGTGTTTTGTACCCGCTGTGGCCATCCGGCCCAACCGAACCAAAGATTCTGCACTGGCTGCGGTGCGGCCCTCGCTACGGCGGAAAGCGCGCCGGATGCGCAACCCGCGCCGCCGCCCGATGCTCGACCGCAGTCGGCGCCTGTCGCACCCGAGGCGCCCCCTGCCGCCGCGCAGCCAACCCCAACCCCTCCGCCGGAGCCGGTACCCGCCGCGCCGCAGGCAACGCCGTACCTGCCGCAACCGTCGCCGGCATCGGTGCACCCGGTTCCTGAGGGAGGACTGACCATTGAAGAGCTGGTTGCGTGGCTCGAGACGGTGAATCTCTCGCCCAACGTGGTGACCGCCGAAAGCGGCGAGCGCCATCTTGTGATCAGGATCAAAAACACGCCGTTCAACATCTTTATGCGGGATGGCAAGGATAACCGCTACGAATCGCTTGAGCTCGCGGCGGGATTTTCGACCCACGGCGGATTCGATACTTCGCAATTGAACGACTGGAACAGCAGCAACCGCTGGACGCGCGCTTACTTCGATGACGTCAAGGATCCGTGGCTCGAGATGGATATCGATCTGTATCCGGGCGGCACGTACGAGTCGCTGAACGATCAGTTGATTGCGTGGCTCAATACGGTTGCGCGGTTCATTGAGAAATACGGCGTTCGATAGGCGCGTTGGGGCGGCCTTTCAAGACCGATGGTGCGCCGCGCGCTTCGGATCAAGCTGTGGTCACAATCGATTGCGCCCATTCCATCGCGTTCCACTGCGAATGGGCAATGAACTCCTGCTCAATGCCCAGGTTACGGGCCAGGGCCGTAACCTTGGGCCACACGCCGGCCTCCACAGCGAGCATGAGTTCGTACACTCTGGCAAGCGGCCCCTTGTTTTCCTGAAGAACGGTCTTCGAGGCCTCATCGAGCGGCAGCCCTTCCAGCACCTCGCCCATGGGGATTTCAAGAATCGCATCCACCAGC
Source organism: Acidobacteriaceae bacterium (assembly GCA_030037635.1). Classification (GTDB taxonomy): domain Bacteria; phylum Acidobacteriota; class Terriglobia; order Terriglobales; family Acidobacteriaceae; genus Telmatobacter. Next base: position 47,336 of record JASHQH010000061.1, read on the forward strand.
GAAAGCAGCCCCACCTGGAACAGGTCCGACGCCCCGCAGTCCACCCGGGCGGCGATCGATTCCGCAAAGCGCGCGCGCACCAGAGATGCCAGCGCCAGATCGGAGGGCTTGTTCCTCGACAGCTCAAGCATGCCGCTGAGCTGGCACCAGCGGCGGGTCTCGTTTTCGCCCAGGATGGTGAGCGCCTGGCCTACGGTCTTCACTTCGCTCTGCAGCCCGAAGATGACCGAGTTCAGGTAGCGCAGCAACCGATAGTAGAGCATGGGATCCGATTTGACGATCGTCTCCAGTTCTCTCCAGTCGAGAACCGGCCGGGAGATGGCCGCCAGCAGGCGCAGATAGACGGTGCGATTCGATTGCGCGCCGCGTGCCCGCATCATCTCGGGCTTGCGAAAGAAATAGCCTTCAAAGAAGGTAAATCCCTCGACCTTGCAGAACTCGAAATCTTCCCTCGTTTCCACTTTCTCGGCGATCAGCCTCGGTCCGCGGTCGCGGTACCGGCGTACCAGTTTTGAGACTTCAGTGAGGGGCGACTCTTTGATGTCGACTTTGATGTAATCCGCGATGTTCTCCAGTTCTCCCCGAGGATCATGCCCGCGAAAGTTGCTCAGCGCAATTTTGTAGCCGGCTTCCTTGAGCAGACTGCACGCGCGCAACACCTGGGCGTCGCCAGGGACGGAATCCGGAATCTCCGCGATCACCTTGTCAGCCGGAAGGAGAGCCAAATAGTCCTGAACCAGAACGTCGCGCGTGGTGACGATGAAGGCAGGCAGGTTATTGGAAAGCGTCCTGAGGCCGATCAAGCTCGCCATATCGATCACGCCCCGGCTGGCGACGTCCCCTTCAACCGACGGGAAATAGTTATTGACGCCGCTCCGGAACAGAAGCTTGTAGCCGAAAACCTTCTCATCGCGGGAAAGGATGGGCAGGCGGGCGGCGAAGCGAGCCGGTTTTGCATCCTCTGGATTGAAGTCGAACAGCGCCATCGCAAGAAACCCTTATGCGAGTTATCGGGTCGGAAGGCGACGGTCTTTAGGGCGTATCGAAATGATGCGCCCAGGGTCCGGCAGGCTTTCGACCGCACTTGCCGCGGAACTGCCCCAAACTTCCCTGAGGATGGCCGGCTGCAGCAAATGAGCCGGGCCCGCTCCCGGGGGTAGCGGGGCGCCTATCGGGGTTGATGAATCTGATGCAACATTACGGCCTGCTACGACTTAAGTTGGAGTGAAGAACGCGAGCGAGCAGTGATACGATCCAGCGCGGGAGGAATACCGTGCCGCTCAGCCAATTCATCAGCAAGCAGTTTATCCGCGTCATTCAGTGGAATGAATCCATTGAGGGAATCCTTTCGTTCCGGTATCCCATGCAGGACATGGAGATCGAGAACGGCGGGCAGTTGACGGTGCGCGAGTCGCAACTGGCGCTGTTTGTGAACGAGGGCCGGATTGCCGACGTGCTCTCACCCGGCCTGCACACGCTGAATACGCGCAACCTGCCCGTATTGACCGACCTGATGAACTGGGGCAAGGACTTTGAGTCGCCGTTCAAGTCGGATGTGTATTTCTTCTCGACCCGGCTGCAGATTGACCAGAAGTGGGGCACCCCGGCGGCGATTACGACCCGCGACAAGGAGTTCGGCATGGTGCGGCTGCGCGCATTCGGCAATTACGCCTACCGCATTGCCGACCCGCGGAAGTTTTTCACTGAAGTAACGGGCACGCGCGAGGAAGTATTTGCCGATGATCTGGAAGGGCAGTTGCGCACGACGATTGTGGCGCGGTTGACGGCGATTTTTGCCGGAAGCGAGATCTCCTTTGTCGACATGGCGGCGAACCTGGGCGCGCTGACAGAGAAAGTGACGGCGGATGTGAAGCCGATCTTTGCGGCCCTGGGGCTGGAGCTGAACCAGTTTGTTGTGGAGAGCATCTCGCTGCCCGATGATTTGCAGAAAGTAATCGACCAGCGCATCGGCGTGAACATGGCCGGTGACCTGGGGCGGCTGACGCAGTTTGAGACGGCCGAATCGCTGGAAGAGGCGGCGCAAAATACCGGCGGCACGGCCGGGATGGGTGTGGGGCTGGGCGCAGGCGCCGCCATGGCGCAGGCGCTCATGGGCGGATCGACACCCGGAACGTTTGCGCCCGGAGCGGGGCCGGGACGCCTGGTGCCGCGGCAGGCGCAGGCAGCGAACAGTGTTGCGGCAGCGCCGGCGGCGGGCACCAAGTTCTGCATCGAGTGCGGCAAGCCCATGCCGGAGCGCGCGAAGTTCTGTCCCGAGTGCGGAAATCCGCAATGAATTGTCCTTCGTGTGGAGCGCCGTTGCGCGTGGAGCGCGGGCTCATCAACCTGCATTGCGATTATTGCAAGAGCGTTGTTTACTCCGCGCCGGACGCCGAGGGCCTGCGCTACCTGGGCGAGGCGGAGGGTTGCCAGTGCCCGGTGTGCGAGGTTTCTCTCTGGGATGCGGCCTTAGGGAACTTGCCGCTGCGTGCGTGCAAGCAGTGCCATGGTGTGCTGGTGGCGATGGGCGCGTTCGAAGGGTTGATTCAGCAGGTACGCGCGCAGCATGAAGGCAAGGAGATTCCAGTTACTGAAGACGCGAGGGACCTGGACCGCAAGCTTAATTGCCCATCGTGCCATCGCCCCATGGAGACGCACTTTTATTACGGCGGCGGGCACGTGGTGATGGAAGATTGCGAGCACTGCGAGCTGAACTGGCTGGATGGCGGCGCGCTCATGAGGATTGCGTGCACGCCGCGCCAGGAGGAAGCCCCTAGCTTCTAGCTTCTAGCACCTGGCTCCCGGCATTCAGCTGTCAGCTCTCCACGCTGCGGTCGCTCTTCCACGGTGTCACGCGCGGAATCCAGCGGGGCACGTGCGCTGTGAACTGCGCGTAATCATCGCGAAACGAGCGGCGCAGCGTGGGCTCTTCGTAAAACACGACAAACAGGTGCGTGGCCAGCCACGCGAAGAACGCATAGACGATGAGGCGCGCGTCGGCGAAGAACAGCGCCTGCCCGGCGAGGATAAGCAGGAGCGCAACGTACATGGGATTGCGCACATAGCGATAGAAGCCTTTGACGACGAGATGGCGGGTGGGATAAACGGGCGCGGGCGTTCCCACGCCCTGCAGGGCAAAGCGCACGAAGGAATCGAGAACCACGGCTGTGCCGGCGGCGATGGTGAGAGCGCCGGCAACACGCAGAGGCCCAAGCCCGGCCAAGTGCGCGTGTACGCGCCAGTGCGTGATCCACCAGGGAACAAGAACCACCACCGTGCCGGGAGCCAGGATGAGAAAAGCGAACGTGCCCAGCACGGCGAAGAAGCGAGCGCGGGCGGTGCCTGCGGTCATGGTTCCTCTCTTTGCAATCGCCGCCGCGTGAAGCTCGCCGCGCCCTCGCGATTACGCGATGCCGAGCACGCGGTTGACAAAGCCGACAATGTATTTCCAGACCAGATAGTAAGCGGCGACGCCAAAGCAAAAACCAACCGCGATCCAGGCGTAGGGCACTGAGCACGCCTGGAACCATGTCACTCCTGTTGAGCCCAGCGCAAGGATGCCCAGACAATGGGCCACGAGGGTTCCGCAGGGAAGCAACACAAACGGCAGGACGGCGCCGTGCACACCGGCAGCAAGATGCGTACGCTCGTGACTGACCAGCCAGAGCATGTTCCACAAACCCCACACTGCCGGCACCACCGCCATGGGAAAGATGAGGCCGCGCTCAATGGGCACAGGAAGCTGCAGCACGAGCCGCACCACGATGAACACCGTGAGGATGAGCGGCAGAACCAGCGAGGTCACGAAGACTCCGGCGAGATAAGCGCGAAGGTAAGGATGTGGATTCATGGGAGGGCTCCTTTCAGTCGCTTGCGAGTTCGTCGTTCATGGTTCGCAGTTTCTAGGCCGTTGAACTGTCAACTGCGAACTGTGAACCCGGGTTCATAGGTAGTAGAGAAGAACCGGAATGGTGGCCGGAAAAACGGCGATGAAGATAATGAGGCCGGCGAGCAGCGCCCAGTCGAGCCATGGAACCCTGCGGAGTGCGGGGCGAGTCGCCGCGGCTGAGTCGAGACGGCGCAGCATGGCGGGCCACAGGTCGCGCGCCGGCTCAGCGTCAGGATCGACAGGCGGCAGCGCCTGCTGGAGCAATTCCTTGATGCGGTCCTCATCGTGCGCAGTCATGGTGTCATTCCCTGCCTTTCCAGCTCTTTTCTCAACAAACGTACGGCGCGAAAGACGCGGAGCTTCACGGCTCCGGCGGAAATGCCGAGCGCCGCGGCGATTTCGTTATGCGGCTGCCCTTCAACCAGCGAAAGAACGGCCGCGAGGCGCAGGCGCGGCGGCAGCCGGGCGAAGGCCTGCGTGGTTTTGCGGCGAATCTCGGCAGTGATGCCGGGATCGGCCGCCAGCGGCGCGGGAAGATCGGCGGCTTCAACGGGAAACTCCGCGTCGGGCCGCTGCGTGCGCAGCCAATCGAGCGCCACGCGCGTCGCGATGCGGCGCGCCCACGGCGCGAAGGGCCGGCCGGGGAGAAAGCGCGCGTGGGCGCGATAGATGCGCCAGAATGTCTCCACCGTGAGGTCGTCAGCGGCGGCCGTATTGCGCACCATGCGCAGGATCCAGCCGTAAACGGCGCGCTGATGCTCGCGGAAGATCGATTCGAAAGCGTCGAGGTCGCCTTGCCGGAACCGGTCCAGAACGTCGCTCAGAGGTTCCGGCATCCGCGCTTCCCCTTCTGATTTGCTTACGGAGGTTGCGGAAGAAAGGTTACAACGGCAGGGAGCAGGGGAGCGAGGGAGCGAAGAAGCAGGGACCAAGGGACCGAGGGACCGAGGGAACAAGAAAACTGGGAACAAGGGGCGAGGCAGTAGCTCAGAGGTGGTCGCAGGATCGTTCATCTAAAACGATTTTCTGATGGCGTTGTGTGCTTGATATGATGTTTGGCGGCGATTCGATTTGCCCGGCGGGGGAACGATGGCGAGATGGGGATGGATTGGCGTTGCAGCAGTGGGGTGGGTAACTGGGGCATGCGGCCTTTGGGCGCAGAATGCTGAGAAGCCGGCCTACCTGAACCCCAACCTGCCCGCGGAACAGCGCGCGGCGGACTTGGTGCATCGCATGACGCTTGAAGAGAAGGCCAGCCAGCTGGTGAACCAGGCGCGGCCTATTCCACGTCTGGGCGTACCGGGCTACGACTGGTGGAGCGAGGCTCTGCATGGCGTGGCCGTGCCCGGAACCACGGAGTTTCCCGAGCCCATCGGGCTGGCGGCGACCTTTGACACCCCCTCAATTCACGAAATGGCCGTGGATATCGGCACCGAGGCGCGCGTGGTGAACGCGCAATCGACAGCCGCCAACGACGGCAACAGCCTGATCTTTCATGGACTCGATTTCTGGGCGCCGAACGTGAATATCTTCCGCGATCCGCGCTGGGGACGCGGGCAGGAGACGTACGGCGAGGATCCGTTTTTGACCGCGCGCATGGCCGTGGCCTTTGTGCGCGGGATGCAAGGCGACGATCCGCATTATTTCCGCGTGATTTCCACGCCCAAACACTTTGCGGTGCACTCGGGGCCGGAGCCAACACGGCACTTTGCCGACGTGGACGTGAGCAAGCACGACGAGCTCGACACTTATCTCCCGGCATTTCGCGCCGCCGTGACAGAAGGTAAGGCCGACAGCGTGATGTGCGCCTATAACGCCATCAACGGACAGCCGGCCTGCGCCAATGAATTCCTGCTTGAGGATCAGTTGCGCGGGAAATGGGGATTCCAGGGCTACGTGGTGTCGGATTGCGGAGCAGTGCGCAACATTCTCGATGGTCACCGCTTCGAACCGACGCAGGCGCAGGCTTCCGCCATCAGCCTGGAGCGCGGCATGGACAACGAGTGCATCGACTTCCGCGCCAAGGTGACCGACGACCACGACTACAGGCCGTACATCGACGCGGTGAAGGAAGGCTACCTGAAGGAAAGCGACATCGACACGGCGGTGACGCGGCTGTTTACTGCGCGCATCAAGCTGGGCATGTTCGATCCGCCGGCGATCGTGCCTTACACCAGGATCGACGCGAGCCAACTGAACAGCGCAGCGCATCGCGCACTGGCGCTCAAGCTGGCCAATGAGTCAATGGTGCTGCTCAAGAACGATGGCACGCTGCCGCTGAAGACCTCGGGAGCGAAGATCCTGGTGGTGGGGCCGCTCGCCGAGCAGACGCGCGTGCTGCTGGGCAACTACACCGGTGTGCCCACGCACACCGTGTCGATCCTGGAGGGAATGCGGAAGGAATTCGCGGGCGACACCGTCAACTATGTGGCGGGGACGGGCTTCTTGAGCAAGGAAGCCGAGCCGGTTCCGAACGCGGTGCTCTCAGTGGATGGGCAGCCGGGCGTCAAGGCGATCTATTCCAATCAGAGCATTGTGAACTTCTCAAGCCAGCAGAGCAACGCCACAGCCGTGCTGGCCACGCGCACGGAACCGGGCATCGATATTGCGGCGCAGCCGCTGCCGCCGGAGACGGCCAACGTGGAGCCGCTGAGTGTGCGCTATGAGACGACGATCACCGCGCCGGAGACCAGCGAATACAACCTGGGTGTGGAAACGGACGGGTTTTTCCGGGTCTTTGTGGACGGCAGACCGGTCGTGATGGCGAACTATCCGCACGGGGTCGAAACGCTGACCGGAAAGGTCCACCTGGATGCGGGCAAACCCGCCAGGCTGGTGGTGGAGTACCAGCGGACGGCGAATGCGGGCCTGCACTTGCGGCTCATGTGGGGCAAGATCGATTCGCGCATCGATCCCGCAGTGGTAACAGCGGCGCAAAGCGCAGATCTGGTTGTGGCCGTGGTGGGCATCACCAGCGAACTTGAGGGCGAGGAGATGCGCGTCGACGAGCCGGGATTCCTGGGCGGCGACCGCACCAGCCTGGATCTGCCGGCGCCCGAAGAGACATTGCTTGAGGCCGTGGCCGGCGCGGGCAAGCCGCTGGTGGTGGTGCTCACCAACGGCAGCGCGCTGGGCGTGAACTGGGCCAATGCCCACGCCAATGCCATTTTGGACGCGTGGTACCCGGGCGAAGAGGGCGGGACCGCTGTGGCGCAGACGCTGTCGGGCGCGAACAATCCCGCGGGCCGCCTGCCGGTGACCTTCTATAAGGATGTCAGCCAGTTGCCAAACTTCGAGGACTACTCGATGAAGGGGCGGACGTACCGGTACTTCACGGGAACGCCGCTTTATCCGTTCGGATATGGCCTGAGTTACACAAAGTTTTCCTACAGCGATTTGAAGGTTCCGGGCGCGGCAGTGCATGCCGGAGACCCGGTAGCGGTGCAGGCCACCGTGACCAACACCGGCGCACGCGCGGGCGATGAAGTGGCGCAGTTGTATTTGAGTTTTCCTGCCGTCGCGGGTGCGCCGCTGCGTGCGCTGCGCGGATTTGAACGCGTGCACCTCGAGCCGGGAGCGTCCACGCAAGTGCGCTTTGAGCTGAAGCCGCGCGACCTGAGCATGGTGTCCGAAGCGGGAGAGCCGACCGTGCCCCAGGGGACGTACACGGTGACGGTGGGTGGCGGCCAGCCCAACACCGGCGCGGCCACGGTCTCCGGGACGCTGAACGTGGAAGGCACGGTGACTCTGCCGGAATAACTCACTGCGCTTCTTGAAGATGAGGCGATTCCAATTCGCGAAGCCAGGCCATCTGCTTCAAACGATGTCAAGAGCCTTGACGGAAGCCGTCCCAGGAACGAGTGGCAATCGATTGGATGCCGATAAGTTATTTACTTTTACATAGATACAGAGCGATACCGCTCTCCTCCTCATCGCCGGTTCGCCGCCGTCCGGGTGGGATGTTCCACATTCGCCGCGATCAGCAGGTATAGACTTGAATGTAGCCCGGTTCCTACTTCCTCACTGCCGGGTAAACAGCCGCGAAAGACCGCGGTTGTTGAGGTTTTATGCACGCCATCTTGCTCTGCTCGACCTCTTTCCACCCAGGATCCTCACTATTTCCATTGAAAAGTTGCACCATCGCTGCGTTTCCCACCGGGAGGCCCAGGCGAAGCCGGAATTTTTCCGGACGCCGTGGTGATTTCTGATGGCCGATCTCGCGACGGCAGTTCATATCATTCCAGCAACGCCAAGTCTCGAGGAGAGCAGGCACAACAGCACTTCGAGACGGGTGGGCTGGTGGATTTTCCTGCTGGCCTTGTCGAGCGGCCTCGCCTACATCGGGGTGCACGTGGCCAGGGACCTGAACCGCGTAACCGTGACCAGCGTCTGGCCGTACCTGGTGCTGGGAGTAGCGCTGCTCATCGCACTGGGGTTCGAGTTTGTGAACGGCTTTCACGACACGGCCAATGCGGTGGCGACGGTGATCTACACCAACTCGCTGCCTCCCAACGTTGCAGTGGTGTGGTCGGGGCTTTGCAATCTAGCCGGCGTGCTGGCTTCTTCGGGAACGGTGGCCTTTGCCATCATCACGCTGCTGCCCGTGGAGCTGATTCTGAAGGTGAGCTCGGGAACCGGCTTCGCCATGGTTTTTGCGCTGCTGATCGCTGCGATTCTCTGGAACCTGGGGACGTGGTGGTTTGGGCTGCCGGCTTCCAGCTCGCACACCATGGTGGGATCGATTATCGGCGTAGGGCTGGCGAGTCAATTGATGAACGTGCGCGGCAGCGCCTCCGGCTTGGATTGGAGCCAGGTGATCAAGGTTCTTGAAGCGCTGCTGATCTCGCCGCTGCTTGGATTTGCCCTGGCCGGCTTTGTATTGCTGGCATCCAAGCGGCTCTTCCGGTACCCGGCACTTTACGAAGCTCCCAGGGGAAAGCAACCGCCGCCGTGGCCGATTCGCGCCCTGATGGTGGGAAGCTGCACGGGAGTCAGCTTTTTCCATGGATCGAACGATGGTCAAAAAGGCATGGGGCTGATCATGCTGATCCTGGTTGGCACGTTGCCCACGGCGTACGCAATCAACCACGATGCCAGCCCCGCCCAAGTACAGAGCTTCATTGCGGCTTCAGTCGAGACGGAGCAGATTCTGGAGCGCCATGTGCCGGCCGGGACCCCCGATCCGGAAGCCCGTAACGAGGTGACGAAATACATCGAGACCAGGGAGCTGCGGCCGGAGTCGCTGCTTGCGCTGAGCCAGCTGGTAGACGAGATCCGGATTGAGGTCTCCACCAACAAGACAATGCGCGGCATTCCCGGCGCCGGGCAGACCAACATCCGCAACGATATGTATCTGGCGGGGAGGGCGTTGCGGCTCCTCAACCAGTCGCGCGACCCGGCATTTACCGCCCAGGAGAGCGCCGCGCTGAAGAACTACCAGGGCGAGATCGACAAGGCCACGCGCTTCATCCCGGGCTGGGTGAAGGTGGCTGTGGCGCTGGCGCTTGGACTGGGCACGATGGTCGGCTGGAAAAGGATCGTCGTAACCGTGGGCGAGAAGATCGGCAAGGAGCATATGACCTACGCCCAGGGCGCGAGCGCGGGGCTGGTAACCATGGCAACCATCTTCGCCGCCGATACCTGGAGCCTGCCGGTTTCAACGACGCACATCCTCAGCTCGGGCGTGGCCGGCACCATGGCCGCCAACGGAAGCGGCTTGCGCCTGTCCACGGTTCGTAACATCGCGGCGGGCTGGGTGTTTACGCTGCCGGCAGCGGCGCTGCTTTCCGGGCTGCTCTATTGCCTGTTCCACACGCTTGCCTGAGTTTTCCCGCGCCGCACAAGCCATCGCCATGCCGATTGCGCGCTGCTGGGCTGGCGTATAGATATTCAACGCCTGTTGACGTTTCGTTCATTGAGCGTTGACGCCTCATTCACAGGAATTAGATATCCCAAAGAAGTTCGGCGCTTGCCGCCTCCAGCGGCTCCGGACGAAAATCCCTATTTCAATGGATGGAGTTCGCAATGGCCGATCTGGCGACAACAGTGGAACACCTGCCTCATGAGGGGTTCCTTGATCGAAAAATGAAGCCAACCTCCGCCTGGGTGAGCGGCGGAGTGGTTCTGGTCGCGCTTCTGGGCGGGCTGGGCTATATCGGCATCCACATCGCGCAGGATCTGAGCAACGTGGTGGTGGTAAGCATCTGGCCCTACGTTCTGCTGAGCGTGGCACTGCTGATTGCGCTGGGATTCGAGTTCGTGAACGGCTTTCACGACACGGCCAATGCGGTGGCAACTGTCATCTACACCCACTCGCTCGATCCCAACATCGCCGTTGTGTGGTCGGGGATGTGCAACCTGGCCGGCGTGCTGGCTTCATCGGGCGCGGTGGCGTTCAGCGTCATCACGCTGCTGCCCGTAGAGCTGATCCTCAAGGTGAGCTACGGCGCGGGCTTTGCCATGGTCTTCGCTCTGCTGATTGCGGCCATCATCTGGAACCTGGGCACGTGGTGGTTCGGGCTGCCGGCCTCGAGTTCGCACACCATGGTGGGCTCGATCATCGGAGTGGGCGTCGCCAATCAGATCATGAGCGCCTACAACGGCACATCGGGCGTGGATTGGGGACAGGCGGGCAACGTGTTTCGCGTGCTGCTGATCTCACCGGTGGTGGGCTTTTGCTGTGCGGCCATTTTGTTCCTGGTGCTCAAGCCGGCATCGCGCCTGCTCGGCTCCGTGGGCCTGGCCGTGATTCTGGGGCTGACCGCGTTCTTCCTGTTCAAATGGAGCCTGCTGTGGGCGGCCGTTTTCGCGATCGGCGTCACCGCGGCGCTGGCGGCGGCATTGAGCCTGATTCCAGCGCCCGAGTCGCTGTTCCGCGCGCCGGAAGGCGCCACGCCGCCACCCTGGCCAATTCGGGCCCTGCTGATCCTCACCTGCTCGGGCGTGAGCTACTTCCACGGGTCCAACGACGGGCAAAAGGGAATGGGCCTCATCATGCTGATTCTCATCGGCACCGTGCC
>JASHQH010000062.1 GCA_030037635.1 Acidobacteriaceae bacterium
TCGCGATCGAGCAAGAATCCGTGCACGCCGCCCGCGCTTTGGTGCTCCACGAGGAGCGGCGCCACGGCCGCAATGGCTTTGTAGCTTTCGGCCAGCGGATCCGTCTCGCTGGCCTCTGAATCAATGCCGAAGGGCGAAAACCCAAGCCCGGCCTCCTCGCCCAGCGCATAAAACACGTTGGCTGCGCCCGCCGCTCCACCGCGCGTCTCCGGCATATAGAGCGGATTCCCGTTGCGATGGTAGCGCTGGCACCACTCTTCGAAATTCGACGCATACAAATCGGGTGAATAAAAATCGATCGCCGTTCCCGCGGCCCTCCACACATCCATCACGCGCGGCTGCGATCCTCCGCTGGGATACTCGCCGGGCGGCGTGTTGTCTGAGGGCAGCCAGGTGTTCACATACATGGGAATGTCGTATTCAGCCTTTCCGCTGCGCGTCACGGCCTGCATGAAACTCGCGTACTGCCACGCCATAAAAACTTCGTCAGCGCGCTCGCCCTCGCCAAACACTTCCGTCCACGTGCCCGCCATTTTGGCGCCGTTCGCGACCCACAGTTCGCGCAGATCGGGGTGCAGATCCTCTCGATGCGCCTTGAGGTAGGCGGTCAACTGCGCGGGAACCGGGCCGGCGAACGCCTGGTTCGCGGCCTCCGAGCGGTCGCGCGAATCGCCCAGCACGCCCACTTCGTTCTCTATCTGCATCATCAGCACCGTGTGCCGGCTTCCGTCCGTTTCCTTGATGTGCTGCATCAGCGCCGCGAAGGCGCGCGCGTCGGCATCGCGCGTAGCCGCGCACAGCGGGCTCAGGATCTCCACCTCATTCCCGTGAATCACCACGCGCGCGAATCGCCGCGAGTCCCGCTTCACCCAAACCGGCGCGTAGCTCGACATCCCGTTTTTCCACGTTGCCAGCCACAAAAACACAATGCGCTCGTGCGCCTGCCGTGCCTGGTCGATAAGCCCGTCGACCAGCGTGAAATCGTAATGGCCCTCCTCCGGCTCAATCAACTCCCAGCTCAGCGGCGTCACCACGGTGTTCAGGCCCATCGCGGCCAGCTTGGGCCAGATCGGCTTCATGTACTCGAGATTTGAGGAAGAGGAATTATGCAGTTCCCCTGACAGCATGAGGAACGGCTGGCCGTCGACGATAAGCTGCACGGCCGCGCCACGCTTTTCAAGGTGTGGCGCACTGTTCGGCTGCGCGCCCAGCACCGCCGCTCCAGCGCCCAGGCAGAGCAGGAAATTCAATCCATTGCGGATGTGGATTTTCATAACGGCAGGAAGTGTAGCACGCGGCCGTTTCGCTCAGCCGGGAAGAACGCATCGCGCGCAAGCAAGCTTGCAGGCGGCGCCTTGCTCCCTTGCTCCCTTGCTCCCTTGGTCCCTGCTTTCAGAACCGGTACACCAGGCCCATGGTCACGCGCGCGTTCCAGGTGCGATGCGATGCGTAGCCCAACTCCGCAGTATTATTGGGCAGCGAGAACGATGCCCCCACGCGGTCGCCGGTGAGCTGCACGGCGAAATTGTGCGACAGGCCATAGGTGAAACCTCCGCCAAAACCCCCCGCGAAGGAGATATTGGGCGTCATGCTTTCGCCTCCGGTATGCTCTCCGCCCATCTCGCCAAAAAACTCTCCGCTCAGGTTCTCATAGAGCGTTACGTGGAAGGTTGGCGCAGCCATAAAAGTGTAGGCCGTCGGGTGGCCGGGGCTCGGGTTATTCACACTGCCGGTGCCCAAAGTGTAGTAGTCGACGGTTCCGGCGAGTTGGAAGTATTTTCCCCAGTCGCGGCCCAGTGATATTTTTTCGCCCACCAGGCCGCTGTAGGAATTGGGCACTTGCCTGATGCGGGTATAGGCTGCGCCGAAATAGCCTTCATATTTATATGCCTGCGCACCCTGTTCCGGCGGCGCTTCTTCCGGGTTTAACTGGGCGGCAGCCGGCAGGGCGGCAAACCCCGCGGCCAGAATGCAAAAGAAGAACGTCCTCTTCAACTTCAAAACTCCCCTCAAGGTCAGCCGGCTTCAGAGCATGGCTGCCCGCCCCCGGGAACGGCTCCGGAACGGACGCCCTGATTCACTTTCCGGTACGCTTCTAGACTATCCTCTTCCCCCGGCTTTTACGAAGTCTGCGGCCCGCCAAGCAGCGGCGCATCGGGCGCTTGAGCCAATGCGGCGGCCTCAAATCGCGGGCTTGAGACCACCTCCATTGGGACGCAGACCCCGAGGGAAAGAGAGCGCGCCCGGGGATGGAAATAAACTCAGCCCTCTCCGAGATACCAGGGAATATTGATGACAATAATGCGGCGGTTGCCGCGCATCAGCAGCATCACTTTCAACAAATCGGAACGCCGGTTATGCAGCACGCCCTGCCACCAGCGCTGCACCACCAGCTCCGGCACAATCACGCACACCTTGCAGGTCTCTCGTTCGCGCTCCACATCCAGCACGTAGTCCAGGATGGGGTAAAGGATGTAGCGATAGGGCGATTTCAGCATCACCAGCTTGGGAATGCATCCGCCGGCTGCCTTGAGCGGGGCAACAATATCCTTTTCCCAAACCTCGGGAAAGGGATCGGGATCGTCGCTGGTGCGCACGTGCACGCAGCGAATGTCGCACGACATGGAGAGCGCGAACGACAGCGCCTTCTCGCTGATGCGGCTCCAGCGGTCCACGGGAACGATCACAATGGGCTCGCCGATCTGGGCCGGGTGGAAGGGCCGGTTGAGATCGATCTCGCGATTCACCCGCACATAGTGCCGATGCACGGCGCGCATAAACAGGATCATGACCCCGACCAGCAGCACCGTGATCCAGGCGCCGTCGAGAAACTTGGCCATCAGCACCACGACCGCGGTGATGCCTGTGGCCACCGCGCCGACTGCGTTGACAATCATGCGCCCCGGCGCCTTGCCTTGCCGCTTCCAGTGCATCACCATGCCCGCCTGCGAAAGCGTAAAGGCGGTGTACGCGCCAATGGCATAGAGCGGAATGAGCCGATCGGTGACGCCGCCAAAGATAATCAGCAGCAGCGCGGTGAGCACCACCAGCACGTAAATCCCCCACGAATAGAGAAGGCGGCGCCCGCGGATGAGGAAGATGCGCGGCATATAGCCGTCGGTCGCGATGGCGCGCGTCAGGCGCGGAAAATCGGCGAAGGCGGTATTCGCGCTCAGCGCCAGCACCAGCAGCACCGAGGCGATGGTGACGTAGTAAAACCATCCGTGACCCATCACCGCGCGCGTCAGCATGGAGAGCACGCTTTCGTAGCCTGGGCCGCCGGGATCAGTGGCGGCAATGCCGTAGGCGCGGCACAGCAGCGCGATGCCCAGCAGCAAAATGGCGAGCAGAGCGATGATGATGGTCAGCGTGGTCCTGGCATTTTTTTGTGTGGGATTGCGGAAGGCCATCACTCCGTTGCTCACCGCTTCCACGCCGGTCATGGCGGTGCAGCCCGATGAGAACACCTTCAGCAGCAGCCACGCGCTAAGCGCTGCGCTTACCGGCAGCGCCGTGGGCATGGGTGTAACCGGGTGTGGATGGCCCCCCGCGTGCACCGTCTGCCACCCGCCCACTGCAATCACGATGAGCAGTGTCGCCGTAAACAGGTAGGTGGGAATCATGAAGACCACGCCGGTGTCGTGCACGCCGCGCATGTTCACGATGGTGAGAATCGCCAGTACCAGAAGGCACAGCTCCAGAGTATGCGGCTGCAAGCTGGGCGCCGCTGAAATGAGGGCGCCCACTCCCGCTGAAATTCCCACTGACGCCGTGAGAATATAGTCGATCATCAGCGCCGCCGCGGCCAGCAGCCCCGCTCCCTCGCCCAGGTTCTGGCTGGCCACGGTGTACGAGCCCCCGCCGTGCGGGTAAGCCTCAATGGTCTGGCAATAACTGACGTAGACAATCCCCAGCAGGATCACGATGGCCGTGCTCACCGGTACGATGTATCGCACGCCCAGCAGGCCCAGCGGAATCAGCAGCGTGAGCGCGGCTTCGGGTCCGTACGCCGCCGAGCTGAGGGCGTCCAGCCCGAAAACCGGAATCCCGGCCAGCGGCCCGATATGCTCGGCGCGCTCCTCGCTCGTAGCCAGAGGCCGGCCAAACAGCAATCGGAATGCCTGTGTGTATACGCCCATGAAGGATTGGCCTGCAGCCTTGGACTCACTGCGGGGAAAGCCGTCGATGGCATTGTCTCACGGCGGTATCAGGATTCAGGTTTAAGGGCGCAGGCTTCAGTGCTCAAGGGTCAGGTTCCAGCCGTGAGCTCCCCGGCTGCCGGCCGTCCGCTATCGCCGGGCTGCCGCGTTCATGCAGGTCCAGGCCCGCTTGCTGCCGGCAGCGTGAACAGGAACTTGCTTCCCTTGCCCAGCTCGCTTTCGGCCCAGATGCGCCCGCCGTGCTGCTCCACAATGCTGCGGCACAATGCCAGCCCCAGACCCGTGCCACCCAGCTCGCGCGTGTCTGATGCGTCGCCCTGCTGGAAGCGCTCGAAGATGCGCTTCAATTGCGCCGGCGCAATGCCGCGGCCCTGATCCTCAACGGCAAAGACTACCTCCCTGGCGCCGGGCGCACCTCCCTCCCCATTCTTCGCGCTCAGGCGGATGGTGGTGTCGGGCGGCGAAAACTTGATGGCATTGGTCACCAGTTCGTTCAGCACCTGCATCACACGCTCGCTGTCTGCATACACCGGCGCCGCATTAGCGTCGATGCGGAACCCGATACGAGCTTCGGTCGCCGCGCTGTGCGCCACGTCGGTGGCGCGGCGCAGCAGATCGACGGGCTCGGCCGGCTCGCGGTTGAGCGGCATCTGCCCTTTTTCCGCGCCTTCGAAGTCCAGAATGTCGTTGACCAGCCGGATGAGCCGGTCGCAGTTGCCGATCGCCAGCTCGATCATCTGCCGCTGCTTCTCCGGCCGCTTGTCGAGCGCGCCCGACTGGATGAGACCCAGCGATGCGCGCAGCGCGGTGAGCGGAGTGCGCAGCTCGTGGCTCACCGTGGAAATAAATTCGTCCTTCATCCGTTCCAGCCGGCGCCGCTCGCCGATGTCCTGGAACGCAACCACCATGCCGCACACCTGGCCCTCTTCCACCAGCGGGTTGGCGCTGTACTCGACATGAATCGCGCTGCCGTCCTTGCGCCAGAAGATTTCGTCCCGCATGCGCGCCGGCTCGCACCGCCGCAACGCCTGCAACAGCGGGCTGGTCGACTTCGAATACGGAGTGCCGTCAGCGTGGCTGTGGTGGATGAGCATGTGCAGGTCCCCACCCACCAGCTCCGCGGCTGCATATCCCAGGGTTCGGGCGCCGGCTTCGTTGATAAAAGTCACCTTGCCGTTCATATCCAGGCCGAAGATGCCGTCGTCAACCGATTCCAGAATCAGCTCACGCTGCCGTGTGGCCAGGTGCAATGCCTCCTGTGCCTCGTACTGCTCGGTCACGTCCATGCCGTGATTGAGCACAAAGGCCTTCTCGCCGGGTAGTTCCATGCGGCGGGAGCGGCAGGCGATGCGGCGAAAGACCCCATCGCTGCGGCGCAGCCGCAATGTGCCCTGCCACTCCTCTTCGCTCTCCAGCGTGTTCAGGCAATCCTGGAAGACGGCTGCTCCTGCCGCGTCCGTCAGCTCCGTGACGCTGCGCCCCACCAGAGCCTCGGCGCGATAGCCCAGCGTCTCGGCAGTAAATGCGTTCAGTGAGGTCAACCGGCCCTCCATCGTGCAGGTGAAGACGAATCCGAGGCTGTTTTCCACCACGTCGCGGTAGCGCGCTTCGCTCGAAAGCAGCGCCTGCTCCACCTCGCGCTGCTCGGTCACGTCCTGCCCGCTCACGATCAGGTACTGAATCTCGCCGCTCGGTCCCTGCAATGGCCGCAAGGTCCAGCTCACCCGCCGCGCTCGGCCGCCTTTTGCGCGCCACGACGTCTCATGCGGACCCGAAACCTGCCCGGCCGCTGCATCGCGCAGCCGGTCAGAAACCCACGCGCGGTCGCCCGCCTCAAGAAACTCATCGACAAACGGCTGCCCGACGGAATCAGCCAGGCTCAGCCCGGTCAACCGCATGCAGGGCTCATTCAACCGCACCACGCGCCCGGCCGTGTCTAGAACCGCCAGCAACGCGGGAATCGAGTCCAGCGTCGCGGCCACAAAGGTGCGCTCCACGGCCAGCGCGCGCTCCACCCGTTGCCTGAGCCGCTGCGCTTGTTCCTGCACGCGGATGCGCTTGTAC
The DNA here is from genome assembly GCA_030037635.1 of Acidobacteriaceae bacterium. GTDB lineage: Bacteria > Acidobacteriota > Terriglobia > Terriglobales > Acidobacteriaceae > Telmatobacter. The sequence goes on from JASHQH010000062.1 coordinate 6,225, forward strand.
AGCTCCAGCCGCGTCACCACCTGCCGGCCCAGTATCTCCAGGAGCGTCATATGCTCGGGTCTGAACTGCCCCGGCTGCCGCGCCAGCACGGCCAGCGTGCCAACCGGCTCCTGATCGCCGCTCATCAGCGGCGCTCCCGCGAACGAAAGGCAGGGTTCGGCTCCGGCCAAAGGAATACCACCGGGAGGAAAGCGCGGATCCTTGCTGGCGTCGGTAATCAGCAGCGGCTCACCCTTTTCCAGCATCCACTGGCAGGCCGTCGTCGCGCGCGGCTGTTCCGTCGCCCTGAATCCAAAACGCGATTTAAACCAAAGCCGGTTGAAGTCTGTCCAGCCGATAAAAGCGTAGTCGGCATTGCACAGCACTGCGGCAAGTTCGGTGAGTTCATCCAGCGCCGGATCGGCATTGCGATCGAAGAGACTCATCTCCGATCGCACGGACGCATCCTGGTGCTCACCGGTTTGCGAACCGAGCATCGCGTGCATAGATTGAGGCACCCGTTCGTTAGTATCGGGGGAATTGATGAACTTGGCTCTTCCACAAAGAGGCCAAATCTCTCGAAATAAACTACATCACAAGTACCTGCGATTTTTCGTTCCGCAGTATCGTGCGCAGATTACGACGGGTACCCGCTCGCGTGTTACCTCGCAGGCTGATTCGTAAAGTTTCCCCAGGCCGATCCAGCTCCTCTGATTGGCGGGCTCCAACCTGAAGCAGGTGGGTACCACAGCTCCCGATTTCGGGACTTGAGAGAGCAGGAACGCCGGCTTGCCGCCTCGCTCCCTTGCTCCCTCGGTCCCTTGGTCCCTGCTCTTCAATGTCCCGGCAGCTTACAGCAATCGCCCGCCGTAGGAGGCTCGTTGGCGC
>JASHQH010000008.1 GCA_030037635.1 Acidobacteriaceae bacterium
CTCTTTTGCCGGAGAAGGCGATACCCTGCAAGGTCCACAATTGTGCATTCTTTGGATTCTGCTCAAGCTTCGGCCGCAGATACGCGAGCGCTTGATCAAACTCACCCGCCTGCAAGGCGGAAGTAATGGGTTCAATCGCCTCTGCGCTGGTATGCGGTGCCGCGGTCTGCGCAATGAGCGAACTGAGTCCGGCGAGCAGCGCGGCCGACATGCCAATTCGTACTGTGAATCGCATGGTGACAATTATCTCTCGCTCTAGACCGGCTCGCGGAACCGGGATTTCACCCCTCAGAACGCGAAACGCACTCCCATTTGCAGAGCTCTGGCGGGCAGCGCGGTGGTGGCTCGCCCAAAGGTTCCGTCGGCCATATCCCCATCCACCGGGCCGAGGTTTACGCGATTGAACAGATTAATAAAATCAAAACGCAACTGCAGGTTGCCCTGTTCACCCAAATGAGGCAGCTGCGTGTTTTTCAGCAGGCTGGCATCGATCTCGACCATGCCGGGGCCAGTAAACATATTTCGCGGCTCGTTCCCTTCCGTGCCCGGAGCCGGCACCGGAAAATCAGATTGCGTGAACAGCCCCTTTTCCAACGTTTCACGACTGTGTCCGCCGGTGAAGTTCTGGGTGGGCTTGTCTGGCACATCCCAGTTCGTGCCGTCGAGGTTGTAGTCGCCGGGATTGACAGGAACGGTCGGCGGATTGGTGTTGTAGACCCAGAAGGGTGAACCCGTCTGAGCAGCAGCGATGCTCGTGAGCTCCCAACCGGAAGTCGCCACTTTTCCGATCGCATTGCTGGTCATGCCGGGTATGGTGTAGCCGCCGGAAGCCGAGAGACGCTGGCGTACGTCATAGTTCGCCAGCGCGTAGTAACTGAAATAGGCGTTCTGATCGGGAATATTGCCGGTGTCCTGATCGAACCGCGTATTCTCCTCGGGGTAATCCTTGGCCTGGGACAAAGTGTAGGAGGCCTGGAAATTCCCCCGGGCGCCCTGTCTTCCGCGAAGCGTCAGAATCATCGCGTTGTAGTTGGCATAGCGTGCGTTGGTCACGTAGACGATAGGGCCGAAGTTAGGATTCAGACGGTTCACCGTCTCGCTTGTTCCGCTGAGAACCGCACCACCGGCGTAGCGGTTTTGGTCCGCACCAGTTAACTGGTCGTAGCCCTTGGAGCCAGAGTAGCTGGCGCCGGCCACCAGCTTGAATGGCAACTCTCGCTCGAACCCAATGACGTAGTTCACCGACAAAGGCGGCACCATGTTCCGATCAAGCGAGTCCACGCTGGCCTCAGTTCCGGGAAGACCTCCAGCGGCGTTCAGCCCGGTTGCAGGGATGGTTGGCAAAGTAAAGTTGAAGGGATAGGTTCCAGAGGGCGCAAGCCCGAAGATAGGTTGGATCCCGGTGCCGCCTTCGTAGAAGGTCGCACTGATAATTCCAGGTGGATTCAGACGGGTTTGGTCGATGGTTTGCCCCATCGCAATCCAGTCGTGATAGACCCCCACCCCGCCGCGCACCACCCAGTTTCCGTGGCTGGTGGGATCCCACGAAAAGCCGACGCGGGGACTAAAGACATTCGACATGTCTTTGGCGAATACCTGTGGGACCACGCCCACCGTGGCGTTCGCGATCTGCTCACTGAACGTGCCCGCCGTTCCCAGCATCAGAGCGCTAAATTGGAATCCGCTGTTTCCCCAGGGAATGTGGTTTGTAAAATCGTCCCAGCGCAGGGAAATGGTAAGAGCAAGATTGGGCTTGGCTTTCCAGTTGTCCTGAACGTAGAACCCAAAAGGATTCTCTTGTCCGCCAAAAGCGACTGTGGCCGGCTTTCCGGTAAGAGGGTTGTAGGTTGCCGATTCGGAGACCGGTGTGTCCTGCACTAATGTGAGAAGGTTACCGAAGGTGAAACTGGGCCTCACGTAGTCGGGAGTGAAATCGCCATGTTCAATCCCCCTGGCACCATCGTAGCCAAAATTCAATACGTGCCTGCCGTGGACCAGGCTCAACACGGAACGCCAGTTGTACATAGGACCGCGATATTCTCCCGGCCCAAATCCCCCGCCCACCTGGAATCCTTCAGAGATATCAGACACCGTAATAGCCGGCACTTTCAGGTCGGCGTCCTGCCCGTTGGCTCCGCCGACGCTGGCAAATGCGAAGGCCGACTCCCACAGCATCTTGGCGTTGAAAGTGTGGGTGAAGTCAGCCTGCCCATAGCGATTCGCCATAATGTCCTCAGCCTGCAATCCCTCTCTGGGAGAAAGTTGCTGCTGGGTGAAACTGTCGTTGTAATAGCTCAGATAGAGGCGGTCGTTGGGTGTGAAGTACTGATCGACGCGGAAGTTGTACTGCAGGGCGTTGTAATAAGGGCTGGCCGCGAAGTTTCCGGTGTCAATCGCATCCGTGCCGCAGGGAATGTCGGTGCTTGGACCCGTACCACCGGTGCCGCTGCAATTACTTGCGCCGAATGCGGTCAAGGCGGTCTCTACAGTCCCGTTGGGAACCATGAACTTTGCCGGCCACCCCGTGAGCACCTGAGTGCCGACGGTGCTGGGATACGCGGTCTTGGCCCACGCAACAAATGCCGGATCTTCAAAGGTCTGTGCACCGGAACTGGCCGTGGCGGAAGTTGTCGCCCACAACTTCTCGAAGTCGGCGAAGAAGAATGTTTTGTTCTTCCAGATGGGTCCGCCCAATGCGCCCACCAAGTCCTTGCGGCCAAAGGGAAGATCCGCAGTTGCGTCGGAGAACTCGGTGTTGGCCTCCAAATCCTGGTTGGTATAGAACAGGCTGCCCGCGCCGTGGAATTTGTTGGTGCCGGACTTTGTGGTCACCTGGACGAGGATTGAGCTGCCGAGATTCACATCTCCGTCCCAGGAGTTGGTCTGCATCGTGACTTCTTGCACCGCCTCCGGGATCGGCGAAAGGATTAGATTGCCGTTCTGAACGGGGCTGGTGACATTCATACCGTCAACCATCACCAGGTTGCCGATATAGCTGCGTCCATTGGCGCTGATCGCCGGGGTTTGCGTTCCGAAGTTATCCGCAAACCCTCCCGGAGATTCGCCTTGGGCGCGGGTACCCGTTCCCGAAACACCCGGCGCAGCGGCCAGCGTGTCCCACAGATTACGATTCGCCTCAGGAAGGTCGCGGACGGTCTGGGACTCGAGCGTAGTTTCCAGACGGCTGTCGTCAGTGTTGATGGTAGGGGGCGTCACCTGGACGACGACGCTCTGCAGAGCCGACGCCACGTGCATGGTCAGATTGATGCCCTTGGTTTCGGCGGTGCTGAGCGTGAAATGGGATTCTTCTTTTCCGAACCCCGGGGCCTCTACCGACACCACGTAGTCCCCGGGAGCGAGGCTGCTGAACCGATAAAAGCCGGCGCTGTCGGTGGTAGCGCTTTGCACGATGCCCGTGGCGACACTGCGCAGCTGGACGCTCGCGTTCGCGATCGTCGCCTGGCTCGGATCCGACACGATGCCTTGCACATTGCCACTGTACTGCGCCAAGCAGGTACTGGTGGCGAATAGCAGAATGAGCAGAGCGAAGACATGTTGCGGGTAAGGCGCATGAAACCGGCCATGGTGTGTGATGTTCATTCGCTGCCTCCTAACAGTCGTGAAATGCCAACTGAGCATATGGGTGTTATCTTCTTTAGGACAAGCGCATTGACCCCGCGGGGGGACCCGGAAAGCGCTTACTAAACCAACTCCGCAACCAGCGTTCGCCCGTGCTTCTGCCAGGTACCCTGGAACTGGCGATTTGGGCGCGAAATTGAGGCACTGCAAATGTAGATCGAAAGATGGAGCTACAGGCAATAGGTCAGGTGTACTACGCCGCCTACCGCGGCGAGACTCCTGAGCTGACGCGCCCGGCATCGGCAGTGGGGAGAGGGACGAGCCAGATGGAGGAATTTCAGCGCGGGCTCAGGATGCCTGCCTGCATGGCCACCGCTACTGCCTCGGTGCGATCGCCCACCTCCAGCTTGGCGCTGATGTGGTTAATGTGATTCCGAACCGTGTACTGGCTGATCTGGAGCACACGAGCGATCTCCTTGTTGGTGAGGCCCTTTGAGACCATCTCCAGAATCTCCGTTTCGCGGGAGCTGAGGCTGGAGCGCGACTCGCGTTCGGCAAGACGTCCCGCGATATCCCCCGAAAGATACTTGCCGCCCGCGTTGACGGTGTTGATGGCCTCAACCATCTGGGCGCCCGAGGCGTCCTTCGAGAGATAGCCACGAGCTCCGGCTTTCAGCGCGCGATAGATCTCCTCCTCATACGCGTAGCTGGAGAGGATGAGAACCGCGGGAGGGCTCGCGATCTCCCGCAGCAAGCTCAGAAAATCGATGCCGCCAATCTTGGGCATGCGCAAGTCGAGAAGAACCACGTCGACCGAAGAGCGGCGGATCATATCGAGTCCTACCTCACCGTTATGCGCCGTTCCCACAACCTTGAGTCCATTTGCTTTCCGCAGTAAAGTGGTTAGTCCGGCACGAACCACCGGATGATCGTCGACAATCAGAACGCGAATTGGCTTTCTACCTTCCATCGGATCGCCTTTTCCAGTATTTCTGCATCCGTATCCAGAATGCGCGGACGAGCGAGGGTGGAGTAGGAGCGCGCACGCAAAATCTGGTTCCAGCTCCTGGCGCGCTTTGAATGGTTAGCGTTGCGCCGATGCTGTCGGCGCGCTTGTGCATCCCGGAGATGCCAAAGCCAGGCAGTTCGCCAGTGAGCGAGAATCCGTTGCCGTCATCCTCCACTGCCAACTCGACCGCGGATTTGAGATAGTTGAGCGAGATGCCGAGGTGAGCGGGGTGGGCGTGACGTACCGCATTGGCGATAGCTTCCTGCCCGATACGCATGAGTGTGTCGGAGATCCGCAGAGGGATGGCCCGCTCGTTGCCTTCACTGGAAACCCGAACTGTGATCGACGAAGTGCCGTTTACCATGCGGTGGGCGCAGTTCTCCATTGCCCGCAACAGACCCACAGACTCAAGGTTCTCCGGCCGCAGCATCGCTATGCTGCGCCGCGCCTCCTCATGGGAGTTGCGCACCATCAGGCGCGCTACATCCAGTTGCGGCACGATGTTCGACCCTTCATTGGCGTCTTCGCGGATCGCTTCCAGTTGAAAACCTAATCCGGCAAAGCTCTGCGCCAGCGTATCATGCATTTCGTGCGCCAGGCGCCCACGCTCCTCCAGAACCGCCTGCATGCGCCAGCGCTCGATCAGGACATAACAGCTGAGTCCCGCCAAAGCCAGCAATAGCAAGCCGATGACCATCGCCACGATGTGCCCGGCGCTCCACCACGGCGGACCCTCTACCACCTCCAGATCGTTGAACGACGGCAACAGCAGGGCAAAGGAAGTCAAATCGTGCGTGTAGTTGGAATCCACGACGCAGATTCCGCGCAGGCGCAGCAGACTTTTTTCTTTCAGTGCGCGCAGCCGCTGCTCCTGTCCCGCCTCGCTCACGATTGCCAGAAACGACTGGCTTGCTTCATCCAGAGTTAGAACGAGCGTGTGTCCCGGGGCTTCGTCCTTGTGCTCCAGACGGCCCTGAATCTCGACATACTGGGCGTCGAACGCCCCCGTTGCCGCTTGTGCCGCAGTGACCGCGACCGGCGGAACCGGGGTGTGAGACCAAAGCAGGCGCACATTGGCATTTCGGAGCCGAGAGCTGAAATCGTGGAGTTCCGCGTCTCCTTTGGCCTCGACTTCGTCGCCAATCTGGAGGGGCGCATGCGGATGGCTGTCAGTAATCGCCAACCCTCCGGTTGAGTCCTGAACGAAGAGCACCGGTGAAGTGAGCGTGACCACGCCGTGCACGGTAACCGAAGCCGGAACATCGGGGGAAAGCAGGCGAAGGCTGCTGATGGGCTGGGCGTTGACGTCGGTGTGATGGGCCAAAAGATCGCGCTGAATCGGCTCGAAGTAGTGGTCGTAGGATCCGGGCGCCGCGCCCATAGGAAGTGCGTCAGGAGTGGCAATCGCGGGAGCTACGCCGCCGGTCATCGCCACGAGGTCCTGGCGGGTGGCTTTGCGAATCTCCACGTTTCTCCACTCCGCGCCGGTGTTGTAGGACTTGAACCCGAAGCGGCCTTCCGTCAGACAGCCGGGATCTTCCACGGCGACACTGGTGGTTTGACCGTCAGGCGCTGTAGCGCTTACCGCCAGGTCGCATCCATAGGCGAGGAACTTCACGTGATACCACTGCTGCGCGTACACCCGCGGAGTGACCAGCTTTGCCGCATACTCCCGCCACCCGTAGTCGGCACGGCCGAGAATGAGAGTGTTGTCGAGATCGCGCAGGCCGGCCATGTACCCGTGATATGCATCCACCCCTTCCTCTTCATCGGTGGAGCGGATGATCAGGCCGGCGTCTCCGTACTGGCCGAGCAAAAGCACATCGGCTTCGATTGAATAGTTCGACCAATAGGTGGGGCCGCTCATCAGTTTGGCGCCTCGCTCGTCGGAGTTGTTCTGCATCACTCCGTCGGCATATTGCCAGGTGCCTCCAAAGGCCTGCCAATCGTCCTGCTTTGCCAGCGATACCCTTTGCGCGCTGAGGGGGCCTCGGCGAACGATGGAGGGAAGCAGGAAGGCGGCGCAGATGGCCAGCAATGCCATCGCTGCAACGGCCAGGCCGGCGATGATCAGGCTGCGTTTGGTGAAAATTGCTTTCATCGCGGCGGCCACCACGCCAGGTTGAGAATCTGGCGAATCTGTGCGGAATCGACATTCTCACGCGTCATCAGAACCGGCGGCACCTCCAGCACCGCCCCGCTGCCTCTCCCGTGAAGCTCGCGGTCCATCAAATCCATAGCCAATTGGCCCATCGCGTACGTGTTCTGTGCTACCACGGAATCGATTCCGCCATTTCGGATGGGGGGAATCAGATCTTGATCGAAACCAACCAGCTTGGTGGTCCCTGCCTTATCGAATTCGACCAGCGCGTAATAGGCTCCTCGGGTCGAGGCCAGCGAAAGTGCGACGATGGCATCGATCTTTTGCCCTTTCGCCAAGAGTTCTTCGGCAGCCTCCTGTTCCTGCGGCACGCTGGACAGGCCGAACTGCCGCACGACCACGTGGATGCCGAGAAACTCGCGCGCCAGGGCGGTTTCTAAACTGCGTTCGCGTTCCACGTTGCTCGTCAGCTGTGGATCGATGCCCAGAATGGCGATGGAGCCCTTACCCTGAAGGATGCTTCCGACACGGCGGGCCGCCATCTCTCCGGCTGCGCGTTCGTCGCTGAGCACGTAAGCAAGGTTCGGCCCCGGGGCGATGCCCAGCTCGGTTCCCACCACCACCACCGGAATGCCTTTGGCAAGAACTCGCCGGATAGGCGTCCGCATGGGCAGGGTCTCAATGGGGGAAACGATAATCCCGGCGTACCGTCGATTCACCGACTTCTCAATGAGCGCGATCTGCGCCTGCATGTCGTCGTCGCGCATCGGTGCGTTCCAATAGACATCAAGGCCGCGTTGCCGGGCTACCGCGTCAGCACCCGCGTGCTCCGGTTCCCAAAGTGCGGTACCGCAGGTGCGCGGAATCACCGCGATCACTGGATGTTCGCGCCCGCACGCGGTCGCCGCCAGCACAGCCAGCAGCAAAACGGCTTGCAATGGCCGGCTGAGTGTCCGGCCCGCCCTTTGGCTCGCCACTGCGCAATCCCTCCGCCGGCTCATGGAGATGGACCTTTCATGCCCCGCCTCTGGTGTCGCGGCTGCGTTGGCTCGAAGCAGCAGAACGATTCGATCAGTCATCGATGACCAGCGAATATGGTACATCTGAACCATTCGTCCAAGACACCGCCATGGACTAGATTGTTCTGTTACTGGCTTTTGCTAAAACGG
>JASHQH010000063.1 GCA_030037635.1 Acidobacteriaceae bacterium
ACGAAGTATCGACCTTCAACGCCGAGAAATGGGATCCCAAGACCTGGCCCGCCGAGGCCGAGGGGGTGGGCATGATCGACGCTCCGCGCGGCGCCCTGGCGCACTGGATCAAGATCAGGAATGGGGCCATCGAGAACTATCAGCTGGTGGTGCCCACCACCTGGAACGGCTCGCCGCGTGACGCCAGGCAGCAACGCTCGGCCTTCGAAGCCTCGCTGATCGGCACCCCGGTAGCCAACCTGGAGCAGCCTGTGGAGATCATCCGCACCCTGCATTCGTTTGACCCGTGCATCGCCTGCGCCGTCCATCTCTACGACCCGCAGGGAAGGCACCTCAACCAGATTTCCTTCGAGTAGCCGCTGAGGGGACTTCGTGCCCCCTGCGCTGCTCTCGCGCCGCTCAATGATCTTTTGAGTGCCCGTCACTCTGCGCCTAAGCCCTAATCGATTGGGCAGAAGACCGCGATCGCCCCTTCGCGCTCACGATGAGCTCATCGAGCGGCTGCTGCACCAGTTCCGCGGTTGCACCTCGAGCGACGAAGCCAAACCATATGAGAAGAGGCCATCGCCGTTGAAACGGCTGGTTCGAGCCGAGCTAAAGCAGCTTTTCGGGCAACCTTTGCCATTGAATTTAAGGTGGGACGCACGCGTTACTGGTTGCGGCCGGCGGAAGAACGGGTCGCAATCGAGAAATAGTACTCGGCCGCATGCTCATCGCCAAGCTGCAGGTAGCAGCGAGCCATGCTGAGGTTTGCCTTTGCCAAATCAGGAGCCTGATCGGTTGGGGGGTCTTGATCGAGCAACCGCTTCAACAAGGGAAACGCATCCAGGGGACGGCGATCTTCGAGATAGGAGAAAGCAAGATCGTTGAGCACGTATGGGTTGTTGGGGTCAGTTTCAATCGCTCGCGTGAACAGCGAGAGATTGTTTTTCCATATGGGGAGCGTCCGATAGGTTTGGATGGCCAAAGCGGCCAGCACCACGGCCGCAACAGCCATGGTGCGCGAAGGGAATTTAACCTTTGCCATCAGGCTCGCGGCAATCAGCGCCAGCCCGGCCATGGGGGTATAGAAATACCGGTCGTGCACATATGCATAGGTGGACACGTAGCGCAGCTCGAGCGCAGGCGCGAGAGTGATGACGACCCACGCGGCCCCAAACTTCACATCGCGGTCTGCGAAGCGCAGCAGCCAGATGACGGCTGCAACGGCGAGAACCAGCAAAAGCAGCGGCCAGATCGAGGTTCCGTTGGGAACGTAGTACCAGAGGCTCAAACGGGCCGGCCAAACGACGTGGACAGCATATCGAAGCAAAACGAGCGGCCAGGTTAGCACCATTGTCGCCGGCGTCATGCCGGCATCAAGCGCTTGCCCCATCCCGCCCATTGCGTGTCCTCGAAAGGCCAGGTACACGGCCGCCACCCCCAGATAGGGAAGCGTTCTCACGGCCGCTTCTTTCAGGCGGCTCCGCGTCCACGCGAAGGCAAAGATGAGCAGCGGCGCCATAACGCCAATCTCTTTCGTGAACATCGCCATCGCCGCGAACAGCAGGGACAGGAGGCTGACCTGCGACTTGCCCGCCGCCAAAAAATAGACGCTCAGAATGAGAAAGATCGCCAGCAGGATGTCGCTGCTTGCCGAAAGCCAGGCCACCGCTTCGGTCTGAATGGGGTGCATGGCAAACAGCGCGGCTCCCAGCGTGGCTCCGTTGACGCTTTCTGTCAATCGCCACAGCAGCAGAAAGACGCAGGCGATCGCAACCAGGTGAATGAAGATCGAGGCGATGTGCCAATCGGGCTGCGGCGGGCCAAACAGAACTTGCGAGATGCGCAACCACACCAGAAACAGCGGGCGGTAGTATGTGGGGCGGGCCTGCGGATCCTGAGCCCATAAATGCTGGGTGAAGTATCCGGGAAGATAGGTCCACGACGTGAGCCTTGGATTGTCCTTAATCTGCAGAATATCGTCGGAGACGAGCTGATAACGGATGGAGGGGAGAAACAGCCAGAGCGTCAACAAGAGAATCAGCCCTGGCTTTGGCATCCAACCTGCCGCCGGAAGAGGGCTTGATTCGATCGCCTCTTGTCTGTCTGGCACAACTCCCCTAACCTTCGCCGACCGTCGCGGACCCTACAGCGGAGGATTCAACGGAGCCATGGCTTCCACGGTCGCTGCGACTGGTGCCGGGCCAAACGATCCAGCCAGGTGTCCCGCTGCGGCCACGTGCTCGCTCGCGTAGGCGGGATGTTCCATGTGGACCGGGAGGCGGTTGACCACCCAACGATAGACCAGAATCTCAATGGTCACGATGGTGGCGACCACCCAGATCTCTTTCCAACCCGGGAATTCGTGCGGCAGGCGCCAGTTGTATGCTACCAGGGCCACGGTGATCCGATTGGCGAGAATCCCGACGACGGTGAGAGCCGCCGCCACCCGCACAAACGTTACCTTGGCTTGGCGAACGCCGATCGTAAACAGGATGCAGGGGGTCAGCACCAGGCCGAACACTTCGAACAAAAACCATGCCCCGTAACCGGTGCCGAGATAACCCCAGTCATTGCCATGCGCCAAGGCGGTCCATTTGAGAGCGAAGTAGGTCAGACCTGTCAGGGCGGCGCCCTTGCCCAATCCCAGCGTCAGTCCGTCAAGCTTCCGCTTGTTTTCTTCGGCCATGCGACTCGGCAGGAAGCGGCGGATCAGCGTGCTCTCGAGAATGATCATCGAAAGGCCGGAGTAAATGCTGGAGACGAAGAACAGCAGCGGAATATAAGGCGTATACCACAGCGGATGCACCTTGGCCGGCATGACCAGGAACATGGCGCCCAGCGCGGATTGGTGCAGCGTGGACAGGATGACGCCGAAGATAGTGGCGCCGATCGTCACGCGGACGGCCCAACGCCGGAAGGTGTCAGCGTTCATCCACTCGAAGATGGCAGGGCAAAACTCCACAAACTGAGTGGAAAGATAGAGCGCCACATGCCAGGCAACCAGAAACAGGACTGAACTGGTTCCAAAGGAGAGAATCATCGGGTAGGGCAAGTGCCAGGGCTTGCCCAGGTCCACCAGCAAAAAGACCACCGCAAAGAAGTAGCCGACGAAGCCGGTCAGGACGGCCGGCCGCACCAGCGAATGATACTGTTTCATCCCGAACAGATAGACCGTGGAGGCCATGATAAAGCCGGTGGACGACAGCGGAACCCCGCCGAAGAGCCCCCACCCCAGGTACAATCCCCACGGAAAGTCATTCGAGGAGTTGGTTACGAAGCCCAGCCCGGTTGCGTAGCGAATCGCGATCAACGGAAGTCCGCCGAGGATGATGAGCGCGGCCACGAAATTGAAGGGCGTAAAGAGGCTGCGGATGTATTCGCCGATCGATTTGCCGAGAAAAATGTTTTCCCGAATCCATGCCTGGCTCAGGAAGGGATTGGTGGCAGTCTGATTCATCGCGCGTCTCCTTGCTTGTTCGCGTCGGGTCCGGTTGGTTCGGTCGCCTGCTGTTCCCGGCTCTTGGAAAACAGATAGAACCCGCCCAGGAATGCCGGCCAGACCATAAACACCGCCGACACCATCGAGAGGAAACCATAGCTGTAAGTCGCCATTGCCTTGTTGCCTAAATCCATAGAAAAGCCCAGTTCATCAAACGGCACTTTCGAGATGTACATCCAACTGGTGCCGCCGGCCTCGGCCACGCCGTAGATGTGATCCTGGTATTCGCCAGGCTTCTGGAGAATCTTCTGCTGTGCCTGCCGAATCAGGTCACTTCGCTTGCCGAACGTGATGGCGTTGGTCGGGCAGGCTGCAGTGCAGCCGGGGAGTAGACCCTGCTTGATGCGGTCGTTGCAAAAGACGCATTTTGTGACCTTGGGGTTGGCGCTGTGGTATTCGAAGGCGGGGATGCCGAACGGACAAGCCGCCATGCAATACCGGCAGCCCATGCAGAGCTCCGGATGGTAGACGACCGGCCCCAGTTCCGTCTTGACGAAAGCCTTGACGGGGCAAACCGCCGCGCAGGCAGGCTCGTTGCAATGCATGCACTGCTTCTTGGCGTAGACGGCTGTCGCGCCTGGACCTGGAATGAAGCGATTGACGACCGTCCAATTGTTCTCATCGGTGCGCCGCACCTGGTCGAACACCGATTTGTCCCCCAAAGGCACGCTCACCGGGGGCAGGCCATTGACCTGCTTGCAGGCCGCTTCGCATCTGCGGCAGCCCACGCAGGCCGATAAGTCCACCAGCATTCCCACTCGGTCGGGATACCCTTGGAAATCTCCCACCGCAGACAGGTCGTCTGCCTTGGCGCGGAAGCATAGCGCGCCTGTGCTGCCGGCGAGCCAGGTTAGAAATGTGCGACGATTCTCTTTCATGGCGTCTTCACTTTCGTTCCGGGAAGTTGCGCAGGATAGCTGACGTCTGTTCCATGGCACGACTTGCAGGTCGGCTTCTGGTTGTATTTGGCGCCAACGTGGCAGTCCGTGCACTTCGCGATCTGGTGATCGGAGCTGAGCTCCAGCCCAACTTGCTTATGGCTAAACGATGGAAGCTGCTGATTGGAGTGGCAGCGGGCGCACACCTCCTGGCCACCGGTCGTTTGGTGGCAGTTGGCGCACACGGCGTGCATCTCGTCCAGGTTCTTCACATGCTCCGATGCGGTTTCGGCGGTGTGATGGCAGTCGCCGCAGTCCTCTTTCTGGTGGCAATCGGCGCACTGAAGACCGAACCGCTGGACGTGCTCCTGATGCGGAAAGGTGACCTTGCTGCCCATCGGGTAGGAAGTGTCGAACATCTTGACGACTGGCGCCTGGACATCGGGATGAAGGGAGCCCATGATGTCGCCCGAGGCGGGAAGGGACACGGGCACCGACTGCGCGGTCTTCAGCTCGTGACAGACGGCGCACTTGGTGTTTTGATTCCATTCCCGGTGGCATTGCAGGCAATTGCGGTGGTAGGCGCCGGTCAGGTTGGGCTTAAGGAGAGTTCCCGCCTGGGTGGCGCTGTGGCAATTGCTGCACGCCAGAATTTTGCCGGTCGGATTATTGTGATGGCACTCCGCACAGCCGCCGGACAATCCCGACATTTGCGCATGCAGCCGGTGGGCAAAGATCACCGGCTGATAATCCTTGGAGAGCTCCTTGAGCAAAACTACGTTCGGCCCCTCCGAAGGCATGGGGCGCGGGCAGGGAGCCAAACAGGAATTGGCCGCGGTCGGATTCTGGCAGGAATGGCACTCCGAACAGCGAGCTCCTTGCGGAGCCTTCGGTGAGGCGTTGGCCTGCGCTGGCGGCGAGGCGATGGCTCTCTGTCCCCCCTGCGCGCAAACCAGAAGCATCATCGCGCCAAGGAAGGCCAGCGATATCATTGCCCTGGTGAGTACTCGCTTCATTTTGGGCCTTTCTTGGGATTGATCAGTTTCCAGAACACAGGAAAGAGAGACATGAAGGCGATGGCGAGGATATACTCCACTCCCTTTGTCTGCTGAATGAACTGTTGCAATGTGACCGGACTGTTCATGACCTTACTCTCTTCATGACCTTGGCTCTTGGATTTGAACGCATTGCCGCGCGGCGGCTTCTGATGCTTGGCCGCGCGGAAACGCGATTTGGTTGCTACTTCTGCAGCGAGCGGATGTACGCCACGACGTCGTTGATCTGAGCGTCAGTCAGCTTGTCCGCATAGCCGTGCATTTTGCCCACGCCGTCTTTGGTGTCCTTGAAGAGCTCGGCGTCGGTGAGTTTCACGTCTTCGTCCGATTTCAACGAACGCAGCTTCATGGTCTTGCCCATCGGAGTGTTGCCTTCTCCGTCGGCTCCGTGACACATGGCGCACTTGGCCTGGTAATCGGCTTGGCCGGGCTGCTGTGCGAATGCAGGAACAGCAAGGGAAAGCCCCAGCAGAGTCATTACCGCAAAATTGATGTCCCGTTTCACGTTCAATTCCTTTCTGCGATGGCCAGGGCGAACCCAGGACATCCTGTTAGTGATGAAAAATTCGTAGTGGAATCATGGCCGTAGTGATGACAAACGATGCATGCCTGGTTCACCTGTTCCAGCCTGCTGAGTCGCCCCGATGTCTTGGCGCTCCCAGCCGGTTCATAGCCTGCACCATGTCACATGAAACGTTCGGCGAGACATCTCCGTCAGTGACAACTATCACGAGAACTCCGTGACATTCATCACAAACAATCCTTTCGAGATCGCCCGGCTGCGCCAGAGGCGTGTTCCGGCTCATTTCGGCAGTGAGGCTGCGATACAGGACCATCTCATCGCGCATGTCAGGGCGGTGCGGGCACCTATCGATCAGTCGTCGTGATTCACATCACAGATACAACCGCCCTCCCGTGAAGAGAATGGGGCTGAAAGACCACGACTGCGAGAGAGATGGGGCTTTGATGGCAACTTTTGGCAGTTTTACGCTTTTAATCGCGCTTGCGCTCGCGGCTTATAGCTTCCTCGCCGGAGCGACTGCGCTGGCTCTTTTGGACGCGCGGCTTGCGTTGGCCGGGCAGCCGAACCGCGTGCAGGTTCTGCTGAGCCGTATGGCGGCGTCTATCTCGCCCGAACGGCTGGCCGACACGGCACGGCGGGCGGGAATTGCCGGCTTCTGGGCAGTCACGGCGTCCGCTTTCGCCCTCGTTTACGCCGTCTTTGCCAACGATTTTTCCATCACCTATATCCTTGAGCACTCCAATCGCGCGCTGCCGGCCGCCTACAAGTTTGCCGCTCTGTGGAGCGGCCAGGAAGGCTCGCTGCTCCTGTGGGCGTGGCTGCTGGGAATCTTTGGCTTTGTCCTTCGCCTGCGCCACAAAACCGACGTCAAGCTCTACGCCTATGCCGGCACGATTCTGGCCGCCATCCAGGTCTTCTTTCTGCTGGTGTTAAACTTTGCCGCCCCGCCGTTTTCGCTGTTCGCCGGCACGCCGCCTGCTGACGGCAATGGCCTGAACCCCTTGCTGCAGTATCCGGAGATGGTTATTCACCCGCCCATGCTGTACCTGGGCTACGTGGGCTTCTCGGTGCCCTTTGCGTTCGCCCTGGGCGCGCTGATGATGCGCTACCCGGGCGAGAATTGGATCCGCATCACGCGCACCTGGACGTTGGTAGCGTGGATGTTTCTCACTTGCGGCATCTTTCTCGGAATGCATTGGGCCTACGCAGTGCTGGGCTGGGGCGGTTACTGGGGCTGGGATCCGGTGGAGAATTCAAGCTTCATGCCCTGGCTCACCGGCACGGCCTTCCTGCACTCGGTGATGATGCAGGAGCGCAAAGGCATGATGAAAAGCTGGAGCGTCTGGCTCATCATCACCACGTTTTTGCTCACTCTGCTTGGCACCACGCTCACGCGCGGCGGCCTCGTCAGCTCCGTCCACGCCTTCGCCCAGTCGTCCATTGGAACTTGGTTCCTCGTATTCATGGGGACGGTTCTTGCCGTCTGCATCTTTACCTATGTGCTCGAGCGGAGTCACCTGAAGGCCGAGCATCACCTCGAATCGCTGGTCAGCCGTGAATCCAGTTTTCTCTTCAACAACCTGATGCTGCTTACCGCGTGTTTTGCCATTCTGTGGGGCACGTTGTTCCCCATCGTCTCGGAATTCCTGCAGGGCGCCAAGGTCACAGTCGGGGCTCCGTTCTACAACCGCGTGGCGGTGCCCATCGGGCTGTTTCTCCTGCTTCTCACCGGCGTGGGGCCGCTGTTGCCGTGGCGGGCAACGTCATTCAAAGCCATCAAGCGCAACTTTGTTCTGCCCGTGGCTGCGCTCTGGGCCGCAGTGATTCTTTGCATCGCTATCGGGGCCAGGCTCCGCGGCAACGGCTCGTTGGATTCGGGAAGTTTCTATGCGTTTGTTGCGTTCGCGTTGTCGGCGGCGGTGTTCACCGCTTTGGCATCGGAGTTTGTGCGCGGCGGCCGGGTCATCTCGCGGCAAACGGGGCGCAACCTCTTTGCGGCGGTCTGGCTGCTCACGCGGCGCAACACTCGGCGTTACGGCGGCTACATCGTGCACATTGGCGTTGTTCTGGTCGTGGTGGGATTGGCCGGCGCGGCCTTTAACAGCAGCGTCGAAAGCGAAATGGGGCTCAACGACAAGATCCATATCGGGCCCTACACGCTGGTGCAGGTGGGCGCTACCCAGGACACGAATCTGAATTACAACTCGGAATACGCAATGCTGGACGTGTACCGCGGCGAGAAGAAGCTCTTCCAGTTGACGCCCGAAAAGCGCTTTTACCTGGCCAGCGGCCAGCCGCAGACCATCGTTGCCATTCACTCGGTTCCCGAGTGGGATCTCTACGTCGTGTATGAAGGCACGAACCCCGATACCGGGCAGCCGATTGTGAAGGCCCTGCTCAACCCGCTCGTAGGCTGGATCTGGTTTGGGCTGGCAATTATCGTGTTGGGAACGTTCGTGGCGCTGGTGCCAAGCCTCGCTCCGGCCACTGCGGCAACCCGCGTTCGCGCCGTGCACACCAAGCCGGCCGAAGCCGCTGTGAAGGGAGGCAACTGATGCGCTTACGCGCCCCTGGGTTTTGGAGGAGAGCGGTGGAGGCGGCTGTACTGGCCGTCGCCATCTGCTTCTCGATCGGTGCTACGAGCGCCGGCTCGCGGCTCGACTTCCTCGATCATCGGCTGATGTGCGCTTGCGGTTGCGCGCAGATTCTTGGCGAGTGCAACCACGTAGGCTGCACTGAGTCATCGCAGGAGCTCGCAGAGCTGCGCGCCGATATCGCTGCGGGGATGAGCGACCAGCAGATCTTTGACGCCTTCGTGGCCAAGTACGGCGCCACGGTGCTGGCCGCGCCGCCGGCAAAGGGCCTTGACCTGGTGGCGTGGATCGCGCCCTTCGCGGTGTTTCTGGCGGCGCTCGTGGGAACCACGCTGCTCATCTTCTTCTGGCTCCGCTCGGACAAGAAGACGCAGACGGCCGCAGCCGGAGCGGCGATTCCAATCGATCCCGCGGAACGAGAGCGCCTCAAGCGCATTCGCAGGGAAACCAGCGTCGAGGAAGGGAATTGAGCCGATGATGGAAACGCAGGGGCTGGTTGCAGGCGTGCTGCTGCTCTTCGCGCTGGTGATCTACGCGTTTTGGCCGGAGAACGCGTTTGCCAGCCAGAAAGAAAAAACGCGGCTGGATTACCTCCTGGAGCGCAAGGAGCAGCTCTATGAGAACCTGCGCGACCTGAATTTCGAGTACCGCGCCGGTAAATATCCGGAAGAGGATTTCGTCGCCCAGCGCGGCTTGCTCGAGCGCGAGACGGCCGAGCTGCTCGCCGAAATTGAGCTTATGGAGCAAACCGGCATGTAACGCCGGCATCCTTGCGCGGAATTTGGCGCCGTCCCCCTTCGCCCGCACGAGCGAAGTCCGGGCGCGCCCACGCTCGCACCTGAACGTTACAGGATCATGTGGTTCAGGAACTGGCCCCGAGCGGGGCAGGGAATCTTGCTGCCCCCGATCTGCGTATGTTCGTTTTCGGACAGAGAATTTCGATTCTGGACGATGAGGCGTGGGATTCGCGCTTGGCCGGAACGGATCAGCTTTATCTTTGATGTACTTAAGCTGTTGCCAAAATGGCAGCGGAGTTGCAACTGGAGTGGCAACCAATTTTCTGCGGGGGGTCTATGAGCAACCTGCTTCAGGATCTTCGCTTCGCTTTCCGCCAGCTTCGCAAGGCGCCCAGCTTTGCGATCACCGCCGTAATGACACTGGCTTTGGGCATCGGAGCCAACACTGCCGTCTTCAGCCTGGTGAATTTCCTCATGCTCAAACCGCTCCCCGTGCCGCACGCCGAGCAACTCATGACGCTGGTGATGCGCCAGAACACCGGGAACATCGGGAATGCATTCTCGCTCCAGGAATACAAAGCCATCCGCGACCAGACCGGACGAACGTTCAGCGCTGTGGTTGCTTACACCATTTCGCTGGATGGTTTTTCTGTGCCGGGCCAGCAGCCACAGCGCATTCTCACGAGTTACGTGAGCGGCAATTACTTTTCCGGGCTGGGATTGACGCCGGCAGCCGGCCGGCTTTTTATGCCCAGCGAAGGCGAGGTGATGGGCAGCGATCCTGTCATCGTTCTCGGCTACAACTACTGGCAGCAGAAGTTCGCAGGCGACCCGAATATCGTGGGCCGCGCGGTGACCCTCGACGGGCATCCCATGACCGTAGTCGGCGTGGCGCCCAAAGGCTTCGGCGGATTGCAGCAGAGCTTTATCGCCATGGACGCTTACCTGCCGTTGACAGAGTTGCCCATTGGCGGCGTTCCCGCCAGCATGGTCAATGACTGGCAGAGCCGGCAGTTCATTGTGAATGCGACCCTGCACCCCGGCGTGCGCCTGGGCCAGGCCGACGCCGAATTGAGTCTGGTGGCGAACAGCATCGCGCGCCAGCATCCCGACATTGAAAGGCAACTCGATATCCAGGCCTTCCCCGAGCCCAGCGTGCGCATCAATCCCGGCAATCCCAGCACCATGTACGTAATTGCGGGGCTGTTTCTGTCGCTGGCCGTTATGGTGCTGCTGCTGGCCTGTGTGAATGTCGCCAACCTGGTGCTGGTGCGGGCCACAGTGCGGGAGCGCGAGATGGCCATCCGCAGCGCACTGGGCGCTGCGCGCCGCCGCCTTTTCGCGCAGACCATCACGGAGAGCCTGGTATTGGCAGTCTTGGGCGGGGCAGCCGGCGTGGTGTTGGGAATGTCTGCCACCAACGCGCTTAGCCAACTGAACCTCCACGCGCCCATCCCCATCACTATGGCGTTCAGTTTCGACTGGCGCATCTTCCTTTACTCATTGCTCGTTGCCTCGCTGGCTGGGCTGGTGGTGGGCATGGCGCCGGCGCTGCGCATCGCGCACGCCAACGTGAGCACGGTGCTGCGCGAAGGAGGGCGTGGTGTGAGCGCGGGCCGCCACTGGGTGCGCGATGGTCTGGTGGCGCTGCAGATTGCCGGATCGCTGGTGCTGCTGGTGGTGGCCAGCCTGTTTACGCGCAGCCTGAACGCCATGCAGACCGCGGATTTCGGATTCAACCCCGATCACGTACTGAACTTTGTGGTCGATTGGAACGAAGTGGGAATGACGGCCGAGCAGGGCCGCGACATGGCCGGGAACCTGATTGCCCGCCTGTACGAGCTTCCCGGAGTCCAGTCAGCCAGCCATTCCAACACGATTCCCTTCGGCTACTACGGAGCCGGTGGCCAGGTCATCGTGGATGGGGAGCCGGCGCCGGCCAACCCCGCCGATGCATCGGCCGGATACGTCGTGGCTTCGCCGGAATACTTCAACGTGATGGGCATTCGGCTGCTGCGCGGTCGCGAGTTTAGCCCAGCCGACAATGACAAGAGCGTGGACGTGGCCATCGTCAGCGAGAGCATGGCGCGCAAGCTCTGGCCCGACCATGACGCCATCGGCCACACCTTCCGGCTGGCCAGCGAGAAGGATCGCAAGCTGGAGGTCGTGGGCGTCGCGCGTGATGCGGAGTTCCAACTCGGGGGCGGGGGCAGGCAGGCGCCCTACTTCTATATTCCCTACGCTCAGCACATCAGCGGAAACACTTTCATGATCTTCCAGATCAGAACCTTTCAGGATCCTGCGATGCTGATTCCCGCCGTGCAGCACGTGGTGCACGAACTGGCGCCGCAATTGCCGGTTTTCCAGGTGCAGACCATGCGCGAGTCGCTGTATACACTGAACGGCCTGTTACTCTTTCAACTCGGTGCCACTATGACCGGAATCATGGGCTTGCTGGGATTGACGCTCGCCGTCATCGGGCTCTACGGCGTGGTTTCTTACGCGGTCAGCCGCCGGGTTCACGAGATCGGCCTGCGCATGGCGCTGGGCGCCAGCCGCGGCGGCGTCTTCCGCATGATCTACCGGCAATCGCTGGTGATGATCGCAGCCGGGTTGGGAATCGGACTGGTGGTGGCGCTGCTGGCGGCCAAAACCGTAGGCCAGTTCGTGGTGGTCAGCGCCTGGGATCCCGCTACGTTTGCCATCGTGGCCTTAGTGCTGGCGTTGGCTGCCCTCGGATCCTGCTATGCTCCGGCACGCCGCGCCATGTCGACGGAACCCATGGTGGCACTGCGCGAGGAATAGCACTATCGACAGCGAAGTTCGGTGGCCGGTCCAAGCCGAACGAACTTTGAAACCAGAGTTCGCCCTTGACATCCCTCTACTTCTAGGCCTACTCTTCAAGATACCCAGAAGTATGGGGGTAGACGAATGGCGAGAAACGACTTTCAGGGGAGTCTCGATCTGCTGGTTCTCAAAACGCTTGCGCAGCGTGGAAAGCTGCATGGCTACGGCATTGTGCTCCACATCCAGCGCGCTTCTGACGATCTGTTGCGCGTTGAAGAGGGCTCGCTCTATCCGGCGCTGCATCGCATGGAGCAGAGCCGCTGGATCAGCTCGGAATGGGCGCTCACTGAGACGAACCGTAAGGCGAAGTACTACCGGCTCACGGCAGCGGGCCGGAAAGAGTTGCAGGAGGCCGAAGAGAGTTTCGAGCAGCTTGTCAAGGGCGTGAGGGCAATGCTCAAGTTTGCATGAGGTGATGCCATGGCGCTTCCCCGCCGCATTGCGAATCTTTTCTTCCGCTCGCGTGTAGATCGCGAGATTGACGCGGAGATCGAAGCTCACATCGCTCTGCGCATTGAAGACAACGTCGCCTCCGGCATGACCCCGCAGGAGGCACGCCGTGATGCACTGGTGCGCTTCGGCAATCCAACCGTGGCCAAAGAACGCGTAGCCTCAGCTGACCTTTCGCTAACCCTGGCTGGCATCGGGTCCGATCTCCGTTATGCTGCACGCCAGTTGCGCCGCGCGCCCAGCTTTGCTTTGACCGCGGTGCTGACGCTGGCCGTGGCCATCTGCGCCAATGCTGTCGTCTTCAGCGTGCTTAACGCTCTGGTGCTGCGCCCGCTCGATCTGCCCGAGTCTCAGCGGCTTTATACCATCGAAGAAAGCGAGCTCCTGAATTCCTATCCGGATTTTCGTGACCTCCGCGATCGCAACCGCAGCTTCGATGGCATAGCGGCCTACGGGATTACCGAAGCCGGCATCGACCTGGGCGGAAATCCCACCCAGATCTGGGACATCGAGGCTTCCGGCGACTACTTCGACGTCATGGGTATCAAGCCGTACCTGGGCCGGTTCTTTCAACGTTCTGACGAGCACGGCCCCGACAGCGCCCCCTACGTGGTGCTCAGCTACCCGTACTGGAAGACGCAGTTCCACGGCGACGCGAACATCCTCGGTCGGGCGGTTCAAATCAACCAGCACGCGTTCACCATCATTGGCGTGGCTCCTCCGCAGTTTCATGGCATCGAGCGGTTCTTCTGGCCCGATGTGTGGACGCCTCTGGTGGAGCAAGCGGAGGTGGAAGGATCGAACACACTGGATGAACGCTTCCTGCGCGACCTGTTTTTGATCGGGCGGCTGAAGTCGAACGTGACGCTGGCGCAGGCGCAAGGCGACCTGACCTCCATTGCCGATTCCCTGAAAAAGACCTACCCTGCCGACGACGATGGCTTGATCTTCAAACTGACCAAGCCGGGATTGGGCGGCAATTATCTTGGGCCGCCGATTCGCGCCTTCATGACCGGCCTAATGCTGCTGGCCGCGTTGATCCTGCTGGCCGCGTGCGCCAACCTGGGAGGGCTTTTCTCAGCACGGGCCATCGATCGCGAACGAGAAATCGCGCTGCGCGTGGCGCTGGGGTCGACACGGCGCCGCGTTCTGCGCCAGCTTCTCACCGAGGCCGTGCTCATCTCTTTGGCCGGTGGAGCGGCCGGCATCGCCGGCGGCGTCGCCGTGCTGCGCGCGGTCAGCGTATGGCAGCCCATCTCCACGTTTCCCATCCGCATGCCGGTCAATCCCGACGCGCGCACCTATGCGGTAGCGGTCGGCCTCGCCCTGCTGAGCGGCTTGCTGTTTGGATTAGCGCCGGTGCGGCAAGTCTTTGCAACCGCGCCCTGGCACATAGTAAAAGCTGCCGCCCACGCGTCGCCGGCGCGCCGCTGGTTTACCATTCGCGAGGCATTACTCGTAGTGCAGATCGCCGTTTGCGCAGTTTTGCTGACCGGCTCTCTCGTTGCTGTGCGCGGGCTGACGCGCTCGCTGCACAGCAAGCTGGGATTCCGGCCTGAGAACGCCATTGTGATCAGCACCGATCTGAACATGGCCGGCTATAGCGCCGATCGCGTGCCGGCCATGCAAAAGCGAATGCTGGATGCTTTCGCTTCCGTGCCCGGCGTCACCGCCGCAGGTATGAGCGACAACCTGCCGCTCACATTCGGAACTAATGAGATTTATGTGTACTCGAGCGACGCCAGCGACTTCCGCCCCTCGCGCGCCCTCTCGGATACCTACGCGTACGCGGCGAGCCCCGGATTCTTCAAAGCGGCGGGCACAGCTCTGCTCGCGGGACGAACTTTTACCTGGGCCGACGACAAGAATGCACTCCCTGTGGCCGTTGTCAACCGGGAATTTGCGCGCAAGCTTTTCGGTTCGGTCGAGAATGCCATCGGCCAGCACTTCCGGCTCGACGCCAAAACTCGCCTCGAGATCGTAGGCGTGGTCGAGGATGGCAAGTACAACACCCTCACCGAAGATCAATGGGCGGTCTATTTCCGGCCGCTGTTGCAGGCGCCCTCGACATCCACCTGGAACGTGGTCCGCACCGACCGCGATCCACGGCAGCTTGCCCCGCAAATCTATCGGACGCTGCGCAATCTGGATAGCGCTTTGCCGTTCACGCTGCTTACGTGGGAAAAGTCATTGGACGCATCGCTGTTTCCGGCGCGCATGGCGGCCATCTCACTCGGTGTTCTAGGCCTGCTGGGGGCGCTGCTGGCCGTGACCGGCATCTTCGGTATGGCCAGCTATTCGGTGGGCAAGCGGCTCAAGGAGATGGGCATCCGCATGGCGCTCGGCGCGGGCCGTTCGGAGTTGCTGCGCGCCGCGCTGGGCCGCGCATTCCGGCTCTTTGCCATCGGATCGGCCGCCGGGCTGGTGCTCGGCCTGGCCGCCACGCGCGTGCTCGCTTACATCGTTTACGAAGCGTCGCCGCGCGATCCCTTCGTACTCGCGGGTGCGGTCCTGGCCATGCTTCTGCTGGGAATCACGGCTACATGGCTGCCGGCGCAAAACGCTCTCCGCATCGATCCGTCCAAGTTGATGCGCGAAGAATGACCCCAGGTCGAAAATCTTCTGCGCTTCAAAGCCTTTCCGTCTCCATAGCGACCGTGCGCCGGCAGATTCGAGCCATCGTGGTCAGTAAATCTGGCCCGCCCTTATCAATCAGCTCTTGCCTGACGCGAGCCGTTTGGCATATGAATGATGCCTGTACCCAATGATGTGCCGGGCCGCAGAAGGAGAATGCGATGCGTATTGCCAGCGTGGGTCATGTGCTTTTTGCAGTGACCATGATCGGCCTCGGAATCATGGCCATGATCCAAGGCAGCTTTGACCCTGTCTGGCAGCCGGCTCAAGACCACATTCCTGCACAGGTGGTACTGGTGTATCTATGCGCGCTTATCTCCCTGGTGTGCGGGATCGGCCTGCTCTGGCGGCGTACCGCTGCGCTCGCCGCCCGTGTGTTGCTTCTCAGCATGCTGCTTTGGCTGCTGCTCTTGAGAGTTCCGGGTATGATCTTCACGCCCGCTGTCGATTTCTGGTGGTCGGCCTGCCAGACCGC
>JASHQH010000064.1 GCA_030037635.1 Acidobacteriaceae bacterium
GGAGAGAGACGATGATCCGCAAGACACGCCTTTATACACCGGGTCCTACGCCGCTGCTTCCCGCCGCCCAATTTGCCATGGCGGCGGCCGATATCCATCACCGCACGGCCGAATTCCGCGCCATGTTCCAGAAAGTGCTGGCGCAACTCAAGGTCTTCGTCGGCACCAAAAACGATGTCCTGCTGCTGGCCTGTTCGGGAACGGGGGCGATGGAGGCGTCGGTGTCGAATCTCACCTCGCCGGGCGACAAGGTGCTGGTGCTCACGGCTGGAAAATTCGGCGAGCGCTGGACAGGGCTGGCCAAGGCCTTCAACTGCGAGCCCGACGTTGTGACAGCGCCCTATGGCCAGACCTTCGACCTTGCGCAGGTGAAGGCAGCGCTGAAGCCCGAGCACAAAGCCGTCTACTTGCAGGCGACCGAAACTTCGACGGCTGTGCGGCATGACGTGGAAGCCATTGCGAAGCTGCTCCATGCAATCGCGCCCAACACGCTGCTCGTCGTGGACGGCATCACCGGACTGGGGACCACGCGTTTCGACGTCGACGGGTGGGGCATCGACGTGCTCATTGGCGGTTCGCAAAAAGCGGTGATGATCCCGCCCGGCCTGGCTTACCTGAGTGTGAGCGAGCGCGCATGGGCGGCCATGGAGACCAGTAAGAATCCGCGCTACTACTTCGACCTTCGCAAGGAGCGCAAGAACGCAGTGAAAGGCGAGAGTGCGTACACGCCGGCGGTGGCGCTGGTGGCTGGACTGGGTGCGGCGCTGGACTACATCGCGGGACAGGCCGGCGGCGACCTGGAAAAGGGTCGCGACGCGTTGATCGACAACGCCGAGGTGAACGCGGCAGCCACGCGCGCGGGCCTGGTGGCGCTGGGATTCACGTTGTTTGCGCCCACGGCTCCGGCGGCCGCGGCTACGGCGGTGGCCGTACCCGAAGGCATGGACTCGGGCGTGGTGGTGAAGGCGCTCAAGTCGCGCTTTGCGCTGGTGGCCGCCAACGGCCAGGGCGAGATGCAGGGTAAGCTCTTTCGCGTAGCGCACCTGGGATTCTTCGATTATCTCGATACCGTGGCCTTCGTAGGCGCCATGGAGCACATCGCCAAAGACACGCTGGGATTGCCGGTCAAGTTCGGGCAGGGCGTGGCCGCGGCCCAGGAAGTGTACGCCGAGCGGAGTTCGCGGAGCTAGTCGCGCTTCGCGCGTGTTAGCGGAGTGAGCAAGGCCGCCGGATCGGCGAAACGAACCCCGCTAGCTCCGCTAACGCTGCTGACTCCGCTCGAGAGGAACCATGCCGGAACTGACATTCGGAGAAAAGCTGCTCATCGCGCGCAAGCAGCTGGACCTCTTTCAATACGAGATGGCCGAGCGGCTGGGCGTGCATCCTAACTCGCTCACCAAGTACGAGCGCGGCGAGGGCAAGCCGCATGCGGCGGTGGTGCGCATGTTCGAATTGCTTTGCGAGCAGGAAGGCATTCGCTTTGACGACTACCTAAGCGTGTCCGCCGCAGCGGACGAGGGAGCAGCCATGAAGATCGTTCTGGCGGAGAAGGTTTCTCCGGCGACGCTCGCGGTGTTTGCGGCCGAGCCGGGGTGGCAGGTGAAGACGCACGACCAGTTGGCCGAGGGTTTGCCGGCGGCGCTGGCCGACACCGATGCGCTGGTGGTGCGCAGCGCCGTGCAGGTTGACGACGCTCTCATGGCGCAGGCGCCCCGCTTGCGCGTCATCGGGCGCGCCGGAGTGGGCGTGGACAATATTGACGCCGAGGCGGCCACGCGTCGCGGCATCGTGGTGATGAATACGCCGGGCGCGAACGCAGTGGCCGTGGCGGAGCTTACCATCGGGCTGATGATTGCGCTGGCGCGCAAAGTCCCCGCGGCCGATGCCACCATGCACGCCGGCAAATGGGAAAAGAAAAGCCTGCAGGGCACCGAACTGCGCGGAAAAACCCTGGGCATTCTGGGCCTGGGCCGCATAGGTCTGGAAGTGGCGCGGCGGGCGCGGGGATTCGGCATGGAGATCATGGGCGCCGATCCCTTTGTATCGGCTGCATTGGCCCGCGAAAACGGAATTCTATTGGTCCCTCTGGAGGAGCTCTTCGCCAAATCCGACTATCTCACGCTGCACGTGGGCCTCACACCGCAGACGCAGGGGATCATCAACGCTAAAACGCTGGCGACCATGAAGAAAGGCGTGCGCATCATCAATTGCGCGCGCGGCGAATTGGTTTGCGACGCCGATCTGGCAGCCGCGCTCAAAAACGGTCATGTGGGCGGAGCGGCGCTCGATGTCTTCTCGGTCGAGCCGCCTAAGGATTCGCCGTATTTCAGCCTCGACAACGTGATCCTGTCGCCGCACATCGCCGGGTCAACTGCCGAGGCGCAGGAAGCGGTGGGCGTGCAGATCGCGCAGCAAGTGCGCGAGTACCTGAAACTCGGCGTGGTGCAGAACGCCGTCAATCTGCCCTCGCTGAGCCACGAGGAGTACGTCAAGCTGGCGCCCTATATCGAGCTCGCCGGACGGCTGGGCGCATTTCTGGCGCAGGCCGGCAAGGGCGGCATTGAGGCCATCCATATTGTTTACGGCGGCACGCTTGCCGAAGCCAAGACGGAGTTGGTGCGCAATGCCGCCATTGCCGGGCTGCTCGCGGGATCGGAGAATGTGAACCGCATCAACGCTGCCGCGATTGCCCAGGAGCGCGGCATCCGCGTCCACGAGGAGAAGGAAGAGAGCCATCGCGGCGGCGCGGCTTCGGTTCTGACACTGGTTCTGCACACCGCGCAGGGCGAAAGCCGCGCCAGCGCCACCGTGATTCACGGCGAGCAGCCGCGCCTGCTGGCCTTCGACGGCATCGATGTGGAAGCGCCGCTGGAAGGAACGCTGGTGGTGTGCCGCAACCTCGA
This sequence comes from Acidobacteriaceae bacterium, assembly GCA_030037635.1. Lineage (GTDB taxonomy): Bacteria > Acidobacteriota > Terriglobia > Terriglobales > Acidobacteriaceae > Telmatobacter. The sequence continues at coordinate 2,904 of JASHQH010000064.1, forward strand.
CGTGCCCGGCGTTATCGGGCGAATCGGCACCATTCTGGGCCAGCAGGGTGTGAACATCGCCAACTTTGCGCTGGGCCGCGAGCGCATGGGCCAAAAGCCGGTGAAGGCGCTGGCCGTGGTGCAGGTCGATGAGCCGGTCTTTGAATCGGCGCTCGAAGCGCTCAAGGTAATCGAAGCGCTCCTTGAGGCGCGCCTGGTGAAGCTGCCCAACGGAAAGTGAAGACAGCCGTTCGCTATCAGCTTTTGGCTCTTAGTCGGTCCGGGTGAGGCATCTGACGTGGTGGCGTATGCCCTCTGAAGCGGCCGCCGATCGCAGCAAGAGCTTGCACGATCGCTACGGTTCGTCCCCGGATTCCAGCCTTCCATCCGCCTTTTTCCCCTTCTGTCCATAACGGCGAATTTCGAAGGGGCACCGGCCGTATTGTGTCTGCAGAGCGTGACCCATCGGGCTGAAGTTTGAAAAGTCGCGCTGGCAGGTTCATGTGACAACCTTGATTGCGACCTTCGCTCTAAGCATCGGGAACGCGCTGCACCCAGCTTGGCCTCTTTACCTGAAGGCGGCTCTCGCGCTCCACATCGCCAGCGGGATGGTCGCCTTCATTTGTGCTCCCGTTGCGCTCATGACGGCCAAGGGCGGAAGAACGCACCGCGCCTGGGGGAAGGTTTATTTCTGGGCGATGGCCGTTGTTGCCGCCAGTGCGCTGTTCCTGTCGATCCTGCTGCCGATCCTCTTCCTGGCGCTGGTGGCTGTGTTCAGTTTCTATGCTGCCTTCGCGGGCTATCGTGTCCTCTCACTGAAAGATTTGCCCAGAGGTGGACATGCCGGCCTGACCGATTGGGCCGCCGCTCTCATCACGTTCGTCTCCAGCGCTTCATTGGCTGCATTCGGCGCCGTGCGTCCGCACATGTTGTCAGGATTACCCCGCGGCGTCCCCGTCGTCCTGGGCTGCATCGGGATGTTGCTGGGAGGCCGGTCGATCTTTATATTCCTCCGGCCGCCCCCCGAAAAGCAATTTTGGTGGTTTGAGCACATGTCGGGGATGATCGCCAGCTATATTGCTGCGGTCACCGCTTTCTCCGTCGTCAATCTCGGTCCTCATTTCGGCAATGCCTGGTGGGTGTGGCTGTGGCCGGCGATCGTCGGCGTGCCCGGCATCCGCGTTTGGAAGAGCGCTTACCGGAAGAAGTTCTCAGCCAGACAGAAGGTGGCGGCTGCTGCAGCCGGGTGATTGCCTGTACGACTCTCAGTCCAGGCCGAGGCGGCGCAGCCCCGGAGTGGCGTTGGTCCGAATGCGTTTCCGCAGCGTTGCTCGGATGGTTTTTCGCGAGGCGTAAACAATTCCGGTTTAGGAGGCACGACGTGAACGACCTGGTGACAGCAGAAGCGGTGAGCCGCAGATTCCCGCTCGACCACAGCGACGTCCGCGCGCTGGACGCAGTAAACCTGAGCGTTTCGGCCGGAGAGTTCCTGGCCATCGCCGGACCCAGCGGCAGCGGAAAGACGACGCTGCTGAACCTTATCGGCTGCATCGACAAGCCAACCTCGGGGCGCATCGTGCTGGACGGCGAGGACACCACGAGGCTCACGCCCGCGCGGACCACCGCTCTTCGCCGCGCCAGGATCGGATTCGTCTTCCAGACCTTCAACCTGATTCCCGTCTTCACGGCCAGTGAAAACGTGGAGTTTCCTTTGCTGGTGCAGGGCGTAGACAGCGGCGAGCGGCGCAGGCGGGCGCGGGCGGCTCTCGAAAGCGTGGGCCTTGCATCGCGTGCCACGCACCGGCCCGATCTGCTCTCGGGCGGCGAACGCCAGCGGGTTGCTGTGGCGCGGGCCATCGTTCACCGGCCGGCGCTGGTGCTGGCCGACGAGCCCACGGCGAACCTGGACACGCAGAACGCAACACAACTCATCGACCTGATGCGCGAGTTAAACCGCAATCTCGGCCTCACGTTTATCTTCTCCACGCACGATCAGCGGTTGCTGGAACACACGCCGCGCATCGTCCGGTTGTGTGATGGGCGGGTTGTTTCCGACGCGCACCCCGCCGAATCCGCCCGCCTTGAAATTCCCATGGAAGGAGATCGCCATGAGCAAGTTTCTGCTGCTTGCGTTTCGTAATGTCTTTCGCAACCGCCGCCGCACCTTGATGACGCTGGCAATGGTAAGCGGTGGCGTAGCCGCGCTGCTGCTGGGCGGGGGCTATTTTGCGCGTATGACTCAGGGCCTGTGCGAAAGCACGATCCACAACGGCTTGGGGCACATCCAGATCTTTACCGCCGAGCACTTCAAGCGCGACGAAGTGCGTGTACTCGACACCGGCATCGATAACTGGCGTGAGGTGGCCGCAGCCGTTGCCAACGCGGAACACGTTCGCGGCGTGGCGCCGCGCATCGAGTTCTACGGGATGGTTTCCAACGGCCAGAAGTCTTCGGTATACATGGGCAGCGCTGTCGACCCTGACGCCGAGCGCAGCCTCGGGTTCACTCCCAACCTCGTCTCCGGCCACGATCTCACCGCCGGTTCCGGCGGGGACGTGGAAGCGTTGATTGGCACGGGTTTGGCCAAGTCGATGAACGTCAAGGTCGGCGACGGACTGACCCTTCTGGCGGTCACTGCGGACGGTGCGCTGAACGGAATTGACGTTACCATCGCGGGCATTGAGCAAACCGGCGTTGCCGAAATGGATGCGCGTTATCTGCGCATCCCGCTGGTTGCCGCACAACGTTTGCTGCAGAGCAACCGCGTGACCAACCTCGTGGTTGGCCTGGATGCGACGGCCAACACCGATCGCGTCTACGATGAGCTGGCGCCTCGCCTGAACGGTCTGCCGCAGCATATGGAGATGAGGAAGTGGATCGACCTGGCGACCTACTACAAGCAGGTTCGCAATCTGTTTAATGGAATTTTCGTGTTCATGGGCGCCATCGTGTTTTTCATGGTGCTCATGTCAAGTGTCAACACGCTGCTGATGTCGATGTTCGAACGCACGCGTGAAATCGGCACCATGCTGGCCATGGGCACCCCGCACGCGTGGATTGTGGGCCTGTTTATGACTGAGGCGGCGTTGCTCGGCCTGCTCGGCGCGGCCATCGGAGTCGCGGCCGGCAACCTCGCGGGCGCTGGCCTCAACGCGCTCAATCTCCGCTTGCCGCCTCCGCCCGGAATGGCGGTAAGCATTCCGTTCTACGTTCTGCATGTGCCCGGGATCATGATCGGCTCGTCAATCCTGGTCATCATCTCGCTGGTGCTGGCGTCCATTCTTCCATCCATCCGCGCATCGCGGCTTCAGATTACGGAGGCATTGGCCCATGTCTAACGTCAACTGCGCTCTCCGCTGGTTTCTGATTTTTGTTCTGGCTTGCTTTTTGTTGGCCTGTGTGATGCACGGCCACGCCGCTACGCTTGCCACACCCGACGCCGCGGCGCTTCTCAAGCAATCCGACCGGTTCCGCAACGGCTGGCCGTCTTTCGTGGTGCATGTCAAGATCACCGATTTTGCTGAAGGCAAACCCGACGAGCAACATCTCTACGAGGTTTCGCAAAAAGGCACCGACAAAACCTACGTGGAGTTCATGAGTCCTCGCGAAAAGGGCGAACACCTGCTGATGCTGGGCGACGACATGTGGGTTTACCTGCCCGACACCAGCCGCCCGGTGCGCATCACGCCGCTGGAGCGTCTGACGGGCGACGCCTCCAACGGCGACGTGGCCCGCACCAACTACGCCACCGACTATTCGCCGGCTTACTTGCGCACCGAGAAGGTGGGTAGCGTCGATTGCAACGTTCTCGAACTGACTGCAAAGCGCAAGGGCGCCACCTACCAGCGCATCCTTTTCTGGATTCGCGTTGAAGATGCGCGGCCGGTGAAGGCTGAGTTCTATCTGACCTCAGGCAAACACATCAAGTCTGCCACGTTTGATGAGTATGGACTGGTGGGCGGCCAGATGCTCCTGCTGCGGCTCACGCTCTACGACCAGATTCTCCATAACTCGCACAGCGTCCTGGAATATTCGGGCGCCACGCCGCGGGCTCTATCCGACAAGCTCTTTTATCAGGGCCGCGCCGACATGTTCTGACGTGCGGTGTTGCTTCAAGGTCATGACCCATGCATCGCCGGCTTCTCATTACGGTTCTTTTCCTGGCAAGCACCGCTCTGTTTGCCCAGGACGGCCAGAATGGCGCCGAGAGCCGTTACGATACGCGCTACGCGGTAAACGTGATCAATGACGCGACAATTTATGGCGGCCTGCAGGCGCCGCTCCCCAGGGTGCTGAATCAGGTGCTGGTTGAGCCCTCTTTTGGCATTCGCGAGCGTGATCGCTGGAATTTTTCCTCCAGCCTTATCGGCCTGACGGCCACTTATTCCGATACGGCGACACAGTTGCGGGTGCGCGAAACCTACGGCGGTGTCTCGGCCGGCGACTTCGATTTCATGGCGGGACGGAAGATGCTGCTCTGGGGCACGGGATATGCGTTTACCGCCGCGGGCGCGCTTGATCCGCCGCGCATGCCCACCAACCCAACCGACCGGTTGAACATCAACGAAGGCCGCGATATGGTCAAGGCCGACTGGGTGCGCGGTTCCCAGGCCATCTCGGCCGCGTGGTCCACAGCGGCGTTGGCCCCGGCTGGATCGAATCTGCACGACACCACCGCAGTGCGGTATAACGTTCTCGTGCATGGATTCGATACAGCGCTGATCGCCGGTCACGATCGCGGCGGAGATTCCTTTAGCGGCTTCACTTTCACGCGGGTGGTGGGCCAGGCATGGGAAGTGCACGGCGAAGGCATGTGGCGCGAGCAGGCCGCGGTGCTGCTGGGCGCCAAGTACACCTTCGCGGGCGTCACGTGCATCGGTGAACTTTACACGCCGCCCAACATCGCAACCTATCGCGATCCGGGGGTCTCCCCGCTCGCCGGGCGCCAGCACTATGCCTTCTTCGATGCCGGCAGGGCGCGGCTGCGTGAGCGGCCGGGCTGGAAGGAGTGGAGCGTTTCGGGCGCGATTGTTTCCAATCTCAACGACCACAGTTACACCGGTGTCTTCGACGCCAGCCGCTGGATCGGCAATCACTTTTCCGCCTATGTTCACCTCGAGACTCCGCACGGGAGCAAGACGTCGGAGTACGGCTCGGCACCGTATTCCACGGCGACGTCGGCGGGGGTTCGCTTTCAGTTATGAGTCCGGCAAGTCGCAATCCCGATGGTGTTCTTGATCCCTGCCCGCCGGAGCGCGCCTCCACTCACATGCTCCTCGAGACGCTGTGGATCATCCCCGTCGCCACGCTTGCCATTTTCCTGATCTTCTTCTCCATCGGGCACATCCGGCTTTCGCAGGTCGGAGTCAACCTGCTCACCGAGTTCGTATACTCCGCCTGTATCGCATTGCTGTCGATCGTGCTGGTGACGCGGGTCTCAGTCCGCTTTACCCCACGATTCCCGCGCGCCATCCTATTGATTCAGGCCATCTGTCTTATCGGCACGGCGACGGCGGGAAGTTTCGCGGCGGTTTTGATCCTTTGGATGGCGCGGATCGTTCCACACGGGCGGCTCTGGATGGAATTTCGCGCCTCATTGCCCTTCAGCGTCGTCATAACCCTGCTTATTGGTCTCGGAATCTCATTGTTTCAGGATCTGCGCTATCGTCTGCAGGCTGCGGACCTTGCGCTGCGCACAAAGGAGGTGGAGCAGGAGCGCGCCTACAAGCTTCTGGCCGAGGCGCGCCTTTCCTCGCTCGAGTCCAGCATTCATCCCCACTTTCTCTTCAACACCCTCAACAGCATTGCCGCGCTCATTCCCCGGGATCCCGCGCGCGCCGAGGATACGGTGGGCAAGCTGGCTTCGCTGCTCCGCTTTTCGCTGAATGCGCAGCACAATGGCCTGGTGCCGCTGGAGCAGGAGCTGAAAGTCGTGCGCGATTATCTCGAAATTGAGGCCACACGCTTCGGCCAGCGTCTGCGTTACCAGATTCATGTACCCGCATCGCTTTATTCCGTAAGGGTGCCTGCGCTATCGCTTCAGATATTGGCTGAGAATGCAGTAAAGCATGTGGCGGCGCAGCGCACTGAGGGCGCGTCCATTGAGGTCTCCGCGCAAAGGGAAGGGAACGTCATCTTTCTTGTGGTTGCCGACGATGGTCCGGGCTTTTCGCTGGGCGCGGTTGCGCCCGGGCACGGGCTTGGCAATCTGGTCGCGCGTCTTGAGATCTTGTTCGGTGGCGGCGGCCGCCTCGACGTGGTGCGCGAGCAGGAGAAGAGCCGGGTGCGCATCTCCTTTCCTGCGGAGTCGTGAGTCGACATGGAAGCTGCTCCACTGCGCGCTTTTCTCGTGGATGACGAACCGCTCGCCATCGAGCGGCTTTCGCGGCTGCTGAGCAAGCACAGTGCGCTCCGCGTTATGGGCAGCGCAACCGATCCGCAAAAAGCCGTTGACCTCCTCAACGCCAAAGACGAGATCGACGTTCTCTTCCTCGACATTCAGATGCCGGGAATGAACGGCTTCGAGCTGCTCTCGCGGCTTTCCGTCCAGCCGTTTGTCATCTTTACCACGGCCTACGACCAGTACGCGCTGCGCGCCTTTGAAGTCAATTCCATCGACTACCTGCTCAAACCCATCGAGGCGGAGCAACTCGAGCGCGCGCTGGCCAAGCTGGGCCGCGTGCGGCCGGTGGCTAAGCCGGACTGGCAGCAGAATCCTGAACTGCCGGCGGTGTTGAAAGAGCTGGCCTCGTCGCTTCTCGCGCAAACGGCCGCCTATCCCAATCGCGTTGCTTCCCGTGTCGGCGACCGCATTTTGTTTCTCGATCTCAGCACCATCACCCATTTCGTCGCGCGCGACAAGCTCACCTATGCCGTTGCCAACGGCCGCGAGCATTGCGTCGATCAGACCATTGCCGATCTTGAAAGCAAGCTGGACCCGGCAAAATTCCTCCGCATCCATCGCGCCATCCTGCTCAATCTCGACTGGGTCAGGCAGGCGAATGTCTCATTCGCGGGCAAAGTCACCATCCAGCTCAAAGACGAGCGTGGCACGCAATTGCCCGTGGCGCGCGACCGTCTGCGCTCTGTCCGGTCGCGACTGGAGTTCTGAATCACCCGCAGGTCGTCACTTGGTGGGATCGGCGACGCGCCCCAGGAACAGGATGCTCCCCATTCGCTTTTCGAGAAGGAGAAAGATGAACGGGTGGTCGGCCTGGAACTGGATGGGCGGGGGCTCGTAGCGCATGGCCGTCGCGGTCATGACGATGGATGTGGCGGCCGCGGCCTCGGTGCCCTGCTCATTCACGTCGATATAGGCCTTGTGAATCGCGGCGGAGATAGCGAAGTCGGGCTTGCCGTCGATGCCCGAAAAGTCGGCGGCGCCGCTGAAGGCCTGCGGCATGCCCATAGCGCTCAGCGCGCCGGAGAGCTCCAACTGTTGCGTCGTGGTGAAGCGCGGCAGAGTGACGGCGACCCTGTCCTGCGGCGCAAGCTTCTGAATCCATCCCGCCGCGGCCGCGGCCGTAAACGACTTCTCGAGCGTGGCCAGGCCCCCCACATCCTTGGGTAGAAAAATGATCATAGAAATGTCGCCCCCGCTATAAGGCAGCTCCAGCGCCTGGAACGTGCCGCCGTCGTAGTAGCGATAGCTGCCGAGGCCATGCATGAGCGGCGTCATGACAAACTGCGTGGGCGAAACGTGGAACTGGTCTGGTTCCGTCGCCTCCTTGTTGAATGGATCACTCCAGGTGCCCTTGAAGTAGATGACGTTGGTGAGCACCAGGCGCGTGGTGGTATTGAGCACGCCGGGGCCGATCAGGTCCTTGATCTTCTGATTGGTTTGTTTCTCGACCCACTGGTTGATGGTGGTGCGCGCAGCATCGGGCGAGGTTTTGAAATCGACCGGCTGGAAAACGGTACCGTAGTTCGACTGAATGAGGTTGAGATACGCGGGAAGAAAGTCCGTGCCTTTTTGCGCCCAGAGCGCGTCCGCGAGGTCCAGTTCGTAGTCTTTATGATGGGCGTTGAGGCCGGTATACAAAGCGCTCAGCGCCGGGTGCAGTTGCCTGGGCGGCAGCGTGAAGTGAAACACTCCGGCCATCTCCTTGGCTGTTTCGCCCTGCGCACCGGCGTAGGCCACGGCAAACGTCATGGAGATGCTTTCGGACGAGAAGAAGAGATTTCCCGGCTGCGAGCTCAACTGCTGGTAGAGATCGAAGGCGAACGCATTGCTCCCCTTGACGGCGGTAATCTCGTCGGGCGCGGTAGAAGCCTGAGCGGGCTTGGCGGCGAGCGCTTCTGCCGCCACGGCAACGCTGCCGCTGAAAACCGAAAGAAGCGCGTAAAGCAAGGCTTTCATCGAACCCTCTTTTGCGCGTCTGCGGCCGAGCTCGTGCCCGGATTACGCGCGGCTCAGGTAGGCGCCTTCGCTGGTGTCGACGCGGATCTTTTCCCCCTCGTTGATGAAGGGCGGCACCTGAACGACGAGGCCGGTCTCGGTTTTCGCCGGTTTGGTGACGGAAGATGCGGTGGCGGACTTGAGGCCCGGCTCGGTCTCAACCACGGTGAGCTCCACGAAGCTCGGCAATTCGATGCCCACGGCGTGGCCGTCGTGGTAGCTCACCCGGATCTGGAGGTTGGCCGTGAGATATTCCACGGCATCGCCCAGGGTATCGGCTTTCAGCACCGTTTGCTCATAGTCCTGGGGGTTCATGAAGTAGTAATCGTCGCCATCGGCGTAGAGAAACTCCATGGGCACCTCATCGACGACGACTTTTTCAATAGCGTCGGCGGAGCGAAAGCGGTGCTCGAACATGGCGCCGGATTTCAGGTTGCGCAGCTTAGCCTGAATGAAGGCGCGAAGATTACCGGGCGTGCGGTGCTCGACCTTGAAGACCAGGTGAAGCTGGTCGTTGTGCTTGATGATCATGCCCGGACGTAGTTGCGTGGCGGGAATCGCCATAAATGGTGCGGCTCCTTGAAAGATACGATGGCGCGGCGCGCAATGAAATTTGCCAGTGGCCTCTATCGATTGTAGCGCGAGCGGAAGGACGGAGCGAAAAGACGGGAGCGTGCTGGCGCGCGACGACTGCGAAGGCAATATAGAATATTGATATTCCGTCGATTGGCTGGACAGTTCCCCGCTCCACCGGTTGCGCCGAGAAACACCCTAAAAGCCGGCCGGAACCAGGGATGATTCAGCGAAAAATCGCAAGGGAGCCGGCACCAGCGCATGTCCAATTCAGTGTCTATCTGTGTGATCGGGTCAGGGTACGTGGGACTCGTAGCGGCGGCGTGTTTTGCCGATATGGGCCACACCGTGGTTTGCGTCGACAACGACGAAGCCAGGGTGAAGCAGCTGCGCGAAGGGGGCGTGCCAATTTTTGAAGCGCACCTGCCTGAGCTGTTGGCCAGGCATCGCGGCAAGGCCGTCACGTTCACGAGCAATCTGGGCGAGGCCGTGGAGAAGAGCGAAGCGGTGTTTATCGCCGTGGGCACGCCGCAAGGCGACAGCGGGGCGGCCGACTTGTCGTATGTTGAGGCCGTGGTGGCCGAAATTGCGCGCGCCATTTCCAGCTACAAGGTGATCGTAGAAAAGAGCACGGTTCCGGTGTACACCAACGACTGGATCCGCCGCGTGCTGCACCGGCATGGCGTGGACGCGGACGTCTTCGACGTGGTTTCAAATCCGGAGTTCCTGCGCGAAGGGACGGCGGTGACGGATTTTCTGCACCCTGATCGCATTGTTATCGGCGCGGGCAACGAGCGGTCAGCCAATCTACTGCGCCGCATTTACGAGCCCCTCACTGGCGGCAGCTATTACGCGCGCCGGGACGCTTTGCCGGGGGCGTGCAGCGCCTCGCATCCTGCCCGGTTGGTGGTCACTTCGGCGCAGAGCGCGGAACTCATCAAGCATGCGTCGAATGCCTTCCTGGCGATGAAGATTTCGTTCATCAATGCCGTGGCCAATCTGGCCGAGGCCGTGGATGCGGACATCGAAGACATCGCTGCGGGTATGGGCCTCGACAGCCGCATCGGCCCTAGGTTTCTGCACGCGGGCCTGGGGTATGGAGGATCGTGCTTCCCCAAGGATGTGGCGGCTTTCAAATGGGTGGCGCAGGAGCGCGGCGTAAATTTTCAGTTGCTCGAAGAAGTGTGCAAGATCAACGAGACGCAAAAGGAAGTTTTCTTCAACAAGGTGCGCGCCGCGCTGTGGACGCTGCGCGGCAAGCGGCTGACGGCGCTGGGACTGGCGTTTAAGCGTGACACCGACGACGTGCGCGAGTCGCCGGCCATTGCCATGATCAGGAAGCTGCTGGATGCAGGATCCATCGTGACTGCTTATGATCCGGCGGCCATGGAGCGGGCCAGGGAGGTCCTGCCGCCTGCACAGAATATGAAGTACGCGCGCGATCTGTATGAGGCGGCGCAGAACGCCGACGCATTGCTGATTCTGGCCGATTGGAGAGAGTTTGCCGCGATGGATCTGGCGCGCCTTAACCGCGCCATGCGTTTCCCCATCGTGATTGATGGAAGGAATCTGTACAAGCCGGAGGAAATGCAGAATCACGGATTCACCTATGTGAGCATGGGAAGACCGGCCACCTACCAGGCGCAGGAAGGCAAGCCGCGCAAGACAGGGACCTAGAGGCAGGGAACAGGCTGCAGGCGTGTGAAGAGCTGACCGCTGACCACTTCTGGAGAATTGAACTTTATCCATGGACGTACTCGTGACCGGCGCCGCCGGATTTCTGGGCTCGCACCTCACCGACCGCCTCCTTGGCGAGGGCCACACCGTTCTCGGCGTGGATAACCTGTCGACGGGCGACCGGGACAACCTTGCCCATCTTGCGGGACATCCGCGCTTCCGCTTTGAGGAGCGGGATATCTGTACCAGCTTCGATCCGGGACGTGTGGGCTACATTTTCAACCTGGCCTCGCCGGCCAGCCCGCCGGAATACCTGCGCATGGGAATCGAGACGCTGCGCGTGGGTTCGGTGGGCGTCGAGAATACGCTGGAGATCGCGGCTCGCTACCACGCAGGCTTCCTGCACGCATCCACATCGGAGTGCTATGGCGATCCGCTGGAGCATCCGCAAAAGGAGACTTACTGGGGCAACGTAAACCCGGTGGGTCCGCGCAGCGTCTACGACGAGGCCAAGCGCTTCGCCGAGGCCCTGGTGATGGCCTACCAACGCTCGCGCGGAGTCAACACGCGCATGGTGCGCATCTTCAACACCTACGGCCCGCGCCTGCATCCCGGCGATGGCCGCGTGATTTCGAACTTCATGATGCAGGCGCTGCGCAGCCAGCCGCTGACCATTTACGGCGACGGCCGCCAGACCCGCAGCTTCTGCTACGTCGACGACCTGATCGAAGGCATCATGCGGCTTTCGCGCAGCGACGAACACTATCCCGTGAACATCGGCAATCCCCAGGAGTTCACCATCCTGGAGTGCGCGCAGGCAGTAATGGAAGTGACCGGCTCGAAGAGCGAATTGCACTTCGTGGACTTGCCGGAAGACGATCCCACCCGCCGCCAGCCCGACATTACCAAAGCCCGCGCGCTGCTGGGGTGGGAGCCGAAAGTCCCGCTCAAAGAGGGACTGAAGAAGTCGCTTGAGTATTTCCGCAGCAAGACCGAGCCGAGCTGAAGCCGCGTTCGATCCCGCTAGCGCGGGGGCTCGTAGGGCTCGGCGCGCAACAGATTACCGAGAATGTCGCGCTCGTCCGGCGAAAACACATTCTGGTAGCGCGCGGAGTTGAGCACCGTGGAGCGCTGATCGAGTGGCACCGAACGGAGATCCTGAAATGCGTTTTTGACCAGCGCCTGCCGGTCAGGCGGCAACGCCATGTAGCGGCGGCCGGCCTGGCGCACCTGGGCCTGTTCCTGCGGCGACATGCGCTCCAACATCTCATTCCGCGCCAGGCGTTGTTGCCGTTGCGCCTCAGGCATCTGGTCCAATCGGTGCAATTGATTCATCAGCCGCTGCTGCGTCGCCGGGGGCAGGCGGTTGAAACTGGGATCGTTGCGCAGGAGCCGTTCCTGGTCCTGCGCGTTCAGATTACGGTGCTGGTTGAGCCAGTCGCCCAGGTGCCCCGGAGGGGCCGCGCCAGGATATGCATTTCCAGGCCGTGCGGCGCCGTACGGCCGGCCGCTGTACGGCGGGTTCTGCTGATAGGGCCGCTGGTTCTGGTATTGTCCCTGGCTTGGGTAAGGGCGCTGCTGGTTCTGGTACTGCCTCTGCTGATTCTGATAGGGCTGCTGCTGATTTTGGCGCTGCTGCTTTTGATATTGCTTTTGCTGTTGGTTCTGCTGCCGGGCGGCCTGGCGCGCGTTCATGGCCGGACGCGAGGCCAGACGCTGACCACCGTTGCGCTGACCGAATGCTCCAGAAGCAGACAGGGAGAGAACCAGGACTGCAGCGGCGAGCGCCGCCCTACGCAATCTTTCCGCGTTGGAAATCCAGTTCACGAATCTTTCTCCCGGCAGTGTGGCAACTCCTCAAGAAACTCAATCTCCGCTTTCGTTGTTGTTGCTAAGAGTCTCCATCTGATCCAGCACCTGCGCGTTATTGTCGAGCGTCTGCAGATCGTGCACCACGGCCGCTTGAGGAGTGGGCTGCACCACCTGCATCCAGTCGGTGATACCCAAATAGGTTCCGCCGCCAAGCAGCAGCATCACGGTAAGCGCCATGGCCGCCAGCGGGCGCACATGCAGTCCCGAGCCATAGGCAATCGACGCGCGGAGGCGAGCCACGCGGCGCGCAAACCAGCCGGCCGGCGCAGCCTCGCGTTCCTCGCGCATCCGCGCGCCAAGCCGGGTAAGAAAGTAGGGGTTGGGCTCGGGAGCCTGCCACGCGCCAAGCAGCTCGATGGTGGCTTTCAGCTCATCCAGCTCGCCCTGGCACTGGCCGCACTCCGCAACGTGCGCTTGAACCTTGGCAGGAGCAGGGCTGGGATCGAGCAGCATACCGGCCAGCTTCGTATCCATCCCCGTGCACTTTGTTTCCGTCTTTTTCATGGCTTGCTACCCCGTGTTTCCGCCGGTCAATTCTCGTTCGCATCGCGTCCGGCTTTTTTTACTCTTGCTCTTGCCCTCAGACAAAGTCCTTCAATTTTTCCCGCAGCGTCTGGTAGGCGCGGAAAAGGAGCGATTTGGTTGCCGACTCGCTCAGCTTCAGTACCTCTCCGATCTGCCGGTAATCCATCCCCTGATACTTATGCATCAGTACTGCCATGCGCTGGCGTTCAGGCAGCGCCATCACATGACGGCGAATGGCGGCCATGCGCTCCTCGCGCAGCATCCGCTCTTCCACCGAAAGCTCATCGTCGGCCAGGTCGGGAGTGGTTCCACTTTCCTCGTCGGGCTGGTCGAGATACACCGTTTGCGCCGCGCGTTCGTGCCGCGTGTCGCGCGCGTGGTTCACCGCCAGGTTGGTGGCTATCCGGTAAAGCCAGGTGGTGAATCTGGCTTCGGCCCGATAGGTGGCCCTGGCACGATAAACACGCAGAAACACTTCCTGCGCCAACTCTTCGGCAACTGCCTGGTTCCCCACCATCCGGTACAGGAAGTGGATCATGGGCCGGTGGTACTTTTCTGCCAGGTAAGTGAAACTGGCTTCGTCGCCCTCGGCCACGCGCAGCATGCATGCCGCATCGCTCGCCGGATCCAAATCCGCCCGTTGGCCCGTGGCCGCACCCGGAGACAACCCGGGCTGGCCCGGCGAACCGGCTCGCAGGGCCGGACCGTTAAGGACCAAAGTTGCCATATCTTCTGGAACCCGATCCGGAGCGGAAGGTTGCGGCCTATGAGCACTTTCCGGGCTGATTTGCCCCCCGGAATTGCCCCGTTTGGGGTACTCGGAATCCGGCTTTGGCTCGCCCTGCCGGGAAAAGGCGGAAATGCTGCCCGTCCGTCCGGCCGTGCGGGGCAACGGAGGCGATCCGCCCAAGCCGGTCACAGGGCTGAGGGCCGCCTCCCCGTCGTACGGGAGATCGCTTTCCTGGCGGATTGAAGGCGTTCTCCTGAACATCAGCAATCTTCTGCGGGCTGGGCAGGGCGGCTCAACGCCCGGGCGCACCCCAGACACGGCTTGGCCCTAAGCCCTGCTGGTGTTACTCTACCCTACGGGATACCCTTTGCGCCGAATTTCCCGC
>JASHQH010000065.1 GCA_030037635.1 Acidobacteriaceae bacterium
GGTCTTCGAGACCATGGCGCTTTCGTGCGGTAAGCAGGGGCCCACGGAAGGCAACTGCACCATGAACCGGAGAGCCTCGTAGCGTGCACCATCGCCGGTCCTGCGCCTACCGGTTCGACCGGGATTAAAGCCGAAGAGCGAGACTAGGTGCTCAACAGGCCGTCGGCGGCTTCCGGCTCGAGCAGGCTCTGGTAGTAAGCGACCGTGAGCCCGAGGACGCGCGATTCCACGTAGTGTTCCTCGACCCAGGCGCGGGCGGCACGGCCCATGCGGCGGCGCAGCTTGTCGTCGCGGATGAGTTTCACCACCGCTTCGCAGATAGCATCGGGGTACCCCGGCGGAATGAGCAGGCCGGTCACTTCAGGGACAACGGAATCGCGCGCGCCGGTGCATTCGGTGGTGATGACGGGAATGCCTGTTGCCGCCGCTTCAAGCACTGCATTGGGAAACCCCTCGCGCAAGGTGGGCAGAACCAGAACATCCATGGCCCGGTAATAGGGCGCGGTGTCGCTGACCATTCCGGTGCAGTACACCTGGTTGTGATTGAGAATGCGCCGGCGCAGGGCGCGGCCCAGCGCGTCTTCAGAGGCGTCGAACCAGCCCACCAGCAGCAGCCGGGCGGAGGGTTCGACGCGCAGAATGCGCACGAAGGCCCGAAAGAGTTCGGGCAATCCCTTATCGCGGGTGAGACGGCCGACAAAGCCGACCACCGGCACGTCACGGGGAATGCCGAGATACTCGCGCACCCGGCTGGGCCCGAGCGAAAAGTGCTCGATGTCGACCCCGTTGCTGCTTCCCTCGCCCAAGACGCGAAGTTTGGCGGCGGGAGCGATACCCAGCGCCTGGGCCTCGGTGCGCAGACTTTCACTGTTGCACAACACCACGTGCGAGCAAGCGGCGGCCAGGCGCTCTGAGGCCAGCAGAAGTATGCGCTTGAGCCCGCCGGAAGTTTCGAGCTTGAGTCCGCGCAACATATAGACGCGATGCGGCACGCCGCACAACCAGGCGGCGAGCGAACCCAGCAGCCCAACCTTGGGCGTGCTGAACTCAACTACGTCGGGCCGGATGGAGATGAGCACTCGCCACAGCCGGAGCAAGCCGCGAAGGTCGGCGAGCGGGGTGATGCCGCGCCACATGGGGACGGCGATGCGCTCCACCCCGGCGCCGGTGGCAGTGCGGTCGAGCAGCTCGCCGGGGCTCGACAACAAAATGACTCGAAAGCCAGCCTCGCGCAGAGCACGCAGGCGCGCGCCTAAGACAAGGCAAGTCTGCGGGTGCGTGACGCCAACGACGATGGTGGCCGGCTGGCTGGATTGCGAAGAGAGGGAGAGAGTGAGGGCCC
Organism: Acidobacteriaceae bacterium; assembly: GCA_030037635.1. Taxonomy (GTDB): domain Bacteria; phylum Acidobacteriota; class Terriglobia; order Terriglobales; family Acidobacteriaceae; genus Telmatobacter. The sequence goes on from JASHQH010000065.1 coordinate 1,343, forward strand.
CGGAATCTGCCATAAGACACCTGCGCTCCTACGGCGATTCCTGCCCAGCTGCATCCTTTTGAGCCCCAGCAAGGCCGACGGCTCCCTGTTGGCGCCGCCCCACGAACAAAGATCGGTTCGCAGGGACCCCGGAGGCCGCGCCGACTTGAAGTCGCCGGCTTCCGGACACAGCAACTCAGGAATCGCGATAACGGCAAAAGCAGAGCCGGTACAAAACTCTGGTTCCGCGCGTCAACGTGGTTTCGAATACAAATGTGAGTGCAGATTCCGGGAACCAAGGCTGAGAGCAGGAGACTCTACGGCAAATTCAGGGTTATTCTGCGCGCGACTGGACTGTTGAATGCGGCTCTTCCTTCCCCCACGTTTACCGCGGGACCCCAAAGGGGCAAGAACCGCTCCGGCATCAACCATTCAGCCGTCAATCAACCCTGATGTTGCGTTGCAGCCATTGAGAAACTTAGGCGCCCATCGCGTCAGTGATTGCCAACACACATTCATGGTCGAGGCTTGGCTCACAATTGTTCTCTCTCAGGAAAACCATGACACCGCGCGCAAGAATCCTGCTGTTGGTTTCGCATCTTGGCAATGGCGGCGCCGAGCACGTGATGGCTCTGCTGGCGCGGGGAATTTCGCAGGAGAGATACGAAGTGCACATAGGCGTGGTGGCGGCGCGCCATGCGGCAGGAGTCGCGCTGCCGCCGCGCATCCTGGTTCATACGCTGGGCGCAGGGCGGGCGCGGGCCGCAGCCATCCCGCTGCTGCAGTTGGTCTGGCGCATCCGCCCTGAAGTCATTCTTTCGGGATCAATCGAGGTCAGCTTTCTGGCTCTGCTGCTGCGGCCGTATTTTCCGGCGGGAACTTCGGTGCTTGTACGGCAGAACGGAATGGTGTCGTGCGCTCTGAAATCCGGCGGCGTCCCGCGATACACGCGCCTGCTCTTCCGGCTGCTTTACCGCCGCGCCGATGCCATTATTTGCCAGACGCGCGCCATGGCTGAGGATCTTGCGCAGGAGTTGCGGGTCGAGCCGGAGCGAATCGCGGTTCTGGCCAATCCGGTGGACCTTGAAGGGATACGGGCAGGGCGCGCTCTGACCCCATTCTGGAGCGGCAATGGGCCGCACCTGCTGGCCGTTGGACGGCTATCACGCGAGAAGGGATTCGACTTGCTACTCGAAGCGCTGGCCTGCGTACGGCGGTATTTTCCGGCCGCAGATTTGACCATCGTCGGCGCGGGTCGCGAAGAAGCGGCTCTGAAAGAGCTTTCAAGTCAATTGGAGCTGGGCGCGGCGGTGCGGTTCGCGGGCTATGTCGAGCCGCCTTACGCTTTTTACACCCAAGCCACTGCCTTTGTACTCTCGTCGCGCTACGATGCGATGCCGAACGCCATGCTGGAAGCGGCAGCAGCTGGTTTGCCGCTCGTCGCCACTCCGGCGTCGGGAGGCATTGCCGAGTTGCTGCGCGGACGCCGCGGCGCGTGGCTGGCGCCCGAGATCACCGCCGAGGCCCTTGCGGCCACGCTTCTTCAAGCCCTCAAATCGCTCCGTCACGGTGAGAGGATTGGCTACGAGTTTTTTTCTGATGGAGCCAGATCACTTGATGGCTCAACGCAGAATGCATGCGCGGCAGTGCAAATGCTTCCCTGATTGGGAAAATTTCGAACTAGTTTTCCTATATGAGATTTCTGCCTTGACATTTTTCTGAGAGAAGTTTTTCCTTAGGATACATTTTCCACTCCAGTGACGGACCAATCAGCGGTCCATCGCGCGTTGCGAGGGGGATCTGCTTAGACGAAGGCGGATCGGGGCATGCCGGCGAGAGAAATTCTTCAGCCTTAATTCTTAGAGCATTGTCCACTCCGTCAAGCAAGGTTTCCCGCCAATGCAGCCCCCACTGCATAACCGTTTTTCTGCGTCTCGTAAAGCGGCTCTGCCCGCAGCAGGAATTTTTCGCCTGCCGAACGGGTCGTGAACGCATGGACGAGGCTGTTCGATTCCCGCCAGGCCGGCTGCGGCCGGCGGTCAGCGGCGTTTTCGGCCGCGCGAGGCACCTGTATCACTGGGAGGGCCTTTGGTTCGCCTTGGGATTCATTTTGCGTATGCGGGAATTCGTTTCGCCGGCTCGCTGCCACTTCTGGCAATCTCCCTGATCATCGCGGGGCTGGCCGCTGCGGGAGCCACAGCCAGGTCGAGGATTCGCAGGCAGAGGCCCGCCAGCGCCATCCGCCCGACCTCGTGGAGCGCCGATCAGTTTGCATTCGAGGACGCGATTCAAGCGTATGAGGATCTGATCGCCGAGTTCGTCGGGAGGCGGTCATGAGCCATATTGTGGTAGCGATTCCGGGTCTGGATCGCATCGCCGGCGCCGAGCGGATGGCCATGGGGCTGGCCATGGGCCTGCACCGGCGCGGCTGGCGGGTGACGATGCTGGCCCTTTCCGGCTCAGGCGGCAGCGCAGCCACGCAGCTGCGCGATGCCGGTGTAGATTTTCTGACCCTGCGCATGCGCAAGGGGCTGGCCGATCCGCGAGGATGGATTCACTTCCATCGCTGGCTGCGGCGCGAGCGGCCCGAACTGGTGCACGCACATATGCCGCATGCGGCCTGGCTGGCGCGTGGGTCGCGGCTGGCCGCATCGGTTCCGGTGGTGATTGATACCGTCCATAACAGCTACACAGGAGGTCCGTGGCGGCGCCTCTTTTATCGATGCAGCCGCTGGCTGCCGGACCACGTGACTGCGGTAAGCGAGGGTGCTGCCGCGTCCCATGTCGCTGCGGGGATGGTGAGCGAGCGCCACCTGTCTGTCATTGGCCCAGGCGTTGAGGTGGATCGCTGGCGCCCCGACGCGCAGGCACGAGCGGCCGCGCGGCAGGCACTTGGCATCGGAAACGAGTTTTTGTGGCTGGCAGCGGGCCGCCTGGTGCCGGTGAAGGATTATCCCACGCTCCTCCATGCGCTGGCGCGCGCTCCCGGGGCAACGCGACTGCTGGTTCTGGGCGTGGGACCGCTCAAGGCGGAGCTGGAGCAAATGGCAGAGCGGCTGGGCCTCAAGCGACGCGTTCACTTTGCGGGATTCGAGCCGGATGTGAAGCGTTGGATGCAGGGCGCCGACGGATTTGTTCTTTCCTCACTCTGGGAGGGGCTGCCCAGCGTTCTGCTGGAGGCCGCAGCGTGCGAAATTCCGGCCGTGGCTACCGACGTTCCAGGCTCACGCGAGGCGATCGTGGATGGGCAGACGGGTTGGCTGACGCCCGCGAGCGATCCCGAGCACCTGGCGGCGGCGATGAAGCGGCTCATGGACACTCCGCTCGCCGAGCGCAAGGCGGTGGGCGAGCGAGCACGGAAACGCGTGATCGAGCAGTTCAGCCAGGAGGCAGCACTGGACCGCTGGGAATGGCTGTACAGGAAGTTGCTCGATCAGGATCGCGCCAAGCGGCGGCTTCGCCTGATGGCGTGGGGAAGTTTGCGACGGCGGAGCGCAATCGAAGCATAAACGCGCTCGGCAAGGGTCAAGGTGGTGGGCTGAAACCGCAACAGAACCTGTTGGATGGAGGTGCACTGAGCCGAATGATCTGCCAAAAAAGTGCGTAAGGCCGCGATCTGCGACCGATGCACGGTGTTGGCGTGGATACAGATGGTCCAAATGCCCTCCGGCTTTTCCGCGGGCGCCCAAAGCTGCTGTGGAATCCAGGTGACGCCGCCGCGGAGAAACGGTACGCGGGCAAAGCCATCCGAGACCAGAAATACTCCCTCCGCGCGGAGCGCGCCGAGGGTCTGCCGGTCGAAGCCATGACGGGGCGCCACCCAGATTCTGGGCGTGAGCCCCTGGCTGCGCAAAATGCGCAGGCCTTCGTGGATCCACAGGCGCTGCTTTCCGGCTGAGATGCCGGCGAACTCAGAATGGCGATGCAGCCCGAGCAGACTGCGGGCTCGGCTTTGGCATAGGTGATGGTAGCCGTGCAGGCCGACGGCCGCTCCGCGGGATTCCAGAGCGCGCATCTGGTCCCAGAATTTCGGGTCGGGCGGTGAATGCAGCAAGTCAGGGTCCTGATTGTCGGGAATGATGGCCAGGATCGGCTTCAGCCGGAACTCTTCGATGAGCTCCCGGCAGCGCTGCCAGCGTGCGGCTGAAACCGTGGGGCAAAGATCGTCAAAGCGAAGCAAATACTGGGCCGGTTCAGGAATCATGGCAGAGGCTCCAAGGCAGATGCGCGCTTGAGGAGCTTGTGGCTCCAATAGCGCAGAAAGAAAAACGAGGTCACGGACCAGAGCGAAGTGGCCAGCGCGATACCGGCCACACCGAACCAATGCATCAGGACCAGGTTCAGAACCACGTCGAGGCCGAGGTTCATGGCGCCGCAGTAAAGAGCCAGGTCAGTGCGGCGCATGGCCACCAGGAAGCGGTAATCGACGCGGCTGACGACGTAAAACGGAATCTGGATCGCGTACATGGCGAGCACCGAAGCCACCACGGCGGTGTCGCCCGCGCCGAACCGGCCGTGCTGGAACGCAACCCGAACCAGCGGCCGCGCCACGGCGATGAGCAGAACCGCACAGGGCACTGAGACAACCGCGGTGAGGCCCAGCCAGGTGCGCAGGCTGTGGCGGCATCCAGCCCAGTCGCGGAACGCGACCATGCGCGAAAAGTAGGGCACCACGGCCGTGGAAACCGTGCCCGCCAACAGCGTGATCACCACGCTGACAAAACGATTGGCGTAGACCAGCGCAGAGACGCTGCCCGAGGGCAGCATGGCGGCCATCGCCTGATCGACAAGCAGGCCGCCCGAGGAAACCACGCCGCTGAGCAGCACCGGTCCGTATTGGCCGGCCACCTCGCGCGCAGCTTCGTCCATCCCGTACCAGCGCAGGCGGAATTGATAGCCGCGCGCTTGCATCATCCACGCAACCAGGCCCGCGTGCACGAGCGAACCGGCCAGCGTCGCGTAGACCATGGCCCAGATGCCGAAACGGCCTCCGAGAAGCAAAGCGCCCAGGACGATGGAAACGGAGATAACGACCGGCGCAAGCGCCGGAAGCGCGAAGCGGTCGAGTGTGTTCAATACCGCGGTGCAGTTGGTGGCGATGCCGGTGATGAGAACGATGGGCAGCAAACCGTAAAACAGCCGCACTGACAGCGCGAGCTTGGCCGGAGCAAAGTTTGAGGCGATGAGGGGAAAGAAACCGTGCGCGAACAACGCCATAAGAAGCGAAGCCGCGCCCAGAAGCAGGCACATCCAGAGCATGGCGCTCGAGAGCAGTCGTTGGGCGCGATCGGGGCCCTGCTGTTCCCTCACCCTTACCAGGGTGGGCACCAGCGCCTGATTCATGGCTTCGGAGATCAGGTTGACGAGCAGGCTGGGGATGAGCGCCGCGGCCAGAAAGGCGTCCATGGCATCGGAGCGCCCATACACCGAGGCCACGGCGATTTCTTTGCCGGCAGCGACCAGCTTGACGAGAATGCCGGCAGCCGCGACCGACACGGCCGCACGAAAGATGCTGCGGTTGATGCTGATGCCGCCGGAGCGCGGCGCAGAGGCGAGCGAAATAGGACGTGCAACGTTCATTGGCCCAACAAATGAAAGTCATTCAGGCAAGCGCGGCCCGTTTGCTGCTGGAAGATCTGCCCGCTCGGTCCAGTGCAAGAGAGATCACGCGGCCAGGCGCTTGATCTTTGGCCGCTTCTTCTTCAGTTCGATCCACATATCGTATTGAAGCTGCGCCTTCGAGAAAAAATCCGGAGAGAGGCCGAGCGCTTGGCCGAGGCGAATACTTAAATCGACTGTGACCGCGGTGCGGCCGTTGAGGATGCGCGAGACAGTCGCGCGCGCCACGCCAATCCGCCGGGCAAGCTCGGTGGCATTCGTCCCGCCCATAAACTCTCGCAGCAGTTCGCCGGGGCTGGCCGGGTTGTGCATCATCGCCATGCCTTTCACCTCCTCGCTCTGACCTTTCGCTCGGTACGACCTCATCTCAAATCCCAAGCCTTGCCCGGCCATCCTGAGCAAGCTCGCTTGAGCGAGCGCGGCGAAGGATGACAGGCTGCTCACTTTTCGTTATGTAACATCACATGTTACACCTCACAAGGGTGAAAACTGCCGCGGATGGTGCGCGGCGGCCGCGGCTGGGCCGAGAAGCAGGCGCCGAGGCCGCTGGGATTCTCCGCCGCCAGGCGCCCGGCAAGAACGACGATGCCAAAGAACAGCCAGGTGGTGCGGTTCTCCTCGACGGTGGCAATGAATGAAGTGAGAGCCCAGACCAGCAGGCATGTCACCAGCGCCAGGCGTAAGGAACCGCGCGTTTGAAGCGCGGCGCGCACCGCCAGGGCAACCAGAAGCGACGCCATCATCAAGGCGCAGAGTCCGCCGCAGACCACGATGGAGAGCGCGGTATTATGCGCGGAGTTGATGGGCGCCAGATGCGCGGCGGAGACGAAGGAGCCAGCTCCCGTACCGAGCAGCGGCGCATGCGTGAAGGCGCGCCAGCCTGCCGTCCAGATGTTCATGCGCTGGTTCAAGTCGCCGCCGTGCAGCTGTTCGGGAATGGTGGCGAGGCGTTCGATGGTACCGCGAGGGACGATGAACCAGAGCGCCGCAAGAAAGGGAGGGAGCGCGAATCCTGCGGCGGCGACGCGGCGGGCGTGGCCCTGCGCAAGCAGCAGAAAGGAACCCGCGGCAGCTACCAGAGCGGCAAGAAAGCCGCTGCGCGAAGCCGTGAGCACAACAGCAGCCAGGCCCAGCGGCAGAAATCCAGCAGCCATAAGACGCGCCGGCCAGCGGCGCTCGCAGTGCACCAGGAGCGCGGCCAGAGGAAAACCGAGATCGAGGAAGCGCGCCACATCATTGGGGTCCTGTCCATAGGCCGCAAAGCGGATCTGGCCGGCGGCGATGGCCTCAGGCGAACTGAAGGCGGCCAAGGTGAGTATGGCGAGAATCCACGAACCCGCCACCGTGGCGCGCAAAAGAGCGCGCAGGTTGGCGGGAGTCGAGGCAAACTCCCAAACCAGCCAGACGACCATCATTTCCTGAAAGTAAGCACGAAGTTTTTCGAGCGTCGTCAGTGGGTCGATGGTCCAGAAATAGGAGAGACAAAACCAGAGATAAAAGGCGAGCGTAAGCCAGCAGAATACTCCCGGGTTGCGCACGCGGCCGGCTTGAAGCACGGCGGGGATGGCCGCCAGCAGCACCAGCAGGCCGGCGGCGCGGGCCACGTTGCCCAGCCCCTCGCCCAGGTCGAGGGAGTACTCCCAGGGGATGGCGAAAACGAAAAAGAGCAGCAGAACCCAGGCAACCTGGCGCATAGCGCTAATACCTCTGCGAATAAACGAGGGCAGAGTAAATGGTGATTCCGATGGTGGATTGAATAGCCGATTCCATGGTGCGATTGGCAAGATTCCTGGCCACGGAATCGGGAACGTAGAGGATGTCGCGATCCTGCACGGGTTGATCGGGGTCCTGCCCGCGCAGCATGCGCTTGAGGTTGAGTGCGATCATGGTGCGGCCGCCTTTTTGCTCGCGAATGAGCACAGCCTTCACGGCCGCGTTTTGCGACGGCCCCCAGGCCAGCGAGAGCGCCTGCACGATGGTGAGCCCCTGCACCGGGTCCACGGGAAAACCACCGGGACGGATCACGTCGCCAACCACGTAGACCAGGCCGGCACGGCTTACCTGCACGGTATCGCCGGGGCGAAGTTCGGGATTGTGATCGGAGGCGGTATCGGTTCCGCTAGGGTCAAGCACTACCGGATGCGGCTTTTTAGGATCGCCCTGGCGAAAGATATTCACCAGGCGGCCCGCATCCGGCGAGAGACCCGATGCGGCAGAGATCAGGTCGAGCAGGCGATGGTGGTAGGTGTAGGGATAAACGCCGGGCTTTGCCACTTCGCCCAGCACGCTCACGTCCTGGCCGGCGGCGGTGGTCACGAGAACCGAGACCAGCGGGTGCAGCAGCATTCCCTTGGCCAGCAGCGCGGCCTCAATGGCGCGCGCTGCGGTTTGCTCGTCCATGCCGGCAAGGTTCACTTCCCCGATCATGGGCAGCATGACGGTGCCCGCAGCCGAGACGCGCACGAAGGAGTGAAATTCGGGCGTGTGGAACTCGCTGATGTCGACGAAATCGCCGGCGCCGATGGGCGCGGGCATGGACGCGGAAAGTTGCGCCGCCGCCAGCGGAACACCCGCAGCCCCCGCATTGTTCCAGATGGTTGGAGCTTCCTTGGGATTGGGCAGGGTTCGGTTGTCCTGGCTCGGCTGGATCCTGGCCGCGCCGTAGGGCAGACCCGAGGTGTCGGGCGTAGGCGGCGGCTGCGCGTGGAGGCCGCCGCCGGCAGCGAGCAGTGCCAGCAACGCTACTGTCGCACTGGCCGCTGACCGGCTCCAGGATTCGCGCAGCAACGCGGCGCCCGCCGCGATCCATAATCCGGCAAAAAAGGTGATGGCGAGGTAGAGCGGCAGGTCGGGCGCAACCGGCTTGGCCGGCTGGCGAGGAGCGTCGACAACCGAGATGTCGGAACCGTGCACACCCGCGGCCAGGCCCGCTTCTTCTGATTTTTCGAGCACGCGCAGATAAAGATCGTGGCTGGCGTTCGCTTCCTGACGCATAACGGCATACTCCGTGACCGCCTGGTTCAGCTTCATCCCCTCGCTGGTGGCCTGATCGAGGTCTTTGCGCACCAGCTGCTCACGGTCCAGCGCCGTTTGCCAGTTGCTGCGAAAGCGCTCGACAAGTTTGGCGTCTTCGGCCTGTTTTTGCCGGTCGAGATCCTGGAGTTGGCGGCCGATTTCGACGACGCGGGGAAAACTGGGGCCGTGTTCGGCGCTGAGCTGGGCCTGTTCCTGCTCCAGGTCGCTGCAGCGCGCGTGAATCTGATCGAGCACCTGGGTGGCGAAGTTGGCATTGGGGGCCTGCAGGCGCGGATCGGCGGCGATCACCAGTTCCGGGTCGCCCTGCGAGGCGGCACGATATTCGGCTTCGCCTAAAATGCGATCGCTGGTCGCGCCCACAAGCTGGCGGCCGAGTTCGTCGATCTCAAGCAGAGCCGCGGCGTGCTGGGTTTCGCCGGGCTCGCCGTTGGGCTGCACCTCCGGCGTGCTCACGATGCCGTGTTGCGCCTCGAAATCGCCCAGACGCTGCTGGTCGCGGTCGACGCGAGTCTTCAGATCGGCCAGCTGGCCATTGAGCCAGCCGGAACCCTGCGCCGTGGCCTGAATCTCCGATTCCATCTCCTGCTCCTGATAGGAGCGAATGAGAGCATTGACCACCGCAGCCGATAATGCGGCGTCGCGGCAGCGAAAGCGCACTTCAACCAGGTAGGTGCGCGGTATGGTTTCCACGTGCAGGCGCCATGCGAAGTGCTTCAGAAGCCAGGCCTGCGCGCCGGGATCGGGTTTGAGGGGATTGAAGTCAGGAAAGTGCCAGCCGAACAATCCGCGGAAGCCGGGCTGCTGGTAAAGCTTGAGCTCGCTGATCACGCGCCAGGCGAGCTGATTGCTGCGCAGCACACTGGCCATGGTTTCAAGCGCCATGGGCGCAGTGAAAATGGAGGCCGGCGCGAAGGGCGCCTGCGCGTCAAGGCTCAGCGCCGATTCCGGCGCCGTGCGCAGCTCCACCTGGGCCGTGGCTTCATATTGGTTGGGAGCGATGAGGCAGTAGAGCAGACACAGCAGCAGCAAGCCGCCTTCGATTGTGGCAATCAAGCGGCGTCTACGCCACAAAATGTGCCACAAATCACGCAGCGACGTAGATGCAGGCCAGGCCGTGTGAGTTGCGGTCCGCGGCCGCGCGCCGGAAACCACCTCGTTCCCAACTTCCAGGATCAATGCCAGAACCCCAATGACAAGTGACCGCAAGCGCAGTCGGGGACCAGTTTCGACACAGCTGCCGACTCTCTCTCGAGGAGAGTTCCACCGCATTGTTGCGCATGAGTTAAGGAATGGTTAGTGCTTGGCGTCACATAGGAAAGGTCATCGCAAGATTGGCCTTGGCACCTACGCGCCCGCTCCGCTTTCCCGATACCACGCTACCGTATGCCGAAGTCCTTCGGCGAAATCGACCTTTGGCGTGTAGCCCAGCAGCTCGCGCGCCAGGTGAATGTCGGCCAGGGAGTGCCGGATATCGCCGGCGCGCGGTTCTGCGTAAGCCGGCTTGCCGCGATAGCCGGTAAGACCGCAGAGAATATTGAATGCCTGGTTGAGGGAAATGGCCGCGCCCGTAGCCAAATTCATGTACCGGCCCGCGACTTTCTCAGCCGGAGCCGCGGCCGCCAGCAAATTCGCCTCGACGACGTTGTCAATATAGGTAAAGTCACGGCTTTGCTCGCCATCGCCGTAGATGGTTGGCTGCTCGCCGGCCAGCAGCTTGCGGCAAAAAATGGCCAGAACGCCGGAGTAATGGGAGGCGGGGTCCTGGTAGGGACCAAAGACGTTGAAGTAGCGGAGGGTGACCGTTTCGAGCCCGTAAACGCGGGTGAACGCGTGCAGATAGTGCTCGCCGGCGAGCTTGGCCACCGCGTAGGGCGTGATCGGCAGGGGAAGCATCTCCTCGCGCTTGGGCAGCTCGGGATTGTCGCCATACACCGAAGACGATCCCGCATAAAGAACGCGGCGAACTCCAGCGGCGCGGGCGGCCACGAGCACATTCAACGTGGCGTCGACGCAGTTGACGTTGGTGCCCACGGGGTCGGCCACAGAGCGCGGGACCGATGCCAGAGCTGCCTCGTGGAAAACGACTTCGATGCCCGCGCAGGCTCTGGCGCAAACCGCCGGATCGGCCAGATCGCCTTCAAGAAAATCCATCGCTTCGAGCCCGGCGAGGTTGGCGCGCTTGCCGGTGATAAAGCTGTCAACCCCGCGTACCGATTCGCCGCGCTTGAGCAGGGCCGCGGCGATGGAGCGGCCAATGAACCCGGCAGCTCCCGTGACAAGATATTTAGACAAATTGCTACTCCAGCAGGAAATTGCGGCCGGGGCAGTGGCGGTTTGCTCAGCAGCCCGGACTCGTTTTGATACTACTTCATTTTGGCTGGCGCTCGAAAAGGGCAGAATCGAGAAAAAGTTGCAGAATGCGGGCACTTTTGGGTGCCTCGTGAGAGGGATGATTGCTCTTCGGCGAGCGGACGCATCAAGTTGATGGTGTATCGTGACTAAGTTTGGCGATGATTGCCTTCCTTCCAACTCTGGCCGAGCCGCACCAGTTTTCCCTTGGGGAAAGGCTCGTCTTTCTCGCGCTTGCGGCTTTGTCGGTCTACTTTTTCTGGCGGCGCTTCGGGCCCATCCTGAACCGGATCTGGCAATCGAAGAAGGATCCCGATTTTCACCTGCGGCCTGTCGGCAGGCGCGTGTGGGATTTCGTGTGGGAGGTGATGCTGCAGGCCAAGGTAATCCGCGAGCGGCCCCTGGCCGGCATCGCGCACGCCCTGGTCTTCTGGGCGTTTTGCGCCTTTGCGCTGGTCACGCTGAACCACTGCGCGACGATTTTCGGCCTGGGCTTTGTTGATCCCGCGGGACGCTTAGGCCGGCTGTACTTTTACTTCGCGGCCGTGTTTGCGGTCGGCTGCGCGGTCGCTATCGCGGGGCTCTTCGTGCGGCGATTCCTGGTGCGTCCCAAATGGCTGGGCGAGCTTTCGTGGGAATCGGGCCTGATTGCGCTGCTGATCTTTCTGCTGATGGCAACGTATCTGGCGGCGTTTTTTGTTGCCAATGCAAGCGCGCTGCGCGCACTGTGGTGGGCGCACACACTTACGCTGCTCGCATTTCTGCCTCTGATTCCCCACACCAAGCATTTGCACCTGGTGCTAAGCCCCTTCACGGTCTTTCTGTCACGCGGAGGGTTTTCGCGCATTCCGCCGCTGAGCGGCGACGAGGATTTCGGCCTGGTGGCCGGCAAGGACCTGACGCGGATTGTCAGCCTGCAGGCCTATTCGTGCGTGGAGTGCGGACGCTGCACTGAGCACTGCCCCGCCAACAATACCGGCAAGATCCTGAACCCGAAAGAAATCGTGCTGGGGCTGCGCGGATACCTGAATGAGTTCGGCCCGGGATCTGACCAGCTGCTGCTGGGCAAATACGAATCGCAGGAGGCAGTATTTGCATGCACCACCTGCGGCGCTTGCGAATTCCAATGCCCGGTGGGCATTGAGCATGTGCCCATGATCGTGGGACTGCGGCGCGGCGCAGTGAATACCGGCGCGTGGGATGACGATCATGGAGCGAAGTTCTTTCTGGCGCTGGAGCGCGGCAGCAACGCATTGGGCATGAGCGCGGCGGAACGCGACAAGTTCGTGGAGAAGAACGCGCTGCCGATTTTTGACGGCACGCAGGAGTACTGCTTGTGGCTGGGCTGCATGGGCGGCTACGATCCGCGCGGGCGCGAGATTGTGGTGGCCCTGGTTCGCGTGATGCGACACCTGGGCGTGACCTTTGGCGTCCTGCGCAAGGAAAAATGCACCGGCGATCCGGTGCGGCGGCTGGGCAACGATTTGCTCTTTCAGCAACTGGCGGAAGCGAACCTTGAAGCACTGGCCCAATTCAAGACCAGGAAAATCATCTCCATCTGCCCGCATTGCGTGCGCACCATCCAGGAAGACTGGAAGGAATTCGGCGCGCCTCCCGAGGTGGAGCATCACAGCGAGTTTCTGGCGCGCTTCGCTTCTAAACTGACTCCTGTGCAGAGCCAGGAAAAAATCGTCTTCCACGACCCCTGCTACCTGGGCCGTTATCGCGGCGTGTACGACCAGCCGCGCAAAATTGCAGCGCTGGCCGGAGAGCTGGTTGAGGCGCCGCGCTCGCGCGAGCGCAGTTTCTGCTGCGGCGCGGGCGGCGGACTGGCATTTCTCGGCGAAGAGAAAGGCGAGCGCGTGAGCCACGTGCGCGCGGCCGAATTGGCGGCGACCGGCGCCGGCGTGGTTGCCGCAGCCTGCCCCTTCTGCAATACGATGTTTCGGGATGCACTCGCTTTCCAGGCCTCGGAATCGAGACCTGGGGCGCCCGCGCCGGAGTTGCTGGATATTGCGCAGATTGCGGCAAGGGGATTGCCGGAGAATTAGAGAATGAAGATCGTTGTTGCCATCAAACAAGTACCTGAGCGCGATGCACCGGTTCGCATCGCTGCCAACGCCAAATGGATCGAAGAACGTGATCTGGCGTGGGCGATGAATGAGCCCGACGCCTACGCCCTCGAAGAAGCGCTGCAGCTCAAAGAGAAGCTTGGGGGCGAAGTGATTGTGCTGAGCGCGGGGCCGGAGCGCGTAGGTTCGACCATTCGCGAGGCGCTCGCCAAAGGCGCTGACCGCGCCATCCATATTGTGTGCGACGACCTGGCCGGAGGCGCCGGCGGCGGTCTTCGCAATCTCGATGCACTCAGCGTGGCAAAGCTGCTCGCGGCCGCCACAAAGCCCGAAAGCCCCGACCTGGTGCTGACCGGTTTGCAGTCGGAGGATCTCGGGCTGGGCCAGACCGGCGTGATCCTGGCCGAGCTGCTCGGCCTGCCCCACGCCACGCTCATCCTTCACGTTGAAAAAACCGATGCGGGCATCAAGGCAAAACGCGAACTGGAAGAGGGATGGTTCCAGTCGATTGAAATGCCGCTGCCCGCGGTGCTCACCATGCAATCGGGCGGGACCAAGCTGCGCTACGCCACGCTCATGGGCATTAAGCGCGCCAAAACCAAGGAGCTGCGCGTGTTGAATGCGGCGGAGCTGAGTGTGGGGGCTCCGCCCGTTTTGGTCTTGGACCAAATCGCGCTGCCACGCAAGCAAAAATCCACGCAGATCCTGGGCGGATCGCCTAAAGAGGCTGCGGCGACGCTGGTGGACAAACTGAAGACGGAGGCGCGCGTGCTATGAGTGTTTTCCTGGTTTTGGAAGAGAGTGGTGGGCACATCAAGCGTTCCAGCTGGGAGGCTCTCGCCGCTGCGCATCGGCTGGCCCCCGTGCAGGAGATTACTGCTGTTGTGGTCGGCGCGCAAACCGAGGCGCTGGCTCAAGAGGCCGCGGCCAAGCCGGTTGCGAAAGTCATTCGCGTGGAACACCCATTGCTCGCGTCCTACACGGCGGATGGGTTCTCTCTCGCTCTCCACCAGTTGCTTCAAAACCAGAACGCCGCGAAGTGGGTGGTTCTTCCGCACACCTACCAGGTGCGCGACTATGCGCCGGCGCTGGCCTGCCGGATGGGCCAGGTGCTTATTGGCGACGTCACCGGCATCGACGACGGCCCCGTGTTCCAGAGGCAACTGATGCAGGGCAAGCTGCAAGGGACCTACCGGCACAGCGGCAACGGGCCGTGCTTTGTGTCGGTGCAGGCAGGAGCGTTTCGCGCGGAACCGATCGAAGCGCCGCAGCAGACCCCGGCTCCGATTGAGCTCTTCAGCCCAAATCTCGCCTCCGCGCAGATTCGCACCAGGCCGGGCGAGCCGTTTCGCGAGTCCGCGCAGACAGTCGACCTGGGCTCGGCGCAGCGCATTGTCAGCGTGGGGCGCGGCATCAAGGAAGCTGAAAATCTGCGCCTCGTCGAGGATCTTGCCGCGGCTCTGGGCGCGGAGCTTGCCGCCTCGCGGCCCATCTGCGACAACGGCTGGCTTCCTCTGGAGCGGCAGGTGGGTAGCTCGGGCCACACGGTCACGCCGCGGTTGTATCTCGCGGTGGGCATTTCGGGAGCCATCCAGCACCTCGTGGGCATGAAAGGCTCGCAATGCATCGTGGCCATCAACAAGGACCCCGACGCGCCCATCTTCGAGGTGGCCGATTACGGCATTGTCGGCGATCTGTTCGAGGTGGTTCCGGCGCTCACCGAGGCGGTCAAAGCGGCGAAATAAGCGTGAATGGAGGGAATTCGCAATGCTCGTTCCCGAAACCTATGTGGCCGCATTGTGCCTTACCATCCTCACCATGCTGTGCTGGGGATCGTGGGCCAACACGCTCAAACTTTCCCCCGGCTATCGCTTCCAGCTCTTCTACTGGGACTACGTCATCGGCATGACGGCGGGCGCGCTGTTCTGGGGACTGACGGCCGGCAGCCTGGGCCACACAGGAACCCCATTTTTGGCCGACATGAAGGCGACCGCAGCCGCGCCCATGCTCTACGCGATCATCGGCGGCGCGATCTTCAACGTGGCCAACCTGCTGCTGGTGGCCGCGATTGACGTGGCCGGACTGGCGGTGGCCTTCCCGGTGGGCATCGGGCTGGCGCTGGTCATCGGCGCGATATCCAACTACGTGATCAAGCCGGTGGGCAATCCCGAGCTGCTCTTTGGCGGTGTGGCGCTGGTCGTAGTGGCCATCGTGCTGGATGCGGCGGCGTATCGCAAGCGCGAGACCACGGCCAAAACAGCTACGGCTCGCGGCATCGTCATCAGCCTTGCCTGCGGCGTGCTCATGGGCTGCTTCTATCCGTTTGTGGCGCGCGCGCTGAATGGCGAGCCCGGCCACTCCGCTCCGGGACCCTACGCGGTCACCATGTTTTTCATGATCGGCGTCGTGGTGTCGGCCATACCCGCAAACTGGCTGCTGATGAAAAAGCCGCTCGACGGACGCGAGCCGGTGAACGGCGCCGACTATTGGCATGCTCCCTTCGGTTGGCATCTGGCGGGCACGCTGGGCGGAGCCATCTGGTGCACCGGCGGCGTGTCCAATTTTCTGGCCTCGGGAGCGCACCTGGTTGGGCCGGCGGTCTCGTATAGCATTGGTCAGGGCGCGACCATGGTGTCGGCGTGCTGGGGCGTGTTTGTGTGGCGCGAATTTGCCGGCGCTGCGCGCGCCGCCACCGTGCTGCTGGTTTGGATGTTTGTGGCCTTCCTGGTTGGGCTGGGATTGGTGGCAATCGCACCTTTGTATTAAGAGCGACGGCCATTCGGGGATCCGGCTTGGTCTCCCACCCTTTTTGAATTCGCAGCGCGAATTCGAAAAGGATGGGGCAACGCGATTCCGAGGGATGACGAATGCCTGACACGCGCAAACCGATCGTGATTGTCGGCAGCATCACCATGGATCTGGTGACGCGCACGCCACGCATTCCCGCCATCGGGCAGACGCTGATCGGGACGGGATTTGAGACCACTCCCGGCGGCAAGGGCGCAAACCAAGCCGTGGCTGCGGCGCGGCTGGGTTATCGCGTGGCCATGGTGGGCAAGGTGGGCGACGACACGTATGGGCCCATGCTGCTCGAAAATCTGAAACGCGCGGGCGTTGAAATCGCGGGCATGAGGCAGACCGCCGGTTCGTCAGGTCTGGCGCCCATGTTCGTTGCCGACGACGGGCAGAATGCCATCGTGGTGGTTCCGGGCGCAAACGGCAAGATGGATCGCGCCGCAGTCGACAATCATGCCGAACTGATTCGCTCGGCCGGAATTGTGCTGTGCCAGCTCGAAATCCCCATGGACACGCTCAGCTACGCGCTCGATTTTTGTGCGCGGGTGCAAGTGCCGGTGATGCTCGATCCGGCACCGGCGGCGGACTTGCCTGAGGCGGTGTGGCGGCAGGTGGCATGGTTCACGCCCAATGAAACCGAGGCCGCGCATTACGCGGGCGACGGGATGAGCGCAGAAAACACTGCGAAGCATCTGCATCAAAAAGGACTGCGCGGCGTGGCGCTGAAGCGCGGCGCCGAGGGCGCATACGTTTCAGTCGCGGGCGGCCGGGCGGATTGGGTCAAGCCGTTCAAGGTGGACGCCGTCGACACGGTGGCCGCGGGCGATTGCTTCAACGGCGCTTTTGCCGTGGCGCTCCAGGAGGGCAAGGACCCGTGGGCGGCGGCGCGCTTTGCCAATGCCGCATCGGCCATGTGCGTCACGCGCAAAGGAGCGCAAGCGTCGATGCCGTTGCGCGCCGAGGTGGAGGAATTCCTGGCAAAACAAAGTTAGTTCGCGGCCCTTCCCACCCTTCCGGCAGATGCGCCGGAAGGATGAGTCAGCGTCACGATGGTTTCACCACACGTGGCAGGCGTTGGCCGGCATCATGGGCTGGCCCACTTTGCAGCCAAACGCCTTGCCGAACTCGGGCATGTTCTGCACCACGCCGTTCACGCGGAATTGGCGCGGCGAATGGGGATCGGTCTGCACCTGCAGCCGCAACGTCTCCGGCCGCGTTTCGCCGCACCAGGCCTGCCCAAAAGCCAGAAAGAAATCCTGAATGGGAGTCATTCCGTCCTGTTTGGCGTCGAGGCCGATGCCTTTGCGCTTGGCGTCATCCACAAAAGCGACATAGGCCAGGCGCAGTCCGCCGTTGTCGGCCGTGTTTTCGCCCAGGGTGAGCTTGCCGTTGATTTTTACGTCTGCGACGGCCGTGAAGTCTCCATACTCCTTCACTTCGCAATCGGTCATGGCGTCAAATTGCTTTCGATCCTCGGGCGTCCACCAGTCAGAGAGGTTGCCGTGGCCGTCGAACTGGCTTCCCTCATCGTCGAACCCATGGGTGAGTTCGTGGCCCACGATGGCTCCGATTTCGCCATAGTTTGCGGCATCGGGCGCATTCGGACTGTAGAACGGCGACTGTAGAATACCGGCCGGGAAATTGATGTCGTTCATCAGCGGGTCGTAATAGGCATCAACCGTCGCAGGAGACATTTGCCATTCGCCGCGGTCGACGGGTTTGCCAATTTTGTCCAACTGGCGCGTGTTCTCAAAGTCCGCGGCCCGCATTGCATTGCCAAAGGCGTCACCTCGAACGACCTTCAGGTTGGAATAGTCGCGCCAGTGATCGGGATAGCCGATCTTGTCGGCCACCAGACGCAGCTTGGCTTCGGCCTTGGCCTTGGTTTCGACGCTCATCCAGGTCTGCGCCTCAATTTCCTTGCCCATTGCAGCCTCGATGTCGTGAACCATCTGCACCGTATACGTCTTGCCCGACGCCGGGAAGTTCTTAGCTACATACACCTGCCCCACTGCTTCGCCGATGGCATCGTCGGTGGCATCCACGCACCGCTTCCAGCGCACTTGCTGTTGCGGCTGGCCGGTCAGTTTGCGCTGAAAAAAGTCAAAATCTTCGTCATCCATCGCCTTGGGCAGGGCGTAGCTCGGGACGGAGTTGATCAACTGCCAGCGCAGATAGGTCTTGATGGTGTCCAGATCGGTGGATGCAATCACAGACTGCAACCCTTTGAAGAAGTCCGGGCTCATGACATTTAACTCGGAGACCGTGTGCACGCCGGTTTCGGCGAAGAACTGAGGCCACGCCACGGCCGGAGTCAGTTGCGCGAGTTCGAACACCGGCATGGGATGGTAGACCTTCGTCGGATCGCGCATGGTAGTGACATCGAGCGATACCTTGGCCAGGGCGGTTTCGAGCGTCATGATCTTCTGCGCATCGGCGCCGGCCTGCTCCGTGGGCTCTCCCATCAGGCCAAGCATGTTCGCGATGTGTTGTACATATTGCTGGCGCGTTTTTTCCGCGGCATCGCCGGTGCGGAAGTAATAATCGCGTTCCGGCAGGCCCAGCCCGCCCTGGCTCACCACCGCAATCTGCTTCTGCGCATCCTTGAAGTCCTGCTGCTCGCCGTAACCGAAGAACGCATTGACGTTGATCATCTGGTAGTGCGCCAGCAGCTCGGTAAGTTGTTTCTTGTCGGTGAGCGCGGCAATGCGATCGAGTTCGGGCTGCAACGGCTTCAGGCCCTCGGAATCAATCGTGCCTTCATCCAGGCAGCTCGAGTAAAAATCGCCGATCTTCTGCTCGTTGGGCGTGTGCTGAGCGCCGGGTGAGGCCACGGCGTCGAGCAGGTTGTGGAGAGCCCCCTGCGTATAGTCGCCGACAATGGCCCCGGTTCCGTAAGCCGGCTTGTCGGCAGGAATGGGATAGAGCTTGCTGAAATTTCCGCAGGCATACTTCCAGAAGTTGACGCAGGGATCGGCGCTGGTGTCGATCAACTGCTTATCCAGGCTGGGCAACAGCTCCACCTTTTTCTCAGAATCCGCTGCCGGCATGCCGGAATTTTGCGCGCCCGCCATGCCCACCTGAAGGGCAATCGCAATTCCGCCCATAAGCCAAAATGCTCCGCTTCGACAAAGCCGATTCATCCCTTTGCCTCCAAAATGCAATTGATGTGGTTGTTCTACGGCAACAAAACCAGAGGCGGTGTGCTCGGTTTGTTATTGTGCAAGGTCGGCGCTCCTCGGGGTCGCGTCGACTTGAATGCCTTGGCTCTGGTGTACAGCATCTCTGGTTTTGCTATAGCCGGCGGGCTTGCAGGGCGGGAATAGTACGCACGCGGGCCCGCAGTGAATTCTCTCACCGATCATGCCCATCAATCTTGAGGGCTGGATGGCTCCCCGCAAGTGGATCGGGATCCGCCTTACGCCACCAGTGCCATAGCGCGGATGGTCTCCTTGCGCGTGGTGAGCTTTTCGATCAGGTCAGTGCGTACCTCGTAGCCGCGGCCCGACGTATCGGGAATGGCGATTTCGCCCTGCGGCGATACCGTGACCTCCGGTTCAATGATGTCTTCGGCCCAATAACGTGCCGAGGCAGAGACGTCGCCAGGCAGGGTGAATCCTTCAAGGCTGGAAAGTGCGATGTTGTGCGCGCGACCGATGCCCGACTCGAGCATGCCGCCGCACCACACTGCGATGCCGCGCTCCAGTGCCGCATTGTGCACCGCGATGGCCTCGGAAAATCCTCCTACGCGTCCCAGCTTGATATTGATGATCTTGCAGGACTCCATCTCGATGGCGGCCAGCGCGTCGCGCCGGTTGTGAATGGATTCGTCGAGGCAGATGGGCGTATTCAGGCGCTTTTGCAGCGTGGAGTGGAAGTAGAAGTCGTCGTGCCACAGGGGCTGCTCAATCATGAGCAGGTCGAAGGCGTCGAAGGAAACGATGTGGTCCTCGTCGCGCATGCGGTATGCCGAATTGGCGTCGCAGCTCAGCAGGATGCCTGGCCAGCGATCGCGCACACGTTCAAAAACCTCCACGTCCCAGCCGGGTTTGCATTTGAGCTTGATGCGCTGATAGCCGGCGGCCAGTTCGCGCTCGATGATGGAAAGCAGCTCGGGAATCGAGGATTGGATGCCCAGCGAGACGCCGCAAGCGATGGTTTCGCGCACGCCGCCCAGAAGATGCGAAAGCGAGATGCCTTCCCGCTGCGCCTCAAGATCCCAAATTGCGTTTTCAAGCGCGGCCTTGGCCATGGGATTGCCGCGCACGGTGCGGAAGATGCGCGGGCACTCGCCTCCGTGCTCGGGTGCTTCGGCAGCCAGCATGGGCCCCAGCTCATTCACCACGACCTGCCAGGCGGTGTCGGTGGATTCGCCCGAAAAATAGGGGCGCTCGCCGGCGGTACATTCTCCCCATCCGGTCAACCCCTCCGACTGAACTTCGGCGAGCAGGATTCTTCGGTTGCGGGTGATTCCAAAGCTGGTTTCAAACGGGCGAACCAGCGGCATGTGAACTTCACGCAGGATAATCGCATCGATTCTCATAAAACTTTG
>JASHQH010000001.1 GCA_030037635.1 Acidobacteriaceae bacterium
AGTCCGCCGGCGAAAAGAACATCGGCCTGCATCCCGACGCGCTCGAGTAGGTCAGCGAACGATCATTTCACGGTGCCGGATCAACCTAGAGCCGAGACTCACTTTCCCCACAGAATGGTCATCCAGAAGACCCCGGCAACCGGGAACTTTGCCCGGCTTCCGGCAGCCACGTTCTCTCCGGATTGCCGGCCAAAGCCCGGAATTGCGACGGGTTTGTTTCACGGCCCCAACCCGTCAGAAGGAAAGGGCGGGGCGCCGTCACTGTGCCGTGACACGAGTAAAGGTGATGGTCTCCTGCGCATTTTCATTCTTGAAGATCATCGTATTCGGCCCGTTGAACGTATATGCATATCTCGATCCGGGCGGCTGCGGCATCGTCATCTCCTGCTGCTGAGAGCAACTGTCCCTGCGGGGATTGGTTGGATTGGGAACAGCCGGAATGCCACACGTTGGTTTTGGAACAAACATCCACTTGGTCTTGGGCGACCAGTCGGTGACCGAAAGGATGATGGTGTTGGGTGCGACCAGCTGGTAGGGGCCACCCTGCCCATTTACCGTGCCCCCGGGCGGCGGTTGCGAGACTTGCGAGTATTGGCCATCGGCCGCGATGGTGAGCGTCAGCGTGTCGTTCTGCGTGACCAGGCGCCATGTGCCGACCAGGGTGCTGTTGTTTTGTGACGCTGGAGCGGCTTGCGGACCCTGCGCGGCCGGCCATGAAGAGCGTTGTGGCCCTGGTGAGGGTTGCGCCCCCGTAACCGGTCGAGGCGCCGGAGAGGCTTGCGGACCGCAACCGATCACCGTGGCGCAGGCGAGGATTCCCGGAAGAACCAATCGGGTCAGGCGCAAAGCCGCGTTCGAGGATCCGGTGGAAACAGGGGAATTGATCAGAAAAGACCTCCAGGGCCTGGCAGGGGCGCAATGCAGCGATGATAGCACCGGGAGTTTGCCAAGCGGCCTGGGGCCCCATGATCGCGTCACGATCATGGGGTAAGCGGAGGCGAGGAATTTGCAGTTGCTTTTTCCCATCTTGCACCCGCAAAACGCGGTTTCCCTACGGCCAGCCAACTGCCAATAGCCGCCAGATCGGCTGTCATCCCCCTTTTGGCCCCGCCAACAGGCCCCCAACCCACCCCCGGTCACCTAAGTAACCTTTCCTGGCGCTTACCGTTAGGCCCCATCCCGCCCCCGATCAGGGGCCGCTCTTCCCCTGGAAGAAGGATTTGCGGGACCCGGGGAACCCAAGATACTGGTTCGACAAAGGAGATTTGTACGATCGATGGGCCCCCCGCTACGACAATGAGCCGTTCAGACGAGCAGCGGACACTCTTCAGCAGGCCAGTAATGGTCGCCATGGCAGCCTGCGGCATCGCTTTCGGATGCCTGATGGGATGCGGTTTGGCAATCATTCAGGCTGCCCATTGGCTTGAGTCCTGTTCTCAGATTGCAGTGACGGGGAGCGATCAAGCGTTGAGCGAAGCGCGAAGCGTTCTGCAAGCCATGCAGAGCACGTCGCACGGCTTTTGCTCCGACACCGATATTGCCAACTTCAGAAACCAGGTATTTCGGTCAGAATATATAAAGGATGCCGGGCGCATGCAGGGAAGCATGATCGAGTGCTCGGCAGCGTTGGGCCGTCCCGCGCGGGCGATGGGCCCGTTCAAGGCCCAATTCAAGCAGCAAGACGGGACCCTTGCCTACCGCAGTCTTGCTCTTCTCGAAAATGCCAGCGCGAACCGGGAGGCTCTCCGCCTGGGTAGCGCCTACGTCGTGTTTGGCATCGAGCTTCCCCTGGGGCCGCAGCCGATTCCCATGCAAATGGCGCTGGCCATGAAAGGCGGCGACCAAGCCAGCACTGATCCCGCGGCCACGCCCTCAGCAGATGGAGACGTACCTCCCGGCACATCGGAAGGGATGGGCCGGATGGGGGATTCGTTGTATGTAACCCGTTGCTCGCAGGACGGCTTTAATTGCCTTACCGCCTCTGCCAGTATCCCGCAAACGCTTTATTCCGAGTCCGGGATGATCGTCTCGGTTTCCGTCGCGGGCGGGCTGTTCGGCATCCTGATTGCGATGGGCTTCTCTGTGTCCTTCAGCCGCAGCCGCGAATTCAGCCGGCAGCTGCGCCGGGCCGTGCAGAAGGACGAATTGAAGGTGCTCTACCAACCCATCGTCAATATCGAGACGCGGCGGATCGTGGGCGCAGAGGCATTGGCGCGCTGGACCGACAAGGGCGGCAACGAGGTCGACCCTGAAGTCTTTGTGAAGACCGCCGAGGATCTGGGATTCGTAGGATCGATCACGAAAAAAGTTCTGCACCAGGTTTTGCGCGACTTTGGTCCTACGCTGCGCAACCGCCCTGGTTTCCGCGTCAGCGTCAACCTGTCTGCGGCCGATCTGGTGGACCCGCAGTTTCTTCCCATGCTTGCCGATTCGCTGCGGCAGGCGTATGTGCAACCATCGAGCCTGGTGCTGGAGATCACTGAGCGTTCCGCCGCCAACAGCGACCAGGCCATGGAGACGATTCGCAACCTGCGCCGCATGGGCCACAGCATCCATATCGATGACTTCGGCTCCGGCTATTCGAACCTGGACAAGCTGCTCTATCTGTTCGCCGATACCATCAAGATCGACAAGGCATTCACCAAAGTCATTGGCACTGAGTCAGTGGCCGTAGCCATCCTTCCGCAGATCATCAACATGGCCAAGTCTCTCAACCTCGAAGTGGTTGTGGAAGGCGTGGAAAGCACGATGCAAGCCGACTATTTCTCGCCGGGCAAACAGAAGATCTACGCGCAGGGTTGGCTGTATGGGCGGCCCATGGCGGCCCAGATGCTGATCACCGAGCTTGCCGGACATCCGCTGCTGGAGCCGGAAGATTATGCTGAGTTCGCCGCCAAGCCGGGCGCGCTTAGCGTGGTTTCCTCGGCCGCGTAACCTCCTCGCCATCCGGCCAAACGGCTCACGCCGTCACTTCAGCGCCGGCAAACGTCAGCGTCAGCACCGTAATGTCATCCTCCTGCCCGAAAGCCTGCGCGGCCTGCGCTACTTTTTCCGCAGGCTGGGTGCTGAGTTTCGCGGCCCGCTCAAATCCAAACAGCTCGCCTAGCGCATTGCGTGCTTCCACCACGCCGTCCGACACAAAGGTCAGCGTGTCTCCGGGTTCCAGCCGCAGCGTCTTCGCCGCCGGCTCCAGGTGGTCCGTCATACCCAGCGGCAGCGATCCCGGAATCTCGATTTCCTCCCCGTTCCGGTACGGCGGCAGATGTCCCGCATTGGCCAGCCGAAGCGTTCCCTCCGCGCTCAGCGTCGCCACGAGGCAGGTGGCGAAATGTCCGCCCGCGCGCCCCACCATCTGCTGGTTCAGCTCTTCCAGAATCGCCGCTGGATCCGCCGTCTGCCGCGCCCGCGCCCGCGCCGCGCCCACCAGTACCGCGACCAGCATGGCCGCGCTCATGCCCTTGCCGCTCACATCGCCGATCATGGCCGTCAGGCTTCCATCGGCGTGCGTCATGGTCTCAAAGAAATCACCGCCCACCGTTTGCGCCGGACAATAGGCCACGTGCACCGTGCAAAACTGCGACCGCACCTCTTCAGCCACCAGAACGCTTTGCTG
>JASHQH010000066.1 GCA_030037635.1 Acidobacteriaceae bacterium
CTCTGCTTTCTACCGCTCGCCGCGCAAAAGCAAAAACCCGAACCGCTGACCGAGACCCAGCAGGACCAGATTGCCGAGGCCGGCATCGATCCCGTGGCGCGCGTCAATCTCTACGTCAAATTCCTCGATGGCTACTCCGACACCATTCGTGCCCTTATCAAGCGCACGCAGTCGCCCGCCCGCAGCCGCCGCATCGATGACGAACTCGTGAACTTTTCTGCCCTCATGGACGAGTTCGGCGACAACCTCGATGTGTTATCCCAGCGCAAGGCCGATCTTCGCAAGTCGCTCAAAGGTCTGAACGAAGGTGTCCAGCGCTGGCAGAGCGTTCTGCACGATCTGCCCAGCGAGCCCGGCTTCGAGCTTTCGCTCAAGGAAGCCATGGATAGCAGCAACGACCTGGCCACTCAGGCCAAGCAAATCACCACCAACCAGGAGGCCTACTTCAAAGCTCACCCCGACGAAAAGGGCCAGGATCGCTACGAACCGAAATAAAGCAGGAGCGAGGAAACGAGGGAGCAAGTCGTTGGGCACCCGATCTTATGAATGCTTGCCGGCCTGTTTGAGATGAATTTGAACCCCGGATCAACAGACTGAGACGTCGGCCCGTGAGATTTACAGAGGCCTCTTCCCATTGGGCTTTAATCTGTCGGAATCGGCTCTGACTTCGCGGCGATCGCAGCTTGGCTTTCCTCGCTCCCTCGCTGCCTTGCTCCCCTGCTATTATGCTTTCGGTGCCCCTCGACCTCGTCTCCATCTTTCAGCACGAATATCGCGCTCTTCGCCCCCGCGCACCCATTCCGCCCACGCAGGTGCGCTTCCGGCGCTTCACCTCGCTCAACACCACCATCCGCCTGCGCGACGGCAAGATTTTCGTCAATCTCTCTGACTTACTCGAGGGTGCGCCCGAATCCGTCCTTCACGCTATCGCCCACATCCTCCTTGCCAAGCTATACCGCAGGCCCATCGACGCGGTGCACAACCTGCGCTACAAGCGCTTTTCATCGAGTGCGGTCGTCGCTCGCCAGGTCGAACGCATCCGCGTTGCACGGGGCAGCAAACGTTACTCCGGCCCCCAGGGCCGCTACTTCCACCTCGAAGAAATCTTCGACTCCCTCAACCTGCGCTTCTTCAGCGGCCTGCTCGGTCGTCCCGACCTTACCTGGAGCGAGCACCACGCCAAGCGCTCTCTCGGCCACTACGACGCTGCCCACAACACCATCGTCGTGAGCCGCGTCTTCGACCGCCCCTCCAGCCCACGCTATGCCATCGAGTACCTGCTTTACCACGAGATGCTGCACCTCAAGCACCCCATCAAGGCGCGCGGCATGCGTCGCTGCATCCACTCCAGCGAATTCAAAGCCGAGGAAGCGCGCTTTCCGCAGCTTGCCGAGGCACTGGCGTTCATCAAGCGGCTCTAGCACGCGATTAAGACGCAATAACCATCGTGGCGGCCCTCAGGCCCAGGTGACGCGCAACCGGAGGCAGCGCGCAGAATAGCTTTCGCGAAAATCTCCGCATCCTCAACAACGTTCTCGTACGGAATGGAGATTAGAACGCCATCGGTGTGCGGTATCGAACAACTCGCGGAACATTTACCACCTTCCTGATGTCGAATCAAAAGACACACGTTGACCGCGAGCGTAGAGGCAACCACTTGCGTCACGTGGATGGGAACTGATATTTGCTTTTCTGCGTAACAGCATGTTAACCAGTGCTTCCATCGTTCGTTTTACCTGTAAGAGAACGTTCTTGCTTCCCATGCGCCCCAGGGGCCGTCCTAACACATGAACCAGAACACCGGCCTCCGCTCCATTTGAACGATCCGATTTGACAATCCCTCCAGGCTAACTGTTACATTGCGTAACAGTACGACAGCAATAAAACGCCGCACCGCTCATTGGCCCGCTAGCAGGTGAACATGAAGTTTCTCTTGTTGCTCTTCCCCGCACTTCTTGGGGTTCTCGCCACCTTGGCTCTGCCTCCTCCGGCTGGGGCTCAAACTGCTACATTGCACGGTCAGATTACCGATCCCAGCGGAGCTGTCGTTCCTGGAGCGGCCATCTCTCTTGCCGGCGCCTCGCAAACCTTGCACACAAGATCCTCAGCCGATGGTCAATATGCCTTTCGGGGCCTCGCCGCCGGCTCGTACACGGTCACTGTAAACGCCAAAGGCTTCGCGCAGTTAACGCAGTCCGATGTTACCTTCGCCGACGGCCAGGCGAAGGAGCTGAACCTGCCCCTCACCATCGCCGTGGAAAGCGAGGAAGTCAAAGTCACCGGGGAGAACCAGGGTGTCAGTCTCAATTCCGACCAGAACGCTGGCGCCATGGTTCTCAAGGGCAGCGACATCGACGCCCTTTCCGACGATCCCACCGAGCTGCAAAATGAATTGCAGGCGCTCGCCGGGCCCGCCGCCGGCCCCAACGGAGGACAAATCTATATCGACGGCTTTGAAGGCGGCCAGATCCCACCCAAATCCGCCATCCTCGAAATCCGCGTCAATCAGAATCCCTTCTCTGCGGAGTACGATCGCATCGGCTACGGGCGCATCGAGATCATCACCAAGCCCGGCACGCAAAAATTCCAGGGCAGCATCCGCAGCTTCGGCAACAGCTCTGCGTTCAATACCGGCAATCCTCTGGTGACAACGCAGCCCACCTATGACATCTACTCGTACTCGGGCAATATCAGCGGCCCCATCACCAAGACTTCTTCCTTCTTTTTTAACGCATTTACCATTACGCTCCAGAACTCCGTCATCGTCGATGCCCTCAATCCTACGACGCTCTCTGGAAACTTCAGTGAGGCCTTCCCAAACCCGGAGACTTTCTTCGACATCAATCCGCGCATCGACTTCCAGCTCACCAAGAGCAACTTCATGACCATTCGCGACTCATTTAATCGGGACGCTTCGCAGGGCAGCGGCGTGGGAACACTCAGTCTGCCGGAGCAGGCTGCCGGCACCCTGGAGCACACCAATGAATTGCAAGTCGGCGACACCTGGATCATCAGCCCTCACCTGCTCCTGGAGCCGCGTTTTCTGTGGCGGCGCATCGGCAACGATCTGGAGCCCAATTTCTTCACCCCCACGGTGACGGTTCAGGGAGCTTTCACTACCGGCGGCGCCAGCTCGGGCATCACACGCGATCATCAGAACATCTTCATTGCCCAGACCTACGGCACAGCCACCATGGGCCACCACACGCTGCGCTTCGGTGTACGCGCACGCTCTTACGGCGACGCCAACTTTTCTACCGCGGGCGCCAATGGCAGCTACTTTTTTTCGAGTGCCGCCAACTACCAGGCCGGCACTCCTTCGCAATATTCCGCCACCGTCATCACCAATCCCACGGCCCGGGTTCTGCTCTTCGATGGTTCGGTCTTCATGCAGGACGACTGGCGCATCAGCCAGAAGTTTCTGCTCGGCCTCGGCCTCCGTTATGAGGGTCAGAACTTCATCCATGACCATGACGACTGGGCGCCGCGCATCGCATTTGCGTGGTCGCCGGGCCACATCGGCAAGACCCCGCCCAAAACCGTGATTCGCGGCGGCTACGGCTGGTTCTACAACCGGTTCACGGTGCCCACTTCATTCAATGCAACGGGCGGCTCGCCCTACATCATCACCGCCATCCATGACAATCTCATCAACCAACGCAGCTACACAGTCGACAATCCCGGCTTCTACAATCCCAACGCAGCCGAGCCCGCATCCGTGTTGACCACCGCCTCGAACTCAGTCCCCACTTACCACTCCGTCGATCCGCACTTTCACGCCTCGCTCGACATGCAGGCCGGCATCGGCGTCGATCGCCAAATCACCAAGAAGATTACCGGCAACATCACTTACCTCTATACGCAGGGCGTCCACCAATACATGACCAACAATGTCACGGCGCCTGCATTCGACATCGCCGACTACACCGTCACCGGCACTACGCCTGCGCTCTACAACTACCAGTTCCAGTCCGGAGGCTTCTACCGCCAGAATCAGCTCATCGTTTCCTCGGCTCTGCAGCTCAAGCAACTCACGCTTAGCGGCAACTACGTCTTCAACCAAGCCAACAGCGACACCCAGGGCATCAACTCATTCCCATCAATCGCGCAGGATCCCGGCTTCGACTATGGCCGCGCCACCTTCGGCATCCACCAGCGCGCTTTTCTCATTGAGAGCCTCTCCGTGCCCGGCGGCGTCGTCTTTGCCTCGGTCCTCGCCACGCAATCGGGCACGCCCTACAACTTCACCATCGGCAACGACCTCACCGGCAATAATCAGTTCAACGCGCGCCCTGCCTACGGAACCTGCGGCGCCTCCGGAGTGGTTTCCACGCAATACGGCTGCCTGGACACAGACCCCACCGGCAAGGACGAGCCGATCATTCCCTTCGACCTCGGCACCGGGCCTGCGAACGTAAGCTACAACGCGCGCGTAAGCAAGGTCATCGGCATCGGCCCCAAAATCAAGACCGAGGGCGAAGGACGCTCGTTCACGCCCGGGGGCGGCAACGTGAGCGGTCGTGGGATTGGCAGTGGCGGCCCGTCCATTCGCCTCGACGCCGCGGCGCCGCGCCGATTCAACCTTACGCTCGCCGCCGGCGCCAACAACGTCTTTAATAACGTCAACTGGGGCACGCCCAACGGCGTTCTGCTGTCGCCGCTGTTCAGCAAAACCCAATCCCTCGCCAACGGCCCCTATGGCAGCCCCGTCCCGGGCAACCGCAGCATCTTCCTGCAATCAACCTTCACGTTCTGACCTGATCTACCGGCGATTGGCCAACCCATTCAAGGCGCATGGGGGGCTCGTTGGCGCTCGTTGCGGGTGGGTGATGCTAACATCCATTCATCCGGTTCGCCCAACGAGCCGCGGAGGTCCAAATGAGTCCATCCACACGGCGCAGTTTCCTCAAAACAGGCCTGGCTGCCGGAGCCGCGGCCACCATTGGAACCCTTCCCCTGGCAGCGGTCGCCAAACGCACCGCGACCGATGCCGTGGTGCTGGGTCGCTCACAAGCGGAGGTCACGCGGCTGGCTTTCGGAACCGGAACGGACGGCGGTGCAGTGCAGGCCGCGCTCGGTCAGCAGGAGTTCACGCGGCTGGTGCGCTACGCGTACGACCGCGGCATCCGCTTCTTTGAGACGGCTGAGGCCTACCAGACGCCGGCCATGCTCGGTGAGGCGCTGAAAGGCTTGCCGCGCGACAGCTATCAGTTGATGAGCAAAGTAACCACCTTCCACGAGGGCATTGACCCGCAGGCCAAGTTCGACGAGCTGCGGCGTATATCGCAGACCGAATACTTTGACATTATGCTGCTGCACTGGCAGCATAGCGCAGACTGGCCGGAGACCACGAAACGCTGGCAGGAGGGGATCCTTGTGGCGCAGCAGAGGAAGATCATCCGCACTCATGGCGCCTCAGTGCACGGGCTGCCGGCGCTTCGTCAGATGCCGGGCAACACCTGGCTTGACGTGGGGCTAATCCGCATCAATCACAAGGGCGCGCGCATGGACGGGCCGACCTACGAGGACACCAACCACCCCGACAACGTGAGCGAGGTGGTTGAAACCATTCACGAATTGAAGAAGGAAGGTTTGGGTGTGATCGGCATGAAGCTGTGCGGAGGCGGCCAGTTCGGGCAGAGCCACGACGACCGCGTGCAGGCAATGAGATTCGCATTCCAGAATGCCGGCGTGGAAGCCGCCACGGTGGGCTTCAAAAGCACGCAGGAGATTGATGAAGCCATCAGCAATATGAATCTGGCACTGGCGTGACGCTGGAGCCCGATGGGTAAGGATCGAGCGGCAAAGAAACCTTGTGCGGATTGCGCTTCTGCTCTTCCCAACCGTACGCTTTGCCTCTGGGGCTTCGGTGCCTTCTTGCCTTGCATACTGTATTCTGATCTATGAAAACCCGAATTATTCCAAGGCCGAAAGACGCAAGTCACCGGCATTCCCGCCTCGCCCTCACGCCGAAATTCACCGAAGCCGTCGAATATGCGCGCGAGCTCCACACCGAGTATCGCAAAGGCACCGATATTCCTTATATGGCGCATCTTCTTGGCGTCGCCGCTCTGGTCCTGGGCCAGGCCGGCGGCCGCGTTCCCGTCACCGAGGAGATGGTGATTGCAGCTTTGCTCCACGACGCCGTCGAGGACCATGGCGGTTTGCCCACTCTGCATGAGATCAAGAAGCGCTTCGGACCCGAAGTGGCTCGCATGGTCGCGGCGCTGTCTGACACCTTCGCTGAAGATCACGACAAAAAGGAAGGCTGGGAGGAGCGCAAGAACGCGTATCTGGAAAGGCTCCGCCACGAGCCCGACGACGTGCTTCTGATCTCCGCCGCCGACAAGCTTTACAATGCCAAGGCGATTCTCGACGATTACAAGGAAATCGGCGCCGCAGTTTTTGAAAGATTCAAGCGTGGCGCAGATCAACAGCTCTGGTACTTCGACGAGCTGCTTAAAGTTTTTCTCTCCCACCCGCGCAACCGCATCGTGGATGAACTTGAGCACGTCGTCAAGGAGTTGAAGGTCCGCATCGCCGCCAAGCCCTGATTGTCTGATCGCTGTCCCCGCCGTCTACTTCCTATTGGCTACTCTCTATTCCCTGCGTTTCAGCGCCCTTGTCAGGCTGCTCACCTTTTCCACGTTGTGGCTCTTGCACCACGACTCAAGCCCGCTCGCGAGCTTCT
Organism: Acidobacteriaceae bacterium; assembly: GCA_030037635.1. Taxonomy (GTDB): domain Bacteria; phylum Acidobacteriota; class Terriglobia; order Terriglobales; family Acidobacteriaceae; genus Telmatobacter. The sequence goes on from JASHQH010000066.1 coordinate 6,692, forward strand.
CAGTCGCGCGCGGATCAGCATAGCTGGCCGTGCCCACCTCCACCGCTGTTGCCCCGGCCAGCATGAATTCCACTACGTCCTCGGGGGTGGTGATTCCGCCCATGCCCAGAATCGGAATCTCCACCGCCCGCGCAGTCTCGTACACCATGCGCAACGCAATCGGTTTGATGGCCGGCCCCGACAATCCTCCTGTCACATTGGTCAGCCTCGGCTGACGCGCTTCGGCGTCGATGGCCATGGCCCTGAAGGTATTGGCTACGCTCACAGCGTCGGCGCCCGCTTCGGCGCAAACCTTCGCCATCTGCGCGATCGACGTCACATTGGGCGAAAGCTTCACTATCAACGGCCGAATCGACCCCTGCTTGGCTCGCTCCACCAGTTCCTCAAGGGAATACGGGTCCGCACCAAACGTCATTCCGCCCGCCTGCACGTTGGGGCACGACACGTTCAATTCGTACGCCGCAATTCCCTCCGCATCATTAAGCCGGTCGAGTACCGCCACGTAATCCCGCACCGTCGATCCGAACACGTTCACGATCACCTGGCACGTCGGGTACCGCTGCATGGGCGGCAGCTTTCGGGTCACATATTCTTCCACGCCGACATTCTGCAGTCCAATCGCGTTCAGCATTCCCGCCGCAGTCTGCACCATGCGCGGCGCGGGATGGCCCGCCATCGGTTCGAGGGAGATACCCTTGGTCACGAAGGCGCCCAGGCGTTCCAGCGAAACAATCTCCTCAAACTCGATGCCGTAGCCAAACGTGCCGCTGGCCGCGATGATCGGATTCACCAGATCCAGTCCGGCAAACGAAACGGTCATGTCGGGTTTCACTTGGGCGCCTGTCCTTCCTCCCGGTGCGCGTTGAGAGGTCTTTAAGTTGTTAGCTGTTCAATTCCCTCTGCAGTTCTGGAATTCATCATACCCGTCCGCGCTTCGACGCCGCTCGGCACCGAAGTACCGTTGAAAAAGCAAAGGCCCTCCGGCTCGCACCGAAAGGCCTTTGTCGCTTTCTACTGCCTATTGGCTACTGGCTATTCCTGCTTTTACGCCGTCACCACTTCACTCGCATTCACCTTCACGGGTGTCAGCCAGCCGAAGCGGTCAGGCTTCAATCCGTTGGCAATACCAAAAAACTCGTCGGCGATTTTCTTGGTGATCTCGCCGCCCTTGCCGTCACCGATCACGATGCGATCAATCGATCGAATCGGCTGCACCTCCGCAGCTGTCCCCGTGAAAAACACTTCGTCGGCAATGTAGAGCAGCTCGCGCGGAATGGACTGCTCGGTAACCGTCAGTCCCAGGTGCCGCGCAATGGTCAGCACGCTGTCGCGCGTAATGCCCGACAGAGCCGAGTTAGCCAGCGGCGGCGTAAAGAGCACCCCGTTGCGCACGATAAAGATATTCTCGCCCGATCCCTCGCTTACCAGACCGTTCACGTCCAGCGCGATCCCCTCCGAGTAACCGTTCGCCTCGGCCTCCATGCGGATCAGTTGCGAGCTCATGTAATTGGCTCCGGCCTTGGCCAGCGCAGGCATGGTATTTGGCGCCAGCCGGTTCCAGCTCGCTACGCACACATCGGCGCCGCCATGCACCGCCAGGTATTTGCCCCAAGGATAATTGGCGATATAGACCTCGATGGGCGAACCTTTCGGACTCACTCCAATCTCGCCATAGCCACGCAGCACAATGGGCCGGACATAGCACGGCGCCACGCCGTTGGCCTCAATGGTGTCGACCACTGCCGCGCATAGCTCCTCCAGCGTAAACCCTACCTCCATCCTGTAGATCTTGGCCGAGTCGAGCAGCCGCTGCATGTGCTCCGGCAGGCGAAACACCGCTGAGCCATGCGGCTGCCCGTAGCAGCGAATTCCCTCAAACACGCTCGAGCCGTAGTGCACCACATGGCTCATCACGTGGATGGTCGCCTGTTCCCAGGGAATCAGGTTGCCGTTGTGCCAGATCTTCTCAGTGGTTTGGATGGGCATGGGGATCTCACACACTCCTTGGTTCGCGCAAAATTCGCACGTACTAGAAGGTTGTCATGCCTTGCCGTCCGCTGGCAAGCGGCCCGTAACCCGGGCGCAACGTCCATCCTGTCCCGCTATCGGGTACGGGCTACCGGCTGCCCATTCCCCGCTCACTTTTCCACATCAAAACGCCGCAATCACCAGCACGGTGGCGTCGTCGTGGAATTGCGCCCGGCAAAACTCCGTCACGCGCTGAAGCAGACGGTTATTCAACTCCTTCGCCCCCAGTCCCCGGTTGGCCTTCACGAACTCCGCAATTCCAGCCTCTTCAAACTCCCGGCCGCTGGCATCGGCGGCTTCGGTAATTCCATCAGTGAAAAGCAGCAGTCGATCCCCGGCCTTCAGTTCGATCACCGCATTTTCGTAGCTCCATGACGGAAACACACCCAGCACCGCACCGCCGCCCTCGAGAATCCTCACCTCGCCGCTCGAAACCACCAGCGGAGGCAGGTGCCCGGCGTTGCAGCACTGGAAGGTCCGCTTCTCCGCATCCAGAACCCCGTAGAGGAAAGTCACGAATTTTCCTGTAGCCACATTCTCGTGCAGCAGGGCGTTCACTTTGGCGCACATCTGCGCAGGGCTTTCTGAGCTGCCTGCAAAGGCCCGCACCGCCGCTTGCACGTTGGCCATCAACAGCGCCGCCGACACACCCTTGCCGGCCACATCGGCGATGCAGATGCCTAGTCGCCGCGGCCCCAGCGCAAGCACATCATAGTAGTCCCCGCTCACCGTGCGCGCCGGCTGCCACGCCCCCGCAACCTCGAACCCGGCGATCTGCGGAATTTCTTTGGGCAGCAGCGAGCTTTGGATCTCCCGTGCGCGCTCCAACTCCTGCTCCTGCATCGCGATTTGCGCCCCACGATGCTCAGCGGTCTGTTCCAGCTCCGCATTGCGCCGCTCCAGCCGTTCTTTTGTTCTTTGGCTTACAAAGAAGGAGATTCCGAAGGTGAAGGTGGCGACGGCCGGAAACTTCCACGCGCCCAGCAGTTGAAAAAGCGATGTATCCGCTCGCAAAGCCAGCAGCCACACGATGACCGTGGTCAACAGGTACACCGGCACTGTGACCACCGCCAGAATAGGCAGGAAGACGAGCAAATCGTAGGGGAAGGCCCGCTTCTCAAAGAGCGGCGCGAACCACGGGACGCAGATTGAGACCAGGTTCCCGACGCACAACGTGTACAACAGCACGATCAGCGGACGGTTTGGTATTCCCAAGGCCCAGAAAACCAGCCACAGCGCCGCTGAAAGGACGATGTAAATGATCTGCTGCCGCAAAAGTCGTGCCAGCATCTGCTTGTTCACGCGCTCTCCATCTTTAATTTGCCCGTAGCTCAAAAACTACCATCATTTCGCGACGAGCCGCATTCTGCCGCCTGCCCGGCCGCTTCCTCCATCTCGACACGCGATCTCTGCTTGATGGCTCCGTGGCTCGATGTCTTTGCGTGACGCCGAACACCGACCTCGAATCTCCCTCTGAGTTATTCTCCCCCTTCGTGGACCCCGAACAATTCACTTACCCTTCCTACAGCATTCCGCTGGTCGAAGCCTACGATGGCCTTTTCGAATCCGTCTTCATCGTTCTGCATCCTTTTGTCCGCGTCCCCGACTTCCTCGCCTGGGCTGCCACGCAGCGCTACCCCAACGATGCCGAAATCCTCTCCCACGGCGTTAAGTGCCCGTGGTCCGAGGTTGCGGCGCAAACCCATCTTTCTTCTTGCGCGCGCATCAACCAGGCCCTCCTCACTTCGATTGGTTCGCTGGCTGGCCATCTCTCCGATCCCGCCGCCCGCGACGAACTGCAACGCTTTCTGCAGTTCCATTCCATCTGGATGCCGGTTGAAGGCCGCTTCGAACCACTTCTCCAATCCGATTTCCTTCACGCCTTCACTGAAGCAGGCGCCGCCGAGTTGATTTTCGTCCCCGAGTTCCCCGCTTCCGACCCCGTCGCACGCATCGATCTCGCTGATCTCGCCACCCACTCCGTTCCGTTTCCCGCGCGCGGAACCCTCCTCGCCCCCGATCATTCCTTCCTCTTCACCGTCGATTGGGACAGTTTCTTCACTCTCATTTACGGTTCGCGCGCGCTCATCACCCGCATCGCTGCCGGCCTCAATCTCGAAGGCTTCTTCGCCACTCCCAATACAGAGCATGCGTGGTACAACTACACCTTCGGCTGCGCCACCATCACTCTTTCCCCCGAGCACTGGCAAAGCGCATAGAGCGCAGTGTTTTGTGATTCCGTAGTGTACGAATTTGCGAGGACGAAACAAAACTGTAACAACAACATAAAAAACGAGGCTCACCGCGGCCCGTTTGATGTCTGTGGCTTGCCGCAGCCGCACATCCCTCCTCTGTGAAGCGCATCTAACGGTGTGAATACTGGGCCCTGGAGTTTCGGCTCCCTTATTTATATAGAGCGCAATCCTCTCCGGAGGACCCCGATGATCGACAGCTCGCGCGCCTGCTTCGTTTTCGCGTTTCACTAATCTAGTTGCTCGATTTGATCCTTTCCGCGTCAACGATTCTGCTGCGGGCCCATTTAAGCGTACGTGTACGAATCCTGGCGACTCGGGTGTCTCGAACCTACGTTGAGGCCCGTCCCGCGTTGGTGCGTTCTCCCCGAGGTGGTCATCATGCGGTCTTTTCGTCTCGTTCTTATAGTCGGCTCGTTATCAGCGCTTCCGTTTATCCTGGGCGGCTGCGGCAGCTCGACGATGAGCAATCCGAGCAGTCCCAGCAGCCCGAGTCCCAGCAGTCCAGGCAGCTCCAACGTCGCTTACGTGTACGTGGGCAGCAACCCGACCAGTTGCTGCGTATCAACCCAGATTGTGGCTTACGCCGCCGGCAGCAATGGACAGCTTACGCCTGTCCCCGGCTCGCCTTTCAATCAGAATGTTGGCTCGATGGCGGCAACCAGTGCGTATCTTCTGGCCACCGCCAACACAGGGTCGGACATCAACACATACACCATCGGATCGAATGGCGCCCTCGCCCTCGGGCCTCAATTCGACTACTCGCAAATCGATTCGCAAATCGGTTCGCAAGTCAGCGGAACCTGCGGCATGGGAGTCGATGCTTTCGATCGCACTGGGCAATCCCTCTACACAGAAGTGACTTGCGCCTCCGGCACCAACTATGACGATTTCGTTGCCTCCTTCGCGTTCGATTCCTCGAACGGAACCCTGAGCTATCTTGGCGATACGGGAACAGGCCTCACTTCCAACTTCCCAGCCCTAACTTTCCTTGGCAACGACGACTACGCCTATCAGGTCTATCCCACTGGGTGCAGCACCTTCGTGGGTGGGGGTGTCTTTTCGTTTGCGCGCAGCAGCAGCGGACTCCTGAACGAAACCTCCTATACGTCTCCGACCGGGCCCTCTCTGCCGTCCGGCGCAACTGCGGGTGCGGGGCCTTTTGGTTACGTAGCTGGACCCGTCGCAGCCGACACCGCCAACCACGTCGCGATGGTGGAGGACGCATGTTTTTCCCTGGGAGACGTTTCGCAGCCGGTCCAACTCGCCACCTACACGGCCAACTCAGACGGAAGCCTGACCACAACCGACACCTACGCTACCATGCCGTCGACAACCATCGACCCTGGGGTTCTCGCGATGTCGCCCTCGGGCACGCTGCTTGCCGTCGGCGGCAGCGGTGGGCTGCAGATATTTAACTTCAACGGATCAACCCCGATTACCAGCTTATCGGGCGTACTGACTACCGATTACATCTCCGAGATGCTCTGGGACAGCAGCAATCATCTCTATGCGCTCGCCCCATTCGAGGCGGGCCCGGGCGACACCTCGGGCCCGGGCAAGCTGCACGTGTTTAGCGTTACCAGTTCAGGGGCCACCGAAGCGCCGGGCTCGCCGTCCACCATTCAGAATCCCTCCGACCTCGCTGTCGCCGCACAGGTTCAGTGACCATGCCAGCCGAGGCAAATCCCGAAACCCTCATTCCCTTCAGGAGGCCAGCCATGCGCGCTTTTCGTCCCGCTCTCCTATCCCTTGCGGTCATGCCTCTTTCGTTCCTGCTGAGCAGCTGCAACAACAGCACCTTGACTGCCACCAATCCCGGCAGCCCCAGCAGTCCGTCCAGCCCAAGCAGCCCCAGCAGTCCCGGCGGGTCGGGGAGCTCCGGTTCGACCGTTGCCTATGTGTACGTGTCCAACGAGACCGCCACGAGCGGTCCGAATCAGATCGTGGCCTACGCCGCCGGTTCCAACGGACAGCTCACGGCTGTTTCCGGATCGCCGTTCGATCAAAACGTCGGTTCGATAGCGGCGAACGGCTCGTATCTCCTGGCCGCTTCTCTGCCCGCGCAGCCGGGCATCAACACATACACCATCGGACCGAGCGGCGCACTTACGCTCGGACCTCAGTTCAGCCTCGCGCAGGCGCCCAGCTCCTCAGGCATCAACACCAGTTGCGCCGGCCTGACGAACCTGATCTTCGATCGCAGCGGGCAGTCGCTGTATACATACGTGGTCAACTATGATTGCTCCAATGGCGCCATGGCTTCCTTCGCCTTCAATTCAACGAGCGGAAGCGTCAGCTATCTGGGCGACTTGGACATTGGCTATAACACTTCCGGCGCCATCTCGTTCCTCGGCAACGATGATTACGCCTATTCGGCCTTTTCGGGGATTTATTGGGACGTTTTGTCCTTCATGCGCGACAGCAACGGACTGCTGGTTAACAACAGCTCGTTCACGGCCGTGCACCTGATCCCGATGCCGCCCGGGGCGAGCGGGTATCTGGTCGAAGGATTCGAGCCGGGACTCACTGCGACCGATACAGCAAACCATGTCGCGATGGCGGAGTTTCCCGACTGGACGATTGGAGGCGCTGCGCAGCCGGTCCAACTTGCCAGCTACACAGCCGACTCGAACGGAGACCTGACCACAAGCGACACCTACGCCACCATGCCGGCGACGGACGTTACCACACCTCTGGATCTCGAGGCGTCGCCGTCGGGCACGCTGCTTGCGGTGGGCGGGGTGGGCGGGCTGCAAATTTTCAACTTCAACGGCGGGAACTCGCTGACCAGCTTCACGGGCCTGCTGACCACCGACAGCATAGCCCAGGTGGCCTGGGACAACAGCAACCACCTGTACGCTATCACCTACACGCCCCCGGGTTCGACAGCGCCGGGCAAGCTTCACGTGTTTACGGTTACGAGTTCGGGGGCCACCGAGGCACCGGGCTCACCTTACACTGTCACGGAGCCGATCAGCCTCGCTGTCGCCTCTCAATCGCAGTGACGTTGCCCCGTCCTTTCCGGCACTTTCCGCCGGAACGGGCGGGACGCTACTCCCTATTGGCACCGGCCGCTCCCTGGATTTACTTGATCAGGCCGTACATCTCGCTCACCCAGAAGCTGCCCAGGCCGGTGGTGTAATTCCAGCCGGGCGCGGCGCCATTGGCTGCTGGCTACTGGTTGTTCCCCGATTCCTCTGATATTCTTGCGCCGAGTTTCTTCAGGACCTCATGGCTCAATCAAACGGCGGCATCGGCAATGTAACTTCCAATGAAGCGCTCCTGCAGATGGCGATGTCGTACGCGCGCAGCCGCGTACTCTGCGCGGCGGCACGCCTCGGCGTTGCCGATGCGCTTGGAGAGGAAGGACGCAGCGCGGATCAATTGGCCGCGGCGTGCCAGGCCGATCCCGATGCGCTCTACCGGCTGCTGCGCGCGCTAGCCAGCATCGGCGTGACGGAAGAAACCGCGCCGAAGACTTTTCGGCTCACTCCGCTGGGAATGCCTCTGCGCAGGGACGCAACTCAGTCGGCATGGCCGGGCGTGGTTTTCTGGGCCGATCTGCTCGCCGACAGTTGGTCTTTGCTCACCGATTGCGTCCGCACGGGCATGCCTGCTGCCCAGGTGCGCGATCCCAATGTTCCTTCCCGCTGGGCGCAGGATCCTGATGCGAGCGCGATCTTTCGCGCCGTCATGGGCACGGCTCCCGCTGAAGATTACGCTCCCATCGCGCGTGCGTGGGATTTTTCGCGCGCGCATGTGGTTGCCGATCTGGGCGGAGGCGGAGGTGCGCTGATTCTAGCCGTACTTCAGCTCCATCCCCATCTGCGCGGCATGCTGGTCGATCTCGAGGCGAGCGTGGAGGCAGCCAGGCAGCGCTTCGCCCGCGAAAAGCACGCTTCCCGCTGCGCGCTAGTGGCTGCAGATCTCATGCAGTCGGTTCCGGCCGGAGCCGATGTGTACATGATCAAGCATGTTCTTCACGGCCGCCGCGATGCCGATGCCATTACGATTCTGAAGAACTGCCGCGCCGTGATTCCCGCCAGCGGCACCATGCTGATTATCGAATTCATTCTGCCGCCGCTGGTTTCCCGCGCTGATCCGCACCTCGAAAGCCACCTGATGAGCGATCTGAACATGCTGGCCGTTACCGGCGGCAAAGAACGGACGGAGCAGGAATGGAGAACGCTGCTTGAGGCCGCCGGTTTTCTTTTGACTCGCGTCCATCCCGTCGGCACCGATGTGGGCATCGTCGAAGCCGGCCCGGCGTAATCGCAAGCAGCCATCCGCGCGGCGCCCGGATGGAACATCTGGCACCTTAACCGCGTATGAGAACTCGAGAGGCTAGAGCGCGGAGGAAAACCGCATGGGTGCGTTTGGACGCAATCTGAAGTTGGCGGCGAGGCAGTTATGGCGCAATCCCGGTTTTGCGGCCACAGTGGTAACCACGTTGGCGCTGGCCATCGGCGCCAACACGGCGATCTTTTCCATTGTGAACGCCCTTCTTGTGCGCAGCTTGCCCTATCCCGAGCCGCAACGGCTGGGGACGATCTTCATGCGCATCCAGGGCGCTGATACCCGCAACGATATTGACGGCCAGCAGTGGGAGTGGCTGCGCGACAATGTGCCCGCGCTCGAAGCGGCGATCAGCGGCGGAACGAGCGGTGTGAATCTGCGCGCAGGCCGGCGGATCCAGTACGTGCACGAAGGCCGCATCTCGGCGCATTACTTCGACGTGCTCGGGCTGCAGCCGTTGCTGGGGCGAAACTTCATTGAGGATGAGGACCGCGAGGGCGGCGCGAAGGCGGCAATCCTGAGCTACGGGCTATGGAAGACAGTGTTTGACGGCGACGCCGGTCTCGTGGGCCAAACCATTTTCCTCAAAGGCGAGCCCTACACCGTAGTGGGCGTTCTGCCGCGCGGCGCAACCACGCCCGACAATGCCGACCTTTACACGCCGCTCCGGCCCAGCAAATCCGGCGAGGGCGGCGGAACGAACTATGACGTGATCGTGCGCCTGCGCCCGGGCGCCACCTGGCTCGAAGCCGACGCGCAACTGAATCGGGCATGGGCTCCGATCGTTTCCAGGCTCGAAAAGAGCAATCCCGGCATGAGCGTCAGCTTCAGCACGGTGCCGCTGCAGCGGGGGCAGGCGGATTGGGTGCGGGGACGCGTTCTGACGCTGATGCTGGCAGCCGGAGCGATTCTACTCATCGCTTGCGCCAACCTGGCTGGACTGACGCTGGTGCGCATGGCGCGGCGGCGTTCGGAGATGGCGACCCGCCTCGCGCTGGGAGCCAGCCGCTGGCAGGTGCAGAAACAACTCTGGGTTGAGAACCTGCTGCTGGCCCTGTTGGGCGGGCTATTTGGCGTCGCCGCGGGATATGCAGCGCTGCGTGGACTGCTCTCGATGCTGCCGGAAGACTATTTGCCGGTAGCCAGCGTGCCGCTCGATTTGCGCGTTCTTATCTTTACTTTTGCGGCCGCAGTGATGACCAGCGTGCTGTTCGGCATGCTGCCCGCACTTACGCTGGCGCAGTTGGATTTGCGCGCAGGCCTGGCGCAGCGAGGGATGGCCGCAAGCGGCAGGCTGCGATTGCGCCAGGCGCTGATCGCCGGCGAAGTGGCGTTGACGGTGGTGCTGCTGGCGGGTGCGGGCCTTCTCATCCGCACGCTGGTGCATTTGGAGACGCTGCCGCCGGGCTTCAATCCCCACGGAGTGATGACGGCCAAAGCGTCTCTCGACGATGCGCGCTATCACGACCCTGTCGCCTTTACGCGACTGCTCGATGAGAGCACGGCCGCCATGCGCCGCATTCCCGGCGTGGAGAATGCCGCGGTGGGCTTGACGCTGCCGTATGAGCGGGCCTTGAACGATGAGGTTATCCTGCACGACGGACCGCGGGCCAGTCAGACGATCGGAACCGACGTCGTCTATGTGACTCCCGGCTACTTCGAGACTCTGGAGATGCCGCTGCTGGCCGGCCGCACCATTACGGCTGCGGACACAAGAAGCGCTCCACCTGTGTTGGTAATCAACCAGACGTTTGCGCGCAAGTTCTTTCCCGGCATGAATCCCATCGGCCTGACGCTGAACAAAGGCGCCGTGATCGTCGGGGTGGTGGCCGACACCCAGATCGCTTCGGGACTGAACCCCGTTGCGCCTCTCCAGAGCGAGGAAACCATCTACATTCCCGCTGCGCAGGTTCCGGCGGAATATCTGGCGCTGGTGCACATCTGGATTCAGCCCAGCTGGATCGTGCGCACGGCGCGACCCGTCGAAGGGCTCACCGGCCAGATGCAGCGGGCGCTCGCCAGTGTGGACCCGGACCTGCCGTTCTCAGGCTTCTACCGCCTGAGCGACCTTGAGGCGCAAACGCTCTCGATGCAGCGCATCGAAGTGGCGCTGCTGTGCGCCATGGCCGGACTGGCGCTGCTGTTGAGCCTGGTGGGGATCTTTGGGTTGGTGGCCAGCCTGGTTGCTGAAAGGACGCGGGAGCTTGGCATTCGCATGGCGCTGGGCTCGGGAATGGGCGCAGCGATTCGCCATGTGGCCGGCTCAGGCCTGCTCGCCTCAGGTGCGGGGTTGGCTGTGGGATTGCTTCTCTCGGCCGCGGCCCTGAGAGCCATGCGCAGCGTCATCTACGGAGTCGGAGTCTACGACATGCCGACGCTGCTCGCCGTCACGCTGGGACTGGGCGCTGCGGCATTGATTGCCAGCACCGCGCCGGCGTTGCGCGTAGCGCGCATCGATCCGGCACGAACGCTGCGCGAGGAGTGAGCCTTACTGTCGTCCCCTCGTTCCCTCTCTTCTCGCTTACTTGCTCCCTCGCACCCTTGGTCCCTGCCCTATCTATTTCAGGCCATACACATCGATTTCGCCCATAGGAGCCGTGCCGGTGGTCAAGGTGTGGCCGGTGGAGATGTACACCTTGCCATTTGCAACCACTGGCGAGGTGAATTTGATGCCATAGCCGGGCGTATCTCCGGCGTTCTGCGTGCTGTCATATAACTCATCGGGATAGGCGTCGACGCTGTAGGCATAGAGTGTCGCACTCGTAGGCGGCGTGGTGGTGGCGCTGCCATCGGTCGCGGTGTTCTGGATGGGAAAGCCCTGGTCAATCATCCACACAATGCCGTCGCTCGTCCCATTGGCAGAAATGAACGGACTGATTCCCCGCGCGCCTTGCTCAAGCGAGGGCGATGTGTTGGCATCTGTGGCGAGGGTTCCTGAGTACACGAACTGGCGCACGCCGCCGGGCGCGGCGGTCGATGTGGGTGTAACCCCGAGATAGATGGCGCCATCGAAATACGCCGATGTTCCGAAGATTTCGTAGTTAGTGATGTTGGCAGTGTTCACGCCGGTGGAGTCGGTGCAGCTTTGCGAGTAGGTGCTGCCGTTGGCCAGACCCTCGCCCCAGACCACTTCCTGCAGGGCGCCGGCGTCGGTTGCAGATTCCTGCCCGAGATTCGCGCTGTTGAGCACATAGATGGTTCCGGTTTTGCCGCCGGCCACCAGCGTCGTCGTGCCGGGAATCAGCAGTACTCCGCCCGATGCCAGGTCGGCGTCATCGCAGTCCATGAATTGATAGTCATACGGCGTGAAGTAGTCCGCGGGCTGCATGGTGCCGTTAGCGCCGCCTGTGATGGTTGGCGGGAATCTGAGCACCGAGTCGCCCCAGGCGTTCGTGCCGTTCCAGGGACCGTTGCCTGTGCTCACGTAAACATTACCGGAGCTGTCTGCAACCGGACCCGCGCCGCCCATCCAGATGCCGCCCGCGCTGGCGTACGTGCCTTCCCCGTTCAGAATAGGGCTGGAGTTGAACGCGCCCACCTGTGCCAGTGTGGTGGCGTTGTAGGCCAGCAGCCATCCTGAGTGGCAGCTGCCGAAGCCCATATAGACATTGCCATTGACCAGCAGCAGCGCCGCGCGCTGGATGCACGAAGTGGTCAGCGTCTCCGTCGTCCCGCCCGTTCCCGTGCCGGGTACCGACGCCATGATCGTCACCGGCCCGCCGAACTTCTGCGCGCCGGTGGTAATGTCGAGCGCGCTCAGGCGGAAGGTGGCGCCGTTGGCCGCGGAAGTCTGCACTGAGACCACATAGAGCGTGTTGGTGCTGGGATCGATCACCGGCGTCGAAGTGACGCCCTCAGTGGGAGCGATGGCTCCGCCGGTAAGCGCCGTTTCGCCCGACTGCAGCAGCGAGACCTGCCACAGCGGCGCGCCGGTGCCATAGTTGTCCGCGTCGAAGGCATATACGGTGTCATTCTCAGTGGCCACGTAAAGCACATCGTGCTGCGCGCCGTTGACAGTCACGTTCGACATGATGAGCGGCTCGCCGTAAACGTAGCCGTCAACCAGATAAGTGAAGAGCTTGCCGAACGTAGAGGTGTTCACGTTCGCCGGTGTCAGGATCGTCTCGTTGGCATTGAGACCGCTGCGATTGGTATCCACGTGCCAGGTGGTGACGTTGGTCGTCCCTGTGCTGGTGGAAGCAGTGACGGTGAGGGTAGCCGAGCCGGTCACGCCGCTGAGCGCGGCCGTGATGGCGGAGGAACCGGCGGCCACACCGGCGGCCAGGCCTGCGGCGCTGATGGTAGCCGCAGCGGTGTTCGAGCTGGTCCAGGTGACGCTCGACGTGATGTTGGCCGTAGAGCCATCGCTGTACGTGCCTGTGGCCGTGAACTGATCCGTGGCGCCGACGGCCACGGTCGGCGATGCAGACGTCACCGCGATGGATCCGAGCGTGGGCGCAGCTCCGGCCGACACTGTGAGCCCCGCGGTGCCAGTGACGCCATTCAGCGAGGCGGTGATGATCGAGGAGCCGGCAGCCACACCCAAGGCCGTTCCCGTACCACTGACGGTGGCCACGGAGTTACTGGAGCTAGTCCAGGTGACGCTCGACGTGATGTTGGCTGTGGAGCTGTCGCTGTAGGTGCCCATGGCTGTGAACTGATCCGTGGCGCCGACGGCTACGCTGGGCGACGCGGAGGTTACTGCAATTGCCGTGAGCGTCTTGGGCGGAGGTTCCGTGGTCTGGCCCACATTGCTGCCGCAGCCGGTAGCAGCGGCGAGAACCACAAGTGAGAACGCAAGTTGAAGACAGGCATTCGGGGAGGGATTGAATTTTCTAAAACGCATAGGAGAATTAAGCCAACCACAACCGGCAGCAGCCGGGAAATTTTCAGTTTCAGGGCAGGGTTCTCCGTCGTCGTGGCGAGGAGATTTATGGGAAGTATTGCGACAAAGATCGTCAGGAGGGTCGCGTGGCCAGAGAGAGCCAGGAAAATTCGCTGAATCTAACGCAATTATCTAACCGGGAATCAAATTCGCGGGAGGCTTGATCGATACCCTGCGGGCCGAATGCCTCTCCAACAGTTTAGTCGATTAAAAGACGTTTTTGGTTGTCCTGCAATCGGAGGACCGCAAGATGGCTTTTACAAGATCACACGTTTCTACCGAGCAACAGCAAAGCACTCGAAGCAAGAAGCGTCCCGCTGCGCGTCGCGCGAGAGTGTCTTGGTGCCGCGTGTGGCGCCTGCACACTGCTAGCGCTTGCCTTGGAGGTCGTATTGAAGGCATTGCTCCATGGATGCCCGCACGATGGCCGGTAAAGATCGGCGCTACGGCACAGCGTCTGCTGGAAAAGGGGCTACTGGTTACTGGCTATTGGCTGCTCTTCCACGGCGACGGTGTAGGGCGGCAGAATGCCGTACTCGGCAGCCATGCGGAAGAAGCCCTGCATGCCCTCCACGCACTCCTCGTCGAGCACGTAGTGAATGTTGCCGGTGAGATAGCTGCGGATGGTGCTCTCCGGAATTGGCAGGCGCGCCGACCACTCGGCAACCAGCATGTCAATATTCTGGAGGCCATGGTCGCGCGAGCGAATGAAATCCTCGGCAATGCCCTCGTCTAGCGATCCAAGCCCAGGTGAGCGGTTCGTCCGTTTGCCGATGCTTCCATCCGAAGGGCTGCTGCATGCAATGCCAGCCGACCAGACGGCGGAGACAAAGACGAGGCCAGTCAACGCACGCCACTCTTCCGCCAGGTCGACGTAAACCAGCTCTTCGCCGGTGCGCTCATAACGGTTCTGCCGCTCTTCGAGGGCCAGCAATGCGGGATCGCCGATGACGATGGCCGCATCGGCCTGTTGCAGCATGTGATCGAGATCGGCCTTGAGGGGCACAAACGGCACATCCCCATTGCCCCACTTGTGGAACAGCATGCGTGCATAAACCAGCGTGGTACGGCTGGCAGTATCGGCAGCCACTGAGCGCAGGGCGCCGGGCCGTTGGCCGGCGCGGTGCACCAGCAGCAGCGAGCGCACGCGCCCTTTGGAGGCGATGGTGCATCCGGGGAGAATGATCAGCCCCGGGGTCGTAGCGAGCGATGCAATGGGAATCAGCCCGATATCGGCGCGGCCGTCGGCGAGGCGCTGCGCGCACTCGGATGGCGTGATGCGGTCGATGCGATAGCGATTCTTGAGGGTCTGATCGAGCGGGGGATGCTCAAAGTCCCACATCAGGGGAGCGGGATTCAAAAAGCCGATGGCAGCAATCCGCAAACGTCGATCCGGCTCGGGATTCACGACTCCTAGACTACCAATCTGTGAAGCAGTGACCAAGGGAACGAGGGAACGAGGGACCAAGAAAGGCAGGGAGTAGCCAGTAGCCAATAGGAAACAGACAGCTTGGGACTGGGGGACTAAGGGGCTGACGAAGCAAGTGAGCGAGCCCGCCCACCCTAGCGGGGCTAGGATGGGGCACCTCCGCAAATGCCAAGCGCGGAGTCGAAACTCCGCACTCACCACTTTCATTGCTTTGATTTCGCTCGAGCGGACGCGAACGGCTCGTCGGCGTTACTTATGGCTGCCTCCGCCACCACCACCGCCGCCGCCTCCACCACCACCGCCACCCGAGTGCGATCCGCCCCCGCCGCCGGAGTATCCGCCGCCTCCACTACTGCTGGAATGCGAGGCGCTGCTGGAACTGGTGCCACCCGAGCTGTGGCTGGATGAACTCGATGAGCTGTGGTACGTCGGCTGCGAGTAACGGCCTGCGGAGCTTGGCGTGCCTTGCGAAGTGCCGGGCGCATACGCGGGCCGCGGTGGCGCACTCACCTGCCCGTTGGATTGAATCGTCGGCTCATGATTCACCGTCGCGCCGTTGCCGTGCAAGTACGACACGCTTGTCGCCGCAGGATGAATGGCCCGCACCGTATTTCCGGCAATCATTACTGCCGCATTTCCATTCCGCGCCGGGAGCACGGGGCCCACATAGGGCGTTCCGTGGGTTACGGCGATGGTGCGAACCGGAGCCCCACCGACAGGAAGATGCGGCAAAATCGGCCGCGTAGGGGGCCGATACCAGGACGGGATAATACCCAGGTTCGGACCGCCGTAGAATCCCATGCCCCACCAGGGCATGCAGCCGCCCATTCCCGGCGCCCATCCCCAGCCAAATCCGTCGTAGAAGTTCCACATTCCGCACTCAAACGGCATATAGCCCCACGGATACCCGGAGATGAAGGTGTAGCCGAATCCCGGCATCCACATCCAGTTCCCATACCCATAGGGATCAAATCCCGGGTTGGCCGCATCGTAGGGGGACCATATGTAACCCTGACCGGGCACGTTATACCAGTTGCCATTGACGTCCAGGTCACTCCATGCGGGAGTCTGGGTTACGCCCAGATTGGCAGCAGCACCGGTCTGATTGGCGGCTTCAGTGGTCAGCGCCTGGTCGCGATCGGAGTTCCAGGCATCCCATGAGTCCGGCTCGATTGATTCGGCAAGGTTGTAGTGGCTGGGATTGGGGTCCAGCGCGATGCTTTCGCCGCCATGCAGGTCAACGGAAACGGCGCCGTCGCCCTCCTCCAGGTGCGCATTTCCTGAAAAGACCGCCAGTTGGCCCGGGGGCTGGTCCATCGACACACGCATCACCGTAAACCCGCTGGTGGTGGCCACCGTGTCGCCAAAGCGCACACTGATTTGGCCGGCTTGTTCTCCGCCCTGGAGCTCGAAGTAAGCCAGCCCGCCGTTCAACACCAATTCGGCAGTCGCAGAGGTGCCCGATCCACGCAGCGTCTTCAACACCAGCGAGCTGTCGGGCGGAATGCGTACGACACTGCTGTCTTCGAACTGGACTTCGGCCTTTCCGGTGTCGCCGGTGGTCAACCGCATGCCTTCGAACAGAGGCGTATTGGCCACGGCCTGCTGGGTGAGCACCTGCGAACCTTGCGTCAGCTGAACCTGGCCGTCCACATAGCTTAGCCGCACGGCACGCTGCGGTTGCCCACCGCTCTGCGCCCATACAGCGGACCCGAAACACGCCACACCCAGGGCGAGTGCCGCCAGCCCCGTCGTGACCTTCAGACTGCCCTTGATCCTCATGGCGCCCGCCTTTCTATCGCCTGTCGCGTGACCCATCCCCATTCATTGGCTGCCCTATCCTATACTCATTGGACACCAAAAAGGGCAGAAAAGTCTCTTCACCAAAATGGGCAGATAAGTCTTTCAGGGCCGGGGTTTAGGTGGTCCCCTCCGCCAGCAGCATTCTGGCCCGTTTTCGTACTCTTTCTAGGACCTCGTCATCGCCGGCCAGCCGCTCCAGAATGTCGCGGATGGTGCAAATCTGCTGTGCGCGGCCATCGTCGACGGCTTCGGTCAGGAACTCCATCTCCTGGTCCAGCCCCAGCCGGTCGTGCTCGAGGAGCATTTCCAGCCGCCCGCCCTCCAGAATGGTTTCTGCCACCGCGCCCAGCGATTCGCCCAGCGACTGAATCTCCTTGTCCTTGGAGTAATTGAAGGTGCAGGACCCCTGACCTTGCGGCCCTGTGTAGGTGAGCGTCTTCCATCCCTGGAAGGCCACCTTCAAATGGCTCTCGCAGACTTCATTGAACCAGTGATGGCGCTCGGCTGCATCAAAGACTCGCCCGGCAAAGCGCGCGTTCAGGTGAACGTCGCGGTCGATGGCTGGCAGATTCATCTCCTGTTGATCGCCATCGGGAAGATTGCCCATCTGCGATCGAAAATGCCCGCTGCCGTCGGGGTGCAGGATCAACGTCCATTGCGAGGGCGACAGGCGCGGGTCAGAGAAGTCCACTTGGATCACCGGGTCGGCCGCTCGGGCGGCTGCTGCGCACGCCGCCATCGCAAAGGCCGCTAAAACCAGGCCGGCCGGCTTCATCGCGCGGCCCCCTCCATCGCAAGTGTTTGCGCGGTATGGATGTGGCAGATGGCGATGGCCAGGGCATCGGCTGCGTCCGCCGGCTCGGGCAGCTCAGCCAGGCCCAGCAGCCGCGCCACCATGAACTGCACCTGCTGTTTTTGCGCCAGGCCGTACCCTACGACGCTCGACTTGATGCGCAGCGGCGCGTACTCGGCCACCGGAATGGCCTGCTGCGCCGCGGCCAGCAGCGCCACGCCGCGCACCTGGCCCAGCTTGAGAGCCGATTTGGCGTTGACCGAATAAAACACCTCTTCAATGGCTACGGCATCGGGATGCCAGCGCTCCAGTTCGGCGGTCAGCTCCTTATGGACCTGATCGAGCCGCATTGACAGGGATTTCGACTTGAGCAGGCGGATAGCGCCCATCGCCCGGCATACGAGCTGCGCCTGACGGGCTGCGTCGTCCGTATCGACAACGCCGAAGCCGGTTACCTCGGTCCCGCAATCGATGCCGAAGACCCTCATCGCGTAAAAGTGTACCGCAGACGCGGAACAGTTGGATTCTTTCAGCTGCGGGACGGCTTATCGCAGCAAGCATGTTATTCTTCTTTCGATCCCACAAAGGTGGAATTCGAACAACCGCGGCGTCGGTCCAGCATCCTAACTAGTAACGCGTTTGGTTCCTTTCAGAAAGTTTCACGAGACGAAAACTAAGCGCGAGTTTGTGTGTCGATACTTTTAGGGAAACAGCTTGCTCTACCCCCGGAGGAAGCCATGGCCAGAATCCCGGCAGCCGCGAAGCGCAACGCCATCCTTTGGCTCAGCCAGGGGATTTCGCCCCGCCGCCTGGCCCTGACACTGGCTTTGGGATTTGCCATCGGCTGCATCCCGGTGATCGGCGTTCCCACCATGCTCTGTGCCGCGCTGGCCCTCTCGCTCCGGCTCAATTTGCCTGCCATTCAGGCTGCCAACTACGCAGCTTTTCCCTTCCAGTTGGCCCTCATCGTGCCTTTTGTGCGTATGGGAGGATGGCTGATTTCGTTCCCGCCATTGCGCCTGGCCGTGCTGGGGCGCCTGTTCCACGCGCCCACAGTTCACCTGGCCGCCCGCATGAGCGGGCTGGCGGGCCAGGCCCTGCTGGCCTGGCTGCTGGTCGCCGTCCCGGCAGTGGCGTTGATGACTTTCGCGTTCACCCGCATGCTGCGGCGGATTCCCGTCATGAGCATCGCCCAGGCCGGCGACTGAAGAATACAGCGAACAGGCAATAGGGAACAGAGAACAGAAAGACGGGTCGGTTTAGTTCGCCGTCGCTTCAGTGCCCCGCAAATCCTGACGGCACGGGTTGCGCGCTGTCAATCCACGCCGCGTAAATCATGTCGCGCAACATGCTCGCACCTCGCGCCAGGCATTCTGCGGTGAAGGCGCGCGACTCTGGCGTGCCTGCGCCGATGAAGGCTCCTGCCTTATCAAACTGGTAGACCTGCTCCACATAGGTAGCTGAATGGCGCAAGTAGGCCACGTAGGCATCGAACATGTCGCCCTGGATGACCTTGAGCGGGGCCATCTTGCTCTGCACATCGCCTGGGTGAATGTTCTCCGCGACAAACGGCCCTTCGAACTGGTGGTGAATCTGGTGTCCTGTGGTGTATCCGTGCGGATTTGGCCCCACCCAGCCGTTGTAATTCACCGTCACATGCAGCGGCTGCGAGCCATCGCCCACGTAATGGCCCAGCCAGCCGGCGTAGAAAATGATCACCGCTTCGACAGGCTTGGTGTCTTGGCCGGAGGCCGACAGGTAACGATACTGGCGCATCGCAGCTTTGAGCCGTTCCCACACCTCGTCGGTCTCCCAGGGTTGCAATCCGATCACTTCTGGCCGTTTTCCCGCCGCAAAGACCATCGCTTCCCAATCCAGGCGCTTGTGCGGGAATGGGCCGATGGCATCGGCTTCTTCAAGATCGATGAAGTGCTCGGGCGCCTGAGCGGCGGCGAGCTCGGGCTCGGCGCGCGAGCGCCAGCGGTCCGGCTCCGGACCCAGGTAGTCTATTTCGTCAATGGCGGCCTGCGTGCGCAAAAACGCGGGCATATCGGCGGGCAGCGATTGTGCCGCCAGCCGGTTGATCATGCGATGGCCTTCGTTTTCCCAGGCCCGGGCGCGCGGCGCAGGAAAAGCGAGGCAAACCAGCCCCGCAGCCAACAGAGGCAAACGAGGAAAGCGGAGGTAGAACGAGTGGCGAAACATGGAGCCAGTATACGGGGCTCGAGCAGCGTCCCACTGGGCAAGCCCGCGCTCAAGTTGCACGCATCCTGAGCTGGCACCGGACGTTATTTTGGTAACTGGATGGCTTCATGAAGTGACTGCGCAAACCGATTTGGCTGGAGACTCCCGCAAGTGAGCGCATATACTACGTGCACATCGGGTGATCGTGTGCGCATGGCCGCTGCGCGGTAAATCGGAATGCCAGTGACGTCCTACCCCGTCCCGCACCGGTGCTTGGTTGCAGTTTTCCGGCGCGCACAGGGCAAGTGGAATGCCAATGCAAAGCACGGATGGGAGCCGTGAACCCGTCCGCTTCTGCGACGGGCCCCTCCAAGGGAGATCGAACGGGCGATGAGCGAACACACGGAGGAAAAGGCGAACAGCGAACTGTCACCGCCGGCATCTTCCGGATTCAGAAGCTCCTCGCAACTGTGGCTTATCCTGCCCTTTTGCATCCTTGCGCTGGCAGCCGGAGCCGCCCTCGCGCGGCTGGTTCCCGCATTCCGAGGGGAATGGCTGCCGGTGCTCGCTGTGGCTATTGCCACCGCCGTCTTCGCCTTCCTATTGAACCGGCAATTACGCCGCGGCCAGCCCATGGCGCCTCACGAAGCGATCGGGGAGAGTCTGCGGCAACTGCTCGACTCCGCAGGGCCCGCAGTGCTGGCGATGGATCTGGAGGGCCGACTGATCTATTGCAATCCCGCGGCGGAGCGCCTGCTGGGCTACCGCACGGCTGAACTCTTAAGCCAGTGGGGGAGCGCGCAGCTACTTGCCGCCGGCGAAGACGAGCGACTGGTTGCTGAAATGCAGCGGCTTTGCCATGTGGACAAGCCGCCCGAGCCCACGCCCGCTGGTCGCATGTCCGCCTATATTGACTGCGTGCGGCTGTTGCCGCCGAGCATGGTGCCCAGCTTCGACGTGCAGTTGCGCCACAAAGACGGCGCCATCTTTCCAGTCACGCTGCATATATCGGCCCTGCGCGATGCCACAGGCGAATTGGCCGGCTTGGTGGCCGTTGCCATGGATCAAACCGCGGTCCAGCGTCGTGAACAAGTGCAGCGCGAATCCCAGGAGCGCTATCGCGACCTGTTCGAGCACTCCAGCGAAATGATTGCCACGCTTAGCCCGTCGGGACAGTTTCTGTACGCCAACCCCGCCTGGAGACGCTGTTTTGGAATGGAGCACTCGGCGCTGCTGGCCTTGAACTCGTTTGAGGAATTGTTTAAAGGCAACACACGCAGCGAGGTCGCCGCGCTGTTTCGGCGCGCGCTGGATGGCGAGATGCTGGAACGCGTCCCGCTACGCCACTACACCTCCGATGGCCGCGTGATCGAGCTCGAACTAAGCCTCAGCCGGCGCCAGAGAGCCGGTATCCCATTGGCGGTGCGATGCCTGCTGCGCGAAGTGACGCAGCAAAAGCAGCGCGAAAACCGCCTCGCGCTGCAGCTTGCCGTGAGCCAGATTGTGGGCGAAAACGCACCCGGCGAGTCGGCTGCCATGCGCATCCTTGAGGCTCTCTGCCTCTCGCAAGGGTGGGATCTGGCCATTCAATGGATGGTGGATTCGGAGCAAAAGCAGCTTGAGTTTGGAACCGCATGGGGAGCTCCCGGCCGCGGAACCGAGACCCTTATTGAGGAAAGCCTGGCCATTACGCTGTCGGGGAGCGATGAATTGCCCGAGCGCGCATGGAAAGACGGTCGCGCCGTCTGGCTCACGGATCTGGCAGCAACCCCGCCCACCCCGCGGTTAGCCGCGGCGCTCAGCCAGGGATTGGTGTCGGGCTGGGCCGCGCCTGTGCGTGCCGGCGACAAGGTGCTTGCGGTGCTCGAGTTTTACTCGCATTTCCGCCTGCGCGAGGAGCGTGAGTCAGTGGCCGCTGTTGAAACCGTAGCTCTCTCGATGGGGCAGATGCTGGCGCGCTCGCAGGAACTCGGCCACGCAGACGAGCTGCGGCGTCAGCAGCAGATTCTTCTTGACTCGGTGACCGACGGCATTTGCGGCTTTGACCGCAACGGCAAGGTAAGCTTTGCCAACGCGGCGGCGGCGCGCCTGCTGGGCGCCCTTGCCGACTCGCTGATCGGCAAATCGCTGCACGAGCTGGTGCACGGCGCTGCGCCCGGTTCGCGCACATGCAGCCTCGATTGCCTTCTCCGCCGCGTTCCCGCGCCATCGGGCTCCGCAGCCGGAGAAGAAAACTTCTACCGCGCCGACGGTGCCTCGTTCCCTGCCGAATACGTGCTCACGCCCATCCGCGGCCAGGGGCGATTCTCCGGCTCGGTTCTGAGCTTCCGCGACATCAGCCAGCGCAACGCGCTCGACCGCATGAAGGACGAGTTCATCTCCACGGTAAGCCACGAGCTGCGCACCCCGCTGACGTCGATCCGCGGAGCCCTGGGACTGCTTACCTCGGGGATGCTGGGCGAGGTGAACGAGAAGGCCTCGAACTTGCTGCGTATCGCTCTCACAAATTCTGACCGCCTGGTGCGCCTCATCAACGACATTCTCGACCTGGAACGCATCCAGAGCGGGCGCGAGCCGCTGGCCTTCCACAGCGTGCAACTGGCCGCCATTGTCAAACAGGCCATCGAAGACATGCAACCCATGGCTGAAGCCGCCGGCGTGCAGTTGATTCACGATGCCACGCAGGTCGAAATCAGCGGTGACCCTGATCGCCTGCTGCAGGTGATCACTAATCTGCTTTCTAATGCGGTCAAGTTCTCGCCGCCCAATTCGCCGGTGAGCGTGATGCTGCGGCCCGGCGTCACCGGCGTGATTCTCTCCGTCATCGACCACGGGCGCGGCATCCCTTCAGACAAGCTGGAGTCGATCTTCGGCCGGTTCCAGCAGGTCGACGCCTCTGATGCGCGCCAGAAAGGCGGAACCGGCCTCGGCCTTGCCATCTGTCGCAGCATTGTCCTGCAGCATTCTGGCCGCATCTGGGCCGAACGCAATCCGGTGCGCGGTTCAACTTTTCGCGTTTTTCTGCCTTACCATCCGGCACCCACTGCTGCGCCGGGCAGTGCGCCTGCAACGGACGGCCAGGGAACGGTGGTCTTAGCCGATTCGAATTCCGAGTCGCGCCCCCGTATCGCCTCGCAACTGGCGCGTCATGGCTATTCCATTGTGCAGGCCTCAACTGTAGAGCAAACCCTGGCTGCCGCGCGTAAGGGTGCGCAGGCGATCCTGCTCGATACCGCGCTGGATGGGATGAATGGATGGGAGATCTTGCCCATGCTGCGGCGTCTTGACGGTGGCTCGCACACTCCCGTAGTTCTGATGAGCGTCGAGGATCCGCGAAGCCCCGCTGATTTGCCGGCGGGAGCCGAAGGCTGGGTAACCAAGCCGCTCAAGGAGGAAGCGCTGCTGGCCGAGCTGGCGCGTGTGCTCTGCGGCTCAGGCGAGAAGACGCGCATCCTCATCGTCGAGGACGATCGCGACCTGGTGCAGGTGATCAGCTCTGTCTTCGCGCGCGATAGCATCACTGTGGAGGCGGCGCATTCCCTCAAGGAAACCATCGAGGCCTGCACGGCATTCCAGCCTCACCTGATGGTGCTGGACATCGGGCTGCCTGACGGCGACGGCTTCAATGTGGTGGACTGGATGCGCCAGCACGAGAATTTCTCGCATCTGCCGCTGGTGGTCTACTCGGGACGCGAACTCACCCCGTCGGAGCGCCGGCATCTTACGCTCGGCCCCACCTACTTCCTGGCCAAAACGCGCGTGCAGCCGCAGCAGCTTGAGGCGCTGGTGCTCACCATGTTGCGCTCC
This sequence comes from Acidobacteriaceae bacterium, assembly GCA_030037635.1. Lineage (GTDB taxonomy): Bacteria > Acidobacteriota > Terriglobia > Terriglobales > Acidobacteriaceae > Telmatobacter. The sequence goes on from JASHQH010000066.1 coordinate 30,172, forward strand.
ACGCGGCAGATCGACGTAGTTGCGCCGGAATCCGCCGTACCCAATCCATAACCCTCCGGCGATTCTCCCATCGACAATCCGGCTCTCGCGTCTCACAATGTTGGGGGGAGGATGGTTCGTCGTGGCCCGCAAGATTCTGATCATCGACGATGAAGACGACATTCGTGAAGTGGCGGCGTTGAGCCTGGAAAGCGTGGCCGGGTGGGAAGTGATCGTGGCCGAATCGGGTGCCCAGGGCGTGGCGCGTGCGGCAGAGCAAAAGCCTGACGCTATCCTGCTGGATGTGATGATGCCGGGCATGGACGGGCCAGCGACTTTCCGCGAGCTACGCAGGAATCCCGCCACGGCCCGCATTCCCGTTCTCTTGCTTACCGCCAAGGTGCAGGGCAGTGACCAGCGCCGCTTCGCCGATCTCGGCGTCGAAGCCGTGCTCTTCAAGCCCTTTGATCCCCTCACGCTCTCCCAGCAGATTTCCAGTGCGCTGGGGTGGAAATGATCCTCACGATGCCTGGCAATCAAGGCGCAGCCCGTCTCTCCCAGGCGATGGACCGCCTGTGGCTGCGCTTTCTGCCGGAGATTCGCGAGCGGGTTGCGATCCTCGAGGGGGCAGCGGCCTCAGTTGCTGCGCAAACGCTCTCCAGCGCGGAGTGCGAAGCTGCACAGGCCGCGGCGCACAAGCTGGCCGGCGTGCTGGGAACCTTCAGCCTCACGCAGGGCACCGTTCTGGCGCGCGAATTGGAGATGACCTTTTCGTGCGAATGCCCGCCGAGCCGCAGCTCCAGCGCGCGCATCGCTGCCATCGCCGCCGAACTCCACACCATGGTCGAGAGCCGACGGCCTGCCCCCTGAACCGGGAGCAATTACACTCATTTCCAGTGGTCACTCGCGATCCATTTGCACCTCATGCCGATCTCGAGCCGCAGCTTGACCTGCGCTTCGAAGAGCCCCGGCCCGCGCGCCGCATCTGGCCGGTGCGTGAGTTGGTGGCACAGGTGCGCGATCTCGTGGAGCAGGAGTTCGGCGATATCTGGGTGGAAGGAGAGATCTCGAATTACCGGCCCGCGCCCTCGGGCCACGTCTATTTCACGCTCAAGGACGCTGACGCCCAGCTCCCCATCGTTCTCTTCCGCCGCCAGGCGATGCTTCTCCGCTTTCGCGCCGATGACGGCCTGCACGTTCTGGTCCGCGGCCGCGTCAGCGTCTACGAGCAGCGCGGCCAGATGCAGCTGGTGGCCGAAACCATGGAGCCGGTGGGCGCCGGTTCGCTGCAACTGGCTTTTGAGCAGCTCAAGGAACGGCTCAAGGCCGAAGGCTTGTTCGATGCCTCGCGCAAACGGCCGCTGCCCATGTTTCCTCGCTGCGTGGGCATCGTCACCTCGCCCACCGGCGCGGTGATTCGCGATTTCGTCAACATCGTCACTCGCCGCCACTCCGGGTTGAACATCTGCCTCTATCCCGTCTCCGTGCAGGGTGATTCCGCGCCCGCCGAGATCGAGGCCGCACTCACCGAACTGAACATCACGAATCTGGTGGATCTGATCGTGCTCGCCCGCGGAGGCGGCTCGCTGGAAGACCTGGCCGCCTTCAACAGCGAGCGCGTGGCCCGCGTGATAGCATCCAGCAGACTTCCGGTGGTTTCGGCGGTAGGGCACGAAACCGACTTCACCATCGCCGACTTCGCCGCTGACCTGCGCGCGCCCACCCCGTCTGCCGCGGCCGAGCTGATTACCGAGGCGCAGCACAAGATCGCCGAGCACCTGGCCACAGAGTCGCACCGGCTGGAGCGCGCCGCGCGCTTCCAGCTTTTGCAGGCGCGGCAGCGGCTCGCGCACCTGCCCGTCAGCCGCGCCCAGTCGCGCGTTACCACGCTGCTGCACCGCCTCGATCAGCGTCTCGACGACGCCATCCAGCGCCTTGACTCGTCGTTCACCGCATGGTTGCGTCTAAGGCAAAATCGCATTGTCGGACTGGGTGCCGCAGTTCTCGATCACGATCCGCGCCAGAAACTAGCCCATGCGCGCCAGCACCTTTCCGATTTTCGCGCCCGCCTCGATCGCAGCCTGGAGCGCTTGATCGAGTCGTCGGCCGCCAGGCTCGGCTCTCTCGATGCGCGCCTTCACTCGCTTTCACCGCTGGCCGTTCTCGACCGTGGTTATGCGATGGTGCTTTCCACCGGCGGCACGCTGGTTCGTTCCACCACTCAGCTGGCCTCCGGTGATCGCGTCACAGCGCGCCTGACCGACGGGTCATTCTTGAGCCGCGTTGAAACCATCACGGCCAGCGCGCCGCAAGCGCCTGCCGCCGGCAAGAAAAGGAAAAAATCGGCCTTATGACCGCAGCCAGCACACGCAAACTTTTCGGCACTGACGGTATTCGCGCCATCGCGGGCGAGGCGCCCCTCGATCCCACGACGGTTTACTCGGTTGGCCTTGCCCTGGCGCACTCGCTGCGCAAGAAAACCGCCAAGCCCAAGGTGATCTTCGGCCGCGACACGCGCGAGTCGAGCCCGTGGATCGCCGCCACGCTCGCTGCCGGCCTGCGCGAGGCCGGCGCAGAAGTCGAAAGCGCTGGCGTCATTACCACTCCGGCGGTGGCATTCCTCGCCCGCACGCACGGCTTCCAGGCCGGCGTCGTCATCTCCGCTTCGCACAATCCATGGCAGGACAACGGCATCAAGCTCTTCGGCGCCGACGGTTTCAAGCTGCCCGATGCACTCGAACTGGCCATCGAAAAGGAGATCCTTCGCCACGCCGCCCAAGCTAAGGTCTCCGATCCGCACAAGTTCCCGCATCTCAAAGACAATCCCGCTTTCCAGAGCGACTATGTCCAATTCCTCATCGATTGCGTCCCCGATCTTTCGCTCTCGAACTTGAAGATTGTGGCCGACTGCGCCAATGGGGCTGCGGCCGCCATCGCACCCGACCTATTTAGCCGCCTCAATCGCGATGGGCGCACCGAGATCGCGCTGCTCAACATCGCGCCCGACGGCCGCAACATCAACGCTGGCTGCGGCGCGCTCCATCCGGAGTTCGTAGCCGGCGAAGTGAAGGCGCTGGCAGCCAACCTCGGCCTCACCTTCGACGGCGATGCCGACCGCTGCATGCTGGCCGGCGCCGAAGGTAACGTGATCAACGGCGACGCCATCCTGCTCATGGCCGCGCGGGATCTGAAGGCTCGCGGCATGCTCACCGGCGATCTGGTCGTGGCCACCACTATGTCGAACATGGGTCTCGAAGCCGCGCTCAAGCGCAGCGGCATCCGCATGGCGCGCGCCCCGGTGGGCGACCGCTACGTGCTGGAAGAGATGCAGAAAGACAATGCGGCTCTCGGCGGTGAGCAGTCAGGCCACATTCTCTTCCCTCACCTGGCCACCACCGGAGACGGCCTGCTGACGGCCCTGGTCGTCCTCGACCTGGTCGCGCGCAGCGGCAAATCGATTGAAGAGCTTTCCGCCGATCTCAAAGTTTTCCCGCAGGTGATTGTCAACGTCAAAGTCCGCGAAAAGAAGCCGCTGGATTCGATCCCCGCCGTCACAGCCGCCATCCGAGCCGCCGAACAGGAACTCCAGGACACGGGCCGCGTGGTCGTCCGCTATTCGGGCACCGAGATGCTGGCCCGCGTGATGATTGAAGCCGAAGGCGAGCAAGCCATGCGCCGCCACGCCGATGCTATCGCCGCAGCCATCCGCAAAGCACTGGAAGCCTGACTTACAAGGTCCTCAAAAGCCACTTTCGATCCTCTTCTCTGTGATTTGAATCACAGCCTCCGCTGTGCGCACCCCCTAGTCTTGCCTCAGAGGCCCTCCCCCGGAATGGCTACCCAAACGGCAACCATCGGCAGCCCGCACACCGAAAAAAAGAAGCTTGTCCGCCGTCTTGCACTCGACAACTCGCAGCGCATACGGCACATCGTGCAGCTCGCGTTCGTTCTTCTCAATGCCTGGTTGGGCATCCAGTTCTATCTTTGGGTCCGCTTCTTCGAGCGCGGAGGCGTCGGGTTCGAAGTTCCGCGGCCGGCAGGCGCGGAGGGCTGGCTGCCCATCGCCGGATTCATGAACTTCAAGTTCTTCCTGCTCACCGGCCGCGCTCCTGCCATTCATCCGGCCGCCATGTTCCTCTTCATGTCATTCGTCACCATGAGCCTGGTGGCCAAGAAGGCATTTTGCTCCTGGCTTTGCCCCGTCGGAACCTTTTCTGAAGCGCTTGCACGACTTGGCAAGCGCATCTTTCGGCGAAATCTCCATCTGCCGCGCTGGCTCGATCTTCCGCTGCGTGGCTTGAAATACGTGTTGCTGGGCTTTTTCGTGTTCGTCGTCGCTTCCATGTCGGCCGCGGCCATCGCAGAATTCATGGCCACGCCATACGGCCTCATCGCCGACGTTAAAATGCTGAATTTTTTCCGCGAAATGAGTGCCACCGCGGCCATTGTGCTTGCCGCCCTGGTTCTGCTGTCCATCGTGGTAGAGAACTTCTGGTGCCGCTACCTATGCCCCTACGGCGCGCTCATGGGTCTGGTCTCGCTCGCGAGCCCGCTCAAGATTCGCCGCAATCCCGGCGCCTGCATCGACTGCGCCAAATGCGCGCGTGCCTGTCCGGCGTCGCTGCCGATCGACCGCCTGGTGCAAATCCGGTCGGTGGAATGCACCGCCTGCATGTCGTGCATCGCCGCCTGCCCGGCCGAGGGCGCTCTGCAGTTTTCGGTCAATCCGAGCAACAAACCTCTTGCCGTCCTGCCTCGATTCCGCCGCCCGCTCACGCCGCTGGCAATGGCGGGCCTGCTCGCGGTTCTCTTCTTCGGCGTTATTCTCGTCGCGCACGCTACCGGCCATTGGCAAACCACCTTGCCTCGCGAGGTCTACCAGCAACTGGTGCCGAACGCCGACCAGGCCGCGCATCCGGGATTCTGAAGAGCAGCTTCTAGCTGCTGGCTTCTGGCTAGGTCTCGCATGGGGGGAACTTCAAGCCCTCGCTCTGACAGAGCCCGAGCGCGCGCCCACAATGGAGCTAACAGCTAGAAGCTAGTGCTTGGAAGCTTTCGGATTGTATTCTCAACCCATGCCCCGCTTCCCTGCCGGCCAAACGCTGCTCATCGATGCCGACGACACGTTATGGGAAAACAACATCTACTTTGAGCGCGCCATCGCCGCTTTCATCAGTTTTCTCGATCACCAGGAGTACACGCCGGCTCAGGTGCGCCAAACGCTAAACACCGTCGAGCGCGAAACCATCCTTTCCCATGGCTACGGCCTATCGAGCTTCACGCGCTCCCTGGTCGATTGCTTTGAGCGCCTGAGCCCTGCGCCCGTGAGCGAAGACAAGCGCGAGCGCATTCGCGGCTTTGCCCGCACCATTGCCGAGCAGGAGATCGAGCTGCTGCCGGGCGTGCCCGAAACGCTCTCCGAGCTCTCGCGTCGACACCATCTCGTCTTGATGACCAAGGGCAACCACGCCGAGCAGGCCGACAAGCTGGCGCGCTCGGGGCTGGCACCACACTTCGCCGCGGTCGAAATCGTCCCCGAGAAAGATCCACAAGCCTACCGAGATGTAATCCTCCGCCAAAAGGCTGCCCCACGCAGTGGCTGGATGATCGGCAACAGTCCCAAGAGCGACATCAACCCCGCACTTGCCGCCGGTCTGCATGCCGTCTTCCTCTTCCACAAGGACACCTGGGTGCTGGAACACGCCACGGTTAGCGCCGTGCCCGAGGGGCAGCATCTCATCGAGCTCGACTCGTTCGCGCAACTCACTGAGATTTTTTGAGCCCAGACGGCAGCGCCGCGCGGCGGCCAAATCACTTTTCCACGCGCCAGTGGAGCACTGCGGCAATGCCCCATGGATGCGCGCCGTAGAGCGCCAGAAGGCGCGGCGGGGTGGTATACAAAGTGGGCTGCACGCCCAGCTCCAGCGCACTCCAATCGCTGTGCCAGATGCGGTGCGCGTAGCCGCCGGTGTAAGCCTGCACGCGGCCCACCACGCTTTCTTCGGGCGGGGCCGCCGCGCCTAGCAGGTCGGTCGTTCTGTCGTCGTTCTCAATGCGTGTCCACAACGATTGCCGCCTCCGCAGCCGCGCTTCGGCCTCCAGCAGATAGCCGTTGGCATTCACATCGGTACCGATGGTGTGATTGCGGCCCCATACCGCAGTCGCATCAAGTTCCGCTGTCGCCCACGCGTGATGGAAGCTCAACGATGCTGTCTGTCGCAGCAGGTTCTCCTGCGGGTGATACGCCTCGGGTGAGGTCAAGTGCCCGAGCGAATACTGCGCGATCCAATCGCGCGCCGGCGCTGTCGTCAATCGCGCCGACCACGAGTCCACCGCGCCGACCGAAATCGTCCAGCGATTTTCGCCGGGCTCGCGCCCGTGGAACCCTGAAGCCTCAAGCCGCGCCGGGCCCCACGTGAGCCCGCCCGTCACCACGTCATAGGAGATGTGCGTCGAATCCTGAAGATGATGCGCCAGCGGCGCCAGTGGATCGCTCTCCGCGCTCATGCGATGCGGGAACGCCACCGGCCCCAGTGCGGGGTCGCCCACGGGAGCGGCGTAGATCGACGCCAGGCCGCGCTCGCCCAGCTTCCAGTCGTACGTCGCGGCGAGCTCCATGAACAGATTGTGCGGATGCTGCCCGTCGACGATTGGCTTTCCATAGGCCGTCTCGCCCTGCTGGAAAAGCTCGGGGTAGTAGCGCCCGCTGATGGTCGCCGGCTCCAGGCTGAACATGCCGGCGAAAGTCCATTGACCCTGCGCGGTGGTTCGCTGCGCCATGGACATGATCCAATTCACGCTGAAAAGCTTGTCGTGGCCGCGCGGCCCAGTTTGTTGCTGCTCGACCACGCTCGCTTCGCCGTGCAGCATCTCCATCCAGTTGCCACTCATGCGCATTAGCATGGGCGGCGCGCTCGAAACCGGTTCCAGGCTCGTGCCCGATGCGCTGTGCTGCAGCACGTTGTCGCGAAGTGTCTGCGCCGGCGAGCCCATTTGCATCTGGCCACACACACACAAGGGAACGCACAACAGCATCGCGCGAAATGCGAATTTCATTTCGACCTCCGCCGGGGAAACACAATCCTCTCTACAACCGTCGCGCAATCAACGCCGCGCGGCCATCGCGTTCGCGCGCAAACGCGACGCTATTGACTGGCTGCGGCTGTCTTTGTCTGGAGATGGAGGAATGGCGGAGGGATCAGATGCGCATCACTGCACGTGGACGCGGGCGTTGCGGCGTCGCGGCGCGCGAGACGCTCGCAGGATCGTCAGCCTTTGCCCTGTGCACACATTCAAAAACCGGCCCGGGCACCGCGGTTGCGTTGATCGCTCCGGCTGCATTGCGCGCCGGCATCGCCGCCGCACTTTGAGGCGTGCAGCACGCTGCATGAAGCGCCATGCGTCCCTGGCAGCAAGAATGAGCGCGTGCATGCGTCCCTTGCAGGCAGCAAGCCAGGCATTGAGCCGGCGCAAGGCTGACCGCCAGCGCCAGAAACATCGCCAAGGTTGCGGCCCGCCGCATGGCGTAATTCTACTCTTCACCTTGTGCCACAGAAACCGGTACTGCGGTTGACGAGCACTGGCACAGCCAATATGATGGCTCTACTTTTGGTCCGATTTGCCTTCGTTTCTGTCCCTTCCGTTCTTGAACGCCACGCCAGCCGCACCCAAGGAGAGCACCCATGAAGATTGTGAGGATTTTCGGCTGCCTCAGCCTCGCGGCCTCGCCGCTGGTGGGTGCGCAAACCGGCTCTCCCACCAGCTACACCATCACCGAGGCGCTTTCGGGTGGTTTGCCCGGGGCCACCGAAACCATCTATCGCAGCGGCGACAGGGTGCTGACCGATGTGACACAGCCAGCTCAGGGTGCAACGGCCGCTACTCGCTCCATGACGCTCTACGATCTGAAGGCGCAAACCAACATTTCATGGAACGCCGCAGTCAATCCGCCGGTTTGTGGGGCCGCCGGCGCTTTTTCGGGCGATTGGGGCGACCCTCTGGCCATGACTGTCGAGTTGAACGAGGGCATCTCAGGGGGCGCACTGAAACCTGCCGGGACTGAAACCCTCGCCGGTATCCCAACCGAGATTTACCAGGGCGGCGACGCGCAATCGAGCACTAAGGCCTGGCTTGACAAAAAAGACGGCATCGTCATTCGCGCGGTAGTGAGCGCACCCGGCGTTGCTCCCATGACGGTGGTCGATATCACCAAAGTGTCGCTTGAGACTCCGCCGGCCTCGCTTTTTGCCCCTCCCGCGGCGTGCGCAAGCACCAAACCGCCGCCCACCCCGGCGCAGCTCACTGCGCAGGAGACCCGCGACAATCCTGCCAACTACGTGGATGCCATTTACGGACCGGGTTCGCAGAAATCCTGTTCCGTTGTTCTGCGCGTAGTAAATGCCACGACCTTCACGCCGATTCCGCACATCCAGGTCGCAATCGACACCAGCTACAAGGAGGACGACCCACCTCACTACACATCGGGGATGAAGAACGACGGCACGGTGAACTACTCGGGTGGGGCGATCCACGAGATCACCAGCCAAGTTCACGACGGTATGGTCGATCTCGGAACCCTGCCGCCGTATTTCATGCTCGATGTCAACCTCATCCATCCCGGCCATGGCGACAACCTGGCCCTCATTTATCGCCAGTGCTTCGCGCCCACCACGGTCTTGCTCTACGTGGTCAAAGACTACGGGCAAGCATCGGAGAACGGCGACTTCCTGTGGGTCAAAGCGGGCAAGAATACCACCCTGTCGGCACACTAGGCCACATTTCATTGCCGTCGCAGTGAGGGGCTTAAGGCCTCGCTCGCAGGCGGCTTGGGCCCGATAGCTACCTACCGCCGGGGGATTCCCCTTTTGTCTAGTTAACGCGTTTGTTTTCAGCGACAGCCTTCGTTCCTCGGCGGCGTGTTTCGCGGTGGAGTCGAATTGATTTTATTGATCCCGTGCCTGTTTGATGGCGCGCGGGAATGGAGTGATTGGGCTCTGGGGGGACGATGAGTCATTGCCTTCGTAGTGAATTTTGGCCGGCTGCTGGGACCTGCGGCGGCTGTTCAGATCGCGCAGGATCTCCTCCTTTTCGCGGTTGCACTGGCCGGCGAGGCGCATCAGCGCATAGGTGACGATATCGCTGTGATGCAGATGCTGCATGGTGGGATCGCGGCGCATGTTCAACCACAGGCGATGCACCAGCTGAACGTCTTCAGGGCTCAACGCGGGCGCGTGCGGCCCGATATAGAAGACCTTCATCGCGCCGTCGCTTTCCACGACGCAGTAGTTGAACTGGCGCCTGGGCTCGGGAAGGGCCTCCCATGCCTGCCCCATGAGATAGGCCTGCTCCTCGGCGGTCAACGAATTGGAGCTGCCGGAAACCACCGACTCGACTTCGAGCGAGCTGGCAGTTTGGGCGAGAGCCGGAAAGATTTCGGCCGCCGGAACCACCAGCAGCGAGACCTTCTTGCCCAGACTCTCGGCCACTGAAACCGCCTTGGTGAAGACCATCTGTTCGTGCTCGCTGAAGCTCTGCTCTTCGGCGCTCAGATATTCCGGTCCACCCGCTCCCATCAGCCGCACACTGACGACCACCACGTCCCTGTCGTGGGTGTTGGTGCGCAGCAGGGTGCGCTTCAGGGCGATGGGGTTGTTGACGTCGCGCATGGTCACCATCACCCCGCCCGGACGGATGGCCACCGACTCACGGCTGATCTTGTCCTGATGCTCAAGCTGAAAGTGGTCCTTCATCTCCCTGGCGGTTTGCGCGTGCTTGCGCAGGTTGATGCGTTCTGAGGCCGTGAAAACGATGAAGAATGCAATGGCAAATGCGATGCCGCTGATGGTGGCAACCGACTTGGTGAACAGATTCACCGTTGCTGTTGCCAGCAGAACCATGAATACCGAAATCAGGCCGACTGGGATCTCGGTCTTGCCGATGCGGAAGTTGGGCGGAACCTTCCAACCGCGTTCGCCCTTGTACTTCCAGCGCAGCACCAGCATCGACAGGCTGTTGAAGGTAAACGACCAGATGACGCCAAAGGCGTAAGCTTCGCCCAGCACAATTACGTTGCCGCGGCTGACGATAATCGTGAACATCTGCAGAATGAAAACCAGGTTCACGATGCGATAACTCGTGCCGAAGCGGCGGTGCGGCTTGCGGAACCAGTCTGTCAGCACGCCGTCCTCGGCCACGCGCATCAGCACGCCGGTAGAACCGATGATGGAGGTGTTGATAGCGCCTGAGAGGATCAGAAATCCGACCAGCACCACGAAAACACGGAACAGGATGCGCCAGACCAGAGGTCCGGCCATGAACATCGCCAGGCCGGCGATCAGGTTGTCGGGATAAATGTGGGTACGCTCATAGTCGGGAATCAACATCGACGCCAGCAGGGTGGCGCCCCCCGTGAAAATGAGGCTGTAGATCGCAATTACGATTGCCGCCCGCTTCAGGTTCCTCAGCTTGGGATGGGCGATCTCGCGATTGACCTGAGCTAGGCTCTCCTCGCCGCTCATGGCGAGAATCGAATGGCCGAACGCCATGATGATTCCGAAGAGCCCGATGAGGGGTAGGCCGCGTCCCTTCAGGAAGCCAAGTGCATCATCGCTGAAATGCAGATGAGAAGGAACCGGCGAGGGCGGAAGCTGGGCTCCTCGCACCGCAACCGTGTAACAACCCCAAACCATGAGGATCACCACCATCACCGTGGTGATTTGCATGACGCGCAGGGCCTTGTCGCTCGACTCCTCGATGCCCTTGATGTTCTGCCACCAGTAGTAGATGGTGACGACGGCGGCCAGCACCGCCGAAGTGTAGTCCATGTTGAATTGGATAGGGTTGCCGTGCACATCCTGGAGCGCCGGCGGCAGCCAGTGGCTGTGGTTGGCCACGACGATCAGCTCATTGAGCAACCCGGTAATGTATTGGCCGGCCGACACACCCGAAATGGGGCCGGTGAGGATGTAGTCGAACATCAGCGCAGACACGCTGAGCTTGGCAAAGCCGCCGCCAAGCGCCTCTTTGACGACGCGGTATACGCCGCCGCGGGTAAACATGGAGCAGCTTTCGACGTAGACGGCGCGCACCGCAAAGCTAAAGAGCATGATGCCGAGGATGAACCACGGCGCGGCTGCACCTACGGCCTGCTCGGCTATGCCCCCGGCATAAAAAGCCGACGAACCTAAATCATTGAGGACGATGGCTGCTGCACGCCAGAAGGAGATAAATGTGAGCATCACCGAAGAGGCGACAATGAGGCGGACGCGGTCGGACGGAGGAGCTACGGTGGTTCGGGTAGAGGCCATCGCGAGATCGGCTGGGCAGCGGTGAGAAGTCTAGTAAGGCTATCATAAAGATAAAATAAAGAAAGCGTAAATACGCGTCAGTCCTCGGCGCTGGGTTAGTTTCAAACTGACCCAGCACCCAGTCCTCCGAATCCGCACCCGTGTGAGAAACTGGAAACAGAAGCTCTCTGCGGCCGCGTACGCGTGCCGGTTATCCTCTCCAACCCAGGTTGAGAAGAGCACCAGCGCCTCAAGCTGCGCCGCTGCAGGAGTGCGACAAACAATGAGTTTTCAGCTCGTGCGTCTCTCGCGCGGGGCGACCGGGGCGGTTTGCTGCGGCACGACGGGCTGGAAGCTAAGAACAAACGGCTAAAGGCTGGTTTAAGAAACGAATGATCAGTGTCAGCAACGTCTCCATGCGCTACGGAGCCAAGGTTCTCTTTGAGGAGGTCTCTACGACCTTTACTCCGGGCCGGCGCTACGGATTGACCGGCCCCAACGGCGCAGGCAAATCCACCTTTATGAAAATTCTGACCGGCGAGCTGGAACCGCAGAAAGGCACAGTGGTGCGCCCGCGCAAGCTGGGCGTGCTGCGCCAGGATCAGTTCGCCTTCGACTCCCATCGCGTCATCGACACCGTCATCATGGGCAATCAGCCGCTGTGGGCTGCGCTCGAAGAGCGCGACCGTATCTACGCCAACCCTGAAATGACCGACCAGGATGGCATGCGCCTTGGTGAGCTGGAAGGCACCATCGGCGAAGAGGACGGCTATACGGCCGAAAGCGACGCCGCCGTGCTGCTCGATGGCCTGGACATTCCTGAACCGCTGCACGAGCGCAAGATGGGCGAGCTGCAAGGCGGGCAAAAAGTGCGCGTGTTGCTGGCGCAGGCGCTCTTCGGCAAGCCGCAGGCACTGCTGCTCGACGAGCCGACCAACTACCTCGATCTCGATTCCATTCACTGGCTGCAGGATTTCCTCACCAGCTACGATGGCACACTCATCGCCATCTCGCACGACCGCCACTTCCTGAACTCCGTCACCACGCACACTGCGGACATCGATTACCAGACCATCATCACTTACGCCGGCGGCTACGACGAAATGGTTCTGGCCAAGACTCAGATTCGTGCGCGCCTCGAATCGGAAATCGCGCAGCGCGAGAAGAAAATCGCACAGCTCAACGAGTTCATCGCCCGCTTTGCCGCCGGCACGCGCTCCTCGCAGGTCACCAGCCGCCGCAAAGAGGTTGAGCGGCTGCAGACCAACGAGCTGGCGCGGTCAAATATCCAGCGGCCTTATATCCGCTTCGACCAGACGCGACCGAGCGGGAAGCACGTCCTGGAATTCAAGCACGTGACAAGATACTACGGTGAGCTTGAAGTCATCGACGGCTTCAGCGCCAACGTGCTGCGCGGGGAAAAGATATGCCTCATGGGCCGCAATGGCGCCGGCAAGACCACGCTGCTCAAGTGCCTGCTGACGAATTATCCAGGCTTGGCTGAGAAGGATTTCGCGCTCGACTCGGGCACCGTCTTCTGGGGCCACGAAGCGCAAATCGGATACTTTCCTCAGGATGTTGGCTCGACCATCGAGCCCGGACTCAGCGTGGCTGACTGGCTGCACCAATGGAAGCCTGATGCGCACATGGAAGACATTCGCGGCATTCTGGGCCAGATGCTGTTCAGCGGTGAAGAAGGCGCAAAGCTGACGCAGGCGCTCTCAGGCGGCGAACAGGCGCGGCTGACGTTCTGCAAGCTGATCCTCACCAAGCCAAACATCCTCATCCTCGATGAGCCCACCAACCACCTCGACCTCGAAGCCATCAACGCGCTCAACATCGCGCTGCAGCGCTACGAGGGCACCGTTCTCCTGGTCACGCACGACCATGACCTGATCGACGAGGTGGCCACGCGCCTGTGGATCTTTCACGACGACGCCATCCAAGACTTCAGCGGACCGTACGAGGAATGGAAGGGCAAGCACAGCTAAAGCACGCCGCATGTGGCACATTCCTGCCATATGCGTGGGGGCCATTCGGCCGAAACGCAGGCAAACCCAACCTATCTTTAACGTTGCGGCATCGAAACAAATAAGCGGCCGCCCTTGAAGCTGCCGCAAATAAAAGAATGGGCGGCTGCACGGGTGGCCGCAAATAATGAATGCAGCGAGCGGGAGCAGCCGTGGGTCCGGCCAGCGTGGCCGCATTACCTGTTAAGACAGGTAAAGTGCTCGTCGCCCGCCCTGAATCCACAACATTCCCAAACATCGCGGGGCCGTCCGCTTTGTCTGAAGCCGCCGTTGGGGCCAGACCCGCCATGCCGGCGGAGACAACCCTTGCAACCGCCGAGACCTCCTTCTTCGAAAACGAAGAGCGTCTACGCCTTGCCGAGGCAGGCGGCCACATCGGCACGTGGGAATGGAATCCATCGCAGAATCGCCAGGTCATCTCCGACGAGCTCGGCCGCATCTTCGGAGTCGAGCCTTCCGATCCCGAGCTGGCGCCAATCTGGGCGGCGCGCGTCTGGCCTGAAGACTGGACCAAGGTGCAGAGCCTTATGCAGCAGGGAAGCCAATCGGGCCAGATGGAATTTGAGTACAGGTATCTGCACCCCGAGTTTGGACTGCGCTGGCTTTACTGCAAGGGATGCCGTTTCGAGAACCCGCGCCGCATGTTCGGCATCGTGCAGGACGTGACCGCACGCAAAGCTGCCGAAGAGGCATCGCAACGGCTTGCGGCCCTTGTCGAATCGTCTGACGATGCGATTGTCAGCAAGGACCTGAACGGCATTGTCACCAGCTGGAATCCCGCTGCCGAGAGAATGTTTGGATTTACCGCCCGGGAGATGATCGGGCGCTCCATCACCACCATCATTCCGCCCGAACTGCGGGACGACGAAACCAGAATCCTGAGCACCATCGCACGCGGTGAGCGCATTGAGCACTTTGACACGGTGCGCATGAAGAAGAGCGGTGAAACCATCGACGTCTCGCTCACCGTCTCTCCGCTCAAGGATGAGACGGGGCGGATCGTCGGAGCCGCTAAGATCGCCCGCGATATCACCCAGCGTAAGAAGGAAGAGCGGTCGCTGCGTATGGCCGAAAGACTGGCCGCCGTGGGGCGTCTTGCCGCCACCGTCGCTCATGAAATCAACAACCCTCTTGAGGCGGTCACCAATCTGGTTTATCTGGCCAGGACGCGCAGCACCTCTCAGGAGGTTCTCGACTTTCTAGGCACAGCTGAAGACGAACTGGCCCGCGTCGGCCATCTGATCAGGCAAACCCTCGGTTTCTATCGCGAAACCAACGGCGCGCGCCGCGTCCGGCCCAGCGATCTGGTCAATTCCGTGGTTGCGATCTTTGCCAATCGCGCCCGGAACCGGAGAATCGACATCGTTTCAGAGTTCCACGACGATCCGTGGGTGAACGCCATTCCAGGAGAGATCCGGCAAGTCCTTGCCAACCTGGTGAGCAACAGCATCGATGCCATCTCCGGTCCCGGCCGCATCACGATTCGCGTTTCCTCAAGCCGGCACTGGAAGGGAAATTGCGAACCGGGCGCGCGCATCACCGTCGCCGATAGCGGCTCGGGGATTCCGCCCGAAGCGTTCAGAAACATATTCGAGCCGTTTTTCACCACCAAGCGCGATGTGGGCACTGGTCTAGGGCTTTGGGTGTGCAGAAGTATCGTCGAAACTCACAAAGGGACCATCCGCGGGCGTACGCGATCGAAACCAGGCCAAAGCTGGACGGTCTTCTCGCTGTTTCTGCCGGAAAACCTCGAAGAGGTCGCGGAGAACGAAGCTGGCCGGCCCAATGGCTGGCTGCTCAAAACCGCGTGAACCGCGGCACGCCTATCGCCAGCCCCATTCAATCACGCTGATCGCTGCGTCCTCAGATAGGCGCCTTTTCAAACGAAGTAATAAAGTGGATCCCGGGAACCGTGATTCCCTGAAGCCGATCGTCATTCGTCAAGAACAGATCGCATCCGGCAGTTCCGGCGGTCGCGAGTTGAATTGCATCCGGTGGCTTGATCGATCCGCGAACTCGAATTCGGGCAAACACCTCTGCTGCCGGTTCTACAAACGGCAAAACCGTGATTCCCGGCCCCCGAAAGATCTGGCGATATCGCTGCGCAAGTCCAAAGTCTCCTTTGCGCAGCGGCATGACCAGGACTTCTCCAAGGCTCATGACTGAAGTGAGAAGATCGTCTTTTCGCTCCGAGAACGCTTTAAGAAGGTGCTTCGCTCGCCTCGCCTCCGGGCCCGCGCCCTCGATCAGGTAGATAAAAAAATTGGTATCCAGAAAGATCCGGCTCATTCCCAGCCCTCGCGCAACTTACGCACGAATTCATCCGGATCGACGCCCTTCCAATGCTCCTTGCCGAGCCCCTCCAGTTCAAACA
>JASHQH010000067.1 GCA_030037635.1 Acidobacteriaceae bacterium
ATGCTGCGTTTTGAACCGGCGCCCTAGGTCTTTGGCCGTTTGATTCTGTATCAACTCTGGCTGCCCCAGGTTTCGAATTCTGAGACCTGGGATGGCGCGGCCCCAACGGTCCTTGTCCACTCAGCACAAACGGGGGTGCCCCAGGTTCGGCACGTTCCTGTTTTTGCGCCTAACCTGGGATACCGCGAAAATCGGCGGGCAGAGACCTACGGTCGGAGACTTGGGCGCGGATGAGCTCCCATGCAGATCAAGGATCACGTCTTTCTTGTCACCGGCGGCGCATCCGGACTGGGTGAGGCCGTGGCGCGTCTTCTCGTGGCCGAAGGCGGCGCCGCCGTCATTGCCGACCTGCAGCGTGCACCCGGCGAATCCCTGGCGTCGGAGCTCGGCGGTGCTGCGCGCTTCGCCCTCACCGATGTCACCAGCGAAAAGGATGGTGCCTCGACGGTCGAAACTGCGCTCTCAGCCTTCGGTCACCTTCACGGCCTGGTGAATTGCGCCGGCATCGCTCCCTCTGAGAAGGTTCTCGGGCGCGACGGCCGGCATCGGCTCGAATCGTTTTCGAAAGCGGTCAACATCAACCTTATCGGCACCTTCAACATGATCCGTCTTGCCGCTGCGGCCATCGCCAGCGAGGAGGCGGGCGAGGACGGCGAACGCGGCGTGATCGTCAACACCGCATCCATCGCGGCCTTCGATGGCCAGATCGGCCAGGCAGCCTATGCCGCATCGAAGGGGGGAGTCGCCGCACTCACACTTCCCGTCGCACGCGAGCTGGCGCGCTCCGGCATCCGCGTCGTCACCATTGCGCCGGGAATCTTTGCTACGCCCATGATGGCCGGATTTGCGCCGGAAGTGCAGGAAAGCCTGGCAAAAAGCGTCCCCTTTCCGCCTCGCCTCGGCCACCCCGAAGAATTTGCCGCGCTCGTCAAGCACATCTTCGAGAACCGCATGCTCAACGGCGAAACCATCCGTCTCGACGGCGCGCTGCGCATGGCGCCTCGCTGACAGCCGCAGCCACAGCGGTCGCCGCCATCCAACGCAACGGCTGGCCAAAAGGCCCGCCGCGGAGGCCTTTGCTATACTTGCCAGCGTCTAACCACCGGCACTGTCGGAGTTTGAGCATGAGACGATTTGCGCTTTTCGCTGCGGTTCAGTGCTTTGGCGTGGCGGCTTTCTGTCAATCGGCGGCGATCACTCCCGGAAATCTGCAAGCCTCGCCCGGCACACCGCCGTCTGCGCAATCGCTGTTCCATTTCGACGGCGGGCAACTGCAGATTTCTCCGCAAACGAATTCCGAGAAGGCGGGTCCATGCAGCGTCCCGAACGCGGACAAAAACCAGGCGAGCGTTCAGGGCGGCGCAAATCAGTTCTTCCACGCGCCATGCTTCAGCCCGAACATGCTCATGACGATAGCGCGCAACTACCCGCCGCCTTCTCCGTTGATTGTCGGGCGCCGGCCTCCAGGGACATTTGAGCGCATTCCAACGCAATGGCCCAACGCAAAATTCGAGCAGATTCCGACCACGTGGCCAAATCTGAAGGTCCAGCAGATCAGCGGAACCAAGCCGGGCTCAGCCTCTCAAAAGTAGCCGCCCGACGGCGACACTCGCCCTGCGCTGCAGAAACGCGCGGGATGTCATCGCTCACTGCATCAGGATCGATCGCAATTCATTGTCTCCGGAGCCGTCAAACTCAAGGCGACGTGACCCAAGGAACCGGGGCCCCCACGGACAGGTCTTCGTTCGTGGGGTGGAAAGAGCCGGGGCCTCCGCCGAATCCCTGAAATCACAGCAGCCCGGTAATTGTCGTAAGGCGGGTATTTCTATCTCAAGTTTCTTTATGGCTTTTTATAGTTCCCTGTTCCCTGTCCCCCGTTCCCTGCCTTACGCGCCCGCTAAAGCCGGCGCCCCGCGTCTTGATTTTGAGACGCGGCTCGACAACTCCGCCTCGGAGCTTGTGTCTCCGGTTGCTTTCACCGGCACATGGGCCAGCTCCCACGCGGAACGATCCTTGAGCAACCGTGCCACAAAGGCAGTGTGCATGGCGTGCCCCGCGCGCACTGCCACCACGTGGCCCTGCAGCCGGCGTCCGGCCAGGGCCAGATCGCCGATCAGATCGAGCACCTTGTGCCGCACAAATTCGTCGGCAAAGCGCAGCGGCCCGTTCTGGGGTCCGTCTTTGCCCAGGATGATTGCGTTCTGCGGGCTTGCTCCGCGAATCAGCCCCATGTCGCGCAGCTTGCGCTCGTCCGCCTTGTACCCGAAGGTTCGCGCCGGAGCAATTTCGGTTCCGTACACCTCGGCAGCTAGGTCGACGCAGGTGCTTTGCGTTCCGATGGGCGCGGGAAAGTCGATGGTGTACGAGATGCGGTAACCGGAGTCAGGATAGACACCGATGAACTTGTTGCCCTCGCGCACCTCAACCGGATGCAGGACGCGCAAGGCCTCGCGGCGGCGGCGCTGCTCGCGAATGCCCACGCCAAGAATAGCTTCAACGTAGGGCTGCGCGCTGCCGTCGAGGATGGGCAACTCGAGGTTGTCGATCTCGACAATCACGTTGTCGATGCCCATGCCGATGAGCGCAGAAAGCAGGTGTTCGGTGGTCGAGATGAGCACGCCCTGGCGCATCAGACTGGTCGCGTAGCTGACCTTGGCCACGTTGCGCCCGATAGCAGGAATTTCAAAATTGTCGAGATCGGTGCGGCGGAAAACAATGCCCGAACCTGCAGCGGCCGGCAGCAGCCGCATGGTCACCGGGGCTCCCGAGTGCAGACCCACGCCTGCAAATTCAAGGGTTGCTGCAATCGTCTGTTCCAGGTGCACGGGCCCTGCCAAGGCATCTCCTGCGACAGGAAAACCTGTCCGGTGTATAGATTAGACGGGTTGTGGAAACCGTGATGTGTGGCATTTTTGCCACACCGTGGGCATCCACGCGCACGCGTGCCTTTTCTGTCAACCCTCTGCTTCTCGCCTTAAGAGTCGTAGAATCAAGAGGCCGCGGGTGTTTTTTCGATCCTTCCGCCAAGGAGCCCCAATGGGGATAGCCGCCAATTCGCCCGTTCCCATGCCTGCGCTCGCAGCCGCTGCACGGCGCAATCTTCCTGCCCTGCTTGAACTTACGCGGCGCCTCGTGCAATTGGAATCGCCCTCAGACAATAAAGCTGCTGTGGACGCGTGCCTGGCCTTTGCCGCGGCGCAGGCGTCGCGTCTCGGCGGCCGCGTCAAGCTGCATCTCCGGCGCGGCTTTGGCAACGTGCTCGAGGCGCGCTTCGGGCCCTCGCGCGGCGGCGCCCATCCCATCCTGCTGCTGGGCCACCTTGATACCGTTTGGCCGCTCGGCACCCTGAAAACCATGCCCTGCCGTCTGGGGCGCGGGCGGCTCTGGGGACCGGGAACCCTGGATATGAAGGCTGGCGTGGCCATGGCATTTACCGCCGCAAAGCTGCTGATCGAAGCCGACCTGTTGCGCCGCGAAGCCGTGTTACTGCTCAATGGCGACGAGGAGATCGGCAGTGAAGCTTCGCGGCCGATCGTCGAACGCCTGGCGCGCCAGTGTGGCGCCGTCTATGTGCTGGAGCCGGCGCAAGGACTGGCCTGCAAAACTGCGCGCAAAGGCATTGGCGATTGGAGAATCGAAGTGCAGGGCGTGGCGGCCCACGCCGGCGTGGATTTTGCGAAAGGGGCGAACGCCCTCCGCGAGCTGGCGCGCGCGATTGAAACAGTGAGCGGCTGGACCGATCTGAAGCGCGGGCTCACGGTAAGCGTGGACGTGGCGGGCGGCGGCACGAAGAGCAATGTGGTCCCGGCCCGAGCGTGGGCCGAGGTGGATGTGCGCATTCCACGGGCTTCCGACGGGCCGCGCATCGCGCGCAAATTTCGGGCGCTCCGGCCCGCCGATCCGCGCTGCACGCTTACGGTCACCGGCGCCATCAACCGCCCTCCCATGGAGCGCAGCCGCGGAACCGTCCGGCTCTTCCGCAAGGCGCGGGAGCTGGCGCGCCAGATCGGCTTCGAGCTTGAAGAGGCTTCTACCGGCGGCGGATCCGACGGCAACTTCACAGCCGCGCTGGGCATTCCCACGCTCGACGGAATGGGCGCGGTGGGCGAGGGCGCGCACGCGCCGCATGAGTCGGTGCTTCTGGAGCACCTGGCGCCGCGTACCGCGCTTTTGGCAGGCATGCTCCTGGGATGAGCCCAACCTGATAGACTCCGGCACAGGAGAGATTTGGAGATTTCATTCCCGATGAGACATACCGTTTTGATTCTGGCGCTGGCCTCGATTGCGGCCACCGCCAGCGCACAGACCAGCACCCCGCCTCCCGCCACAACCAAGAGTTCAACCCCCGCAGCCAAGTCATCTTCCACCATGGCCGCCGCTACTGCTGAACCCATGCCGTGGATCAAGCTTCCTCCCGGCGTTCCCCGAGTGGTTCATGGGACGGTGAAGATGCCGTTCGCCTTGCGCTATGAAGACATCAAGATCGGCACCGGCGCCGAGGGCGAAGCGGGAAAGATGTGGCACCTCCAGTACACGGGTTGGCGCGCAGCCGACGGCGTGAAGTTCGACTCGTGGGAGGATCACAAGAGGCCGGTCATCGGCAAGGACGGCAAACCTGAGCTCGGCCCCGACGGCAAGCCCAAAATGGGCGATGCGGAGCCCCTGGCGATCCCGCAGGGCGTGGGTCGTGTGATTCCCGGTTTCGACTACGGGCTTACCGGGATGAAAATCGGAGGCAAGCGCCGCATCTTCATTCCCTGGGAGATGGCGTATGGGACGCACGCGATTCCCGATCGCCCCGACCACCCCGGCATTCCAGCAAAGTCAGACCTCATCTTCGACGTGACACTGGTCGACGTGACAGACATGCCTCAGCCGCCGCCGCGGCCAGCCATGCCTCCGCGTCCCGGCATGCCGCCTGCGGGCAGCCATGCGCCCGGCGCGCCTGCGGCTCCGCCGCCGTCAGCACAGCCTGCCAAGCCAGGGGCCGCGGCTGCTCCGGCAACACCGCCAGGGTCCACTGCGCCGGCGTCGTCAGCCCAGCCCGCAGGGTCAACGCAACCGTCTGCCCCCGCTCAATCGACTCAGCAGCCGCATTAGAAATTGCAAGCTGCCGGGCGCCGCATCCGAATCGCATGGTTGCCCCCTCCTGTTTCGTTCGCATGCGCGAACCAAACAGGGTGGGATCATACCGGTTCACGCCGCGCTACTTGGCAACTCCGGCGTGGCCGCAATCAGTTGCCGCGTGTAGGCCTCGCGCGGGTGTGCGCACAACGACTCGGCTTCTCCCATCTCCACCAGGCGTCCGCGCTCCATCACCGCGATGCGCGTGCTCAAATACCGCACCAGCGGCATGGCGTGCGAGATAAACAGGTAGGTCAGCCCGTGTTCGCGCTGCAGGCTGCGCAGCAGGTTCACAATCTGCGCGCCCACGCTCACATCAAGCGCTGAAACGGGCTCGTCCAAAACCAGAAAAAGAGGCCGCAGCGCCAGCGCCCGCGCAATGTTGATGCGCTGGCGCTGTCCGCCTGAGAACTCGTGCGGATAGCGCTTGAGCGCCGACTGGTCCAAACCCACTTCGCGCAGCAACTCGATGGCCTTCGCGCGTAACGCTTCTCGACCTCGGGTGCCCCGCCCTCGCGACGTCTTTGTACTTGTCGCCAGGGTGGGCTCTCCACCCGCAGCCAACCCGTGAATCACCAGCGGCTCGGTGACAAGGTCGAGAACTGTCATCCGCGGATTGAGCGCCGCGTAGGGATCCTGAAAGACCGGTTGCATCTGACGCCGCAGGCTCCGCATCCGGGAGCGCGAAGCGCGCGCCAGATCGGCGCCCTCCACATGCACGGTGCCAGCGCTCGGCCTGGTCAGACCCAGGATCATGCGGGCGACCGTAGTTTTCCCCGATCCCGATTCGCCCACCAGGCCCAGCGTTTCACCCGCTTCGATGGAAAACGTCACGTTGTCCACCACAGCCTGCTGCCCGGTGCGCAGTCCCGCGCGGCGCGGATACGTCTTCGACACCGATTTCAATTCAACCAGCGCCATGCGTCGATGCTATACGCGCTGCGCCGGAATTGCGGCCGAGGCGAGCCTGCAAAAAAAGCATCGTGCCACGGGGCCGACCAAAATCGCCGGAATCGTCGACCCGCTCCGCTTTGGGGGAGGGGGTCTGCGCTCGACAGCAGAGCCGAAGCACAGGTCTCCCGTGGGTGGTGGATTGAGCGCCCGCCTTGGCCGATTTGGGGGTAAATTTTGGGGTAAATCGGGCTCAAAAAGGCTCGGTTTTGGCTCGATTTGAGGCCAAAAACCGCGCAATTTGAGGGCCATTTCGGGATCGATTTGTTGATTCTAAATGCGTTACCTCACAATCTATACCCCCCTGGGGTATGGGTGAAGATTTTTTGCTGCAACAAATTCGCTTTTGTTTTGCCCCAAATTCGTTTTTTGGGGCCCGCTGCGCAGGCGCCGAGGAGCGATTTTGGCGCCCTCGACGGCCCGCGGCGAAAGCCGCGTTTTGCGCTGCCGGCGTTCAGAAACCTGAAGGCTCCCGCTAGCTCCGGTTCGAAGCCCTCCGCGCAGAACGGAACCACCACTAAGTTCGAGTGTAGCGATTGGATGGAAATAATCTGCAAAAGGCAGGGAGCACGGGAGCGAGGGAGCAAGGGATCGAGAAATCAATGAGTTAGGCGCGCGCGGCGCCGCAGTTTGCGCGATGGCAGAGCTTGACAGAGATATAGGGGCGCAGCCGCTTTCCCCAGGCTTGCGCCTCGGGGGTCCTCTTTTGCCCGCTACAAGGGGCTGCCATGCAAATCTGGCCAAGGCCGCAGCACACTCGCGGGTCGAGGCCCTACAGCTTGGGGTGCAGCCTGTCGAAGCCCGTCGCCTGCTGGTAGGCGCGCGCAAACCCCGCCACCTTCGCGTCCTGGTACAACCCGCCCAAAAATGTGATCGAAACCGGCGTGCCGGGCCCGCCGATATCGTCGTGGTCGCCATCGTCAATCAGCGGAGGTTTGGGCGCATCAGGACCGCGCAGGCCGTTGGGCACAATCACGGCGGGATTGCCGGTGAGATTGGTGGCGATCAACTGCGCCTCGGTCGAGGGCGTCACAATTACATCCACCTGCTCAAACAGCGCCGCGATCTGCCTGATGGCCAGGGTGCGCGCGCGGTTGGCCTGGATGTATTCAACCGCCGGATAGAACCGCGCGACGCGAAAGGCGTTGGGCCAGTCCTCAATTCCCTGGCCGGTGAGCAAGCGGTCGCGGCCGCTCATGGTGAGGTCGTCAAAGGCCGCAGCGGCTTCAGCGGTGAGCAGCGGAACCATGGCGTCCCAAGGCAGCCTGGGCAACTCAACGGGAGTGAGGTTGACGCCCATCGCGCGCAGCTTGTCGAGCGCGGCCAGCTCGTAGCGGCGATCGTAGTCGCGGCGCGCGTGGGCGGCCTGCATCTCGGTGTTGGCGTCTTCGCGCTTCTTCTTGTCCTCGGCCGATTCGCCGGGTGGCGCTTGCGTCAGTTTCAGCGGCGGCCGCGGGTCGAATTCGCTTTTCAAGTAGCCCACGCGCAGCTTCTTCCAATCGAGCGCCTCGTCCCACTCGAATCCGATAGCCGCAGCGGAAAGATCCTTGCCGTCGGGCCCGGCAATCGTCTCCAGCACCAGGGCGCAATCATCGACCGAGCGGCAGAGGGGGCCCAGCTTGTCCATGGTCCAGCTCAGCGCCATCGCACCGGTGCGCGGCACCATGCCGAAGCTGGGCCGCAGACCCGAGCAGCCGCAGCGCGTGGAAGGCGACGAGATCGATCCCAGCGTCTCCGACCCCAGCGCAAAGCCCACGCAACCGGCGGCCACGGCGCTGGCCGAGCCGGCCGACGATCCGCTCGATCCCTGCTCGGGGTTCCACGGATTGCGCGTGCGCCCGCCAAACCACTTGTCGCCCATGGCCAGCGCGCCCAGCGTGAATTTGGCGATGAGCACCGCTCCTGCCGCGTCCAATCTCTGCACTACGGTGGCATCTTCGTCGAACGACTGGTGCTCGAACCCTCCCGCGCCCCACGTGGTCGGGTAGCCTTTCACCGCCAGCAGGTCCTTCGCGCCCCACGGAATCCCGTGCAGCGGACCGCGGTATTTGCCCGCGGCAATCTCGGCGTCGGCGGCCCTGGCCTGCGCCATGGCGCGATCCTCAGTAAGCGTGATGACGAAGTGCAGTTTCGCATCGTAGCGCTTGAGCCGGTCGATGTACATCTGCGTGAGGGCAAGGGAAGTGATCTTTTGAGCGCGCACGAGCGGCGCCAACTCTGTAACGCTCGCGAAGGCCAGGTCCTCGACGCTGGAGTACGCTATGTTGCCGCCCAAAGATTCGCTGAGCCTGCCGGGGCGTTGATCAGCGGTCCTATCGTTTGGCCCAGGCGCCTTTCCCGGATGAAACACAAACGCCGGCTGCACGTTGTTCCCAATCTTCAACGCGCGAATCGCCGCGTACGCGTCGCGCTGGTCGTTCACCCCTTCGAGCATCATCTTTTTCTGCTCGGCGGTGAAGGGCCCGACTCCGGCCAGTTCTGCCGCCTGGTCGAGCATTTCCGGCGTGATCTTCGCGAGTTCGGGCGGCTTGGTTTCCGAGCCGGCGCCGGCATCCTGAGCCTGCGCAGCCAGCGTGTAGAGAATGCCGGGCAGCAGCGGCGAGGCAATGCCTGCGCAACTGCACGCGTTCAAGAAGGCTCTGCGATCGAGAGTCATGGGGAAAAGTCCTTTCACAGCAAAGGAAGCGCCTGCCGAAAACTATAGCCGAACGGAAGCGCCTTTGCGGCGTGGCAGACCGGCAGATTCGTGTTTTCGACGGGTTCTGAGAGCGCCCCCGGGCGGCATGGGAGCAGTCACAAGTTTTTCACTTGACATATTCCCATATAGGCATGTATTTTCTTTTTCCATGGCAAGGGCCGCAACCACCTCCGATCCTTTCAATGCCGTGGCTGAGCCGCGGCGGCGCCAGATTCTTACCTTCCTGGCCGGCAACGAACGCCAGGTGGGCGAGATTGTGGTGGCCGTGGGGCTCGATCAGCCGTCGGTCTCAAAGCATCTGGGAGTTTTGCGGAGGGTCGGCTTGGTGCATGTGCGGCGCAATGGGCGTCACCGGTTATACCGGACCAACGCGGCGGCCATCCGGCCGGTGCACGAGTGGACCGAGACCTTCGAGCGCTACTGGCAACACCAGTTGAACCGGGTGAAGGAGCGCGCAGAGGCGCAGGAGATCCGCAGTCGAAGCGGCGGGCCCTCAAGCTGACCAAACTTCCCAGGCGGGAGACTTCCCTAAGGAGAATGTATGAACGTATCGACACTTCCCGGCATTGAAGACCTCACACTCAACATTCATCAGGAGATCCGCGTGCGCGCCTCGCTTGAGGCCACGTTTGCGGCGCTGCTCGAACAACTCGGGCCGGCCAACGAGAAGACCGATGGGACCCCGATGCCGATGAAACTGGAGCCGTGGCCCGGTGGGCGCTGGTTCCGCGACCTGGGCGGCAACAATGGCCACTTCTGGGCGACCGTGCAATCCATCAAGCGGCCGGCGCTGCTGGAATTGAGCGGGCCGCTGTTCATGTCGCAGCCCGTTGCCAATCACGTGATCTATCGGCTGAGCCAGGAAGGTAATGAAACGGTGATCAAGTTCTGCCATACTGCCTTCGGGCCCATCCAGCCGGAACATCGTGAGGGCGTGAACAAGGGCTGGAGCCACATCCACGCAAAGATGCGCGAGCGCGCGGAACGAGCGTAAGCCAGTCGATCGCACCGCGTGCAATGGAATCTGTCCCGGCCTCGCAAGCTGCAATCGGCGAGTCTCAAGGCGACGCAGGCGCAAGGCTTGCCAGCCCCGTGCTTCAGCGTGGGGAACGAGATTCCGCAATTGCGTTGCGGAGCCCGCAGGGACGGCACCTTCGTCATTTTTCCCCAGGGAGGAATCTCCATGCCCGTAGCAGGATCCGTTTCAACCCGATCCATTGCGCAGTCGTTTCTTGCCGAGTTTGAAAAACAGGCGCCCATCACGCGCCGCTTTCTGGAACGGCTGCCCGAAGACAAGCTCACCTGGAAACCGCACGAAAAGTCGCTGACCGCCGGACAACTGGCGCTGCACATCGCCAAGGTGCCGGGCGGGATTGTGCGGCTTGTGGCGGACAATCCGCGGCAGGCGCGCGACAAGTTCGATTTCCCGCAGCCGGCCAGCCGCGACGAGATCCTGAAAGCTCTGGACGAGAGCGTGGTCACGGTGCGCAGCCAGTTGCCGGAGTTCGACGACGCGGCCATGAACGAGATCTGGCGTCTGGTGAGAGGCGAGCACGAAGTTTTCTCGCAGCCGCGCGGCGAGTTTTTGCGCGACACCATGCTGAGCCACTGGTACCAGCATCGCGGCCAGTTCAGCGTGTACCTGCGCCTGCTCAACGTGGCGGTCCCGGCAAGCTGGGGACCGAGTGCCGACGAGCCGCCCCTGTTTGTTCAGGATGCGGCGAAGGTGGCGTGAATCGGACGAGAGCGTATCAACACCAAGGAGGGGCAACAGGGAGTAGAAGACCCCGAACCTGTGAGCGCAGCTACTTGCCCGCATCGGCCAGGAGAGCTTCAGCGCGGTGCAGCGCGTCCCAACGGCGCTGCTTCTCGTAGGCCACGTCGACGTGGACGAAGTTGGAACCACCGATGTGATTGGACGCGGCATTGAGCATTTGCGTGAAGTTCGCATCGAGCGAAGCCAGAGAGCTTTGCGCCTTGCCCAGCGCCGCAGGCAGGCCGGCGATCTCGTCGGCCGCGTGTTGCGGGTAGTAGCTCATCCGGTCTCCGGTTTGCATGGCCTCCACCACCGCTTCAGTGGGATTGGCCGCCGGAATGAGCTGTTGCGAAGCGTCATAGGCGCCGCGCAACCGGCTCATGATGCCGGCAAAGCCATCGAGCTCCGCACGGCGCGCAGTCATGCCCGCGGCCCGGCGCACTTCAATCGTCACGCGCGACGCGGTGCTGAAGCTCGGGGTGGGAATGACGGTGGTGAGCGTGTTGCCTTCAAAGCTCCAGCCGTTGGATTGGCCGGGCTGGGCCTGGGGCAGGGTTTTGCCGTTGACGGTGACAGCGGCAGGCGGCCAGTCGGCGGGCAGGCGCAGCTGGTAAGAGCGCGTCTTCATCATGCCGGGATAGCTGCCTTCTACCGGGCCGATCTCCACGCGCAGCGTGTCGCCGGATTGCGCAGCCTTGATGGGCGTGCGCGCAAAGACACCTCGTTGATACTCGACCGAAACTCCCGAATCCTCATAGACCGCGTAGCTGGAGCTTGTGCCCGGCGCGAGCGGCCAGACGTTCAAAATGAGCGGATCGACAGGCTTTTGCCCGGTATAGAGCATGGCAGGCTGCATGGGCACAATGGCGCCGGCCTTCACGTAGATGGGAATCTGATCGATGGAAAAGTTGCGCTCGACGGTGATGGGGCCGGTGAAGTGCTTGCCGGTCGGCCATTCGATCCACTCGCCTGCAGGCAGCCACACCGTTTCGCCGGCCAGCCCTGACACTTTGTCGCCGGCAGTGGTGACCGGCGCGGCCAGCATCTGGTCGCCAAAGACATATTCGTTCTTGCTTGTGTAGGCAGCATCTTCCTCGGGCCAGTCGTAGTAGAGCGGGTGCAGGAAAGCCACTCCGGTGTCGTAGGTGCGGCGTGCCTCAGTGTAGAGATAGGGCTGCATGGCGTTGCGCAGCTGGTATGCGGTGCGAAGGATCGACGAGTAAGGCTCGGGATAGGCCCAGATGCGGCGCTCAGAATCGGGATTCTTGGTGGTGTGCGTGCGCAGGATGGGACTGAAGGCGCCGAACTGCACCCAGCGCGTGAACAGCTCGGGATCCACGGCGCCCGGCATGTGGCCGCCGATATCGTGGCTCCAGTAGGCGTAGCCTACATTGGCCGCGGTGGCCGTAAACCAAGGCTGAAAGGCGAGCGAGTCCCACACTGAGACGGTGTCGCCCGAAAATCCGATCTGGTAGCGATGGTTTCCCAGCCCGCCCCAACGATGAAAGAGCAAGGGCCGCTTGCCTTCGCGCTGCTGATCGGTGAAGTGAATGTAGTTGAGCCACCAGGTAGGATTCACGCCGGGCAGCTTGGTGGTCTTCCACTGCTGCCAGTCGAGCCACCAGAAGTCGACGCCTTGCTTTTCGAGCGGATGGAGCACGAGGTCAAAGTAGTTGGTGGCCCATTTTTTGTCGGTGGAATCAAAAGGCACGTACTTTTTGGTTGCCGGGTCGATGCCCATGGCGCGAGCCATCGCCGGATAGGCCTGCTCCCACGGCTGAATTCCCGACGCGGGATGCAGATTCATGGTGATCTTCAGGCCCTCTTCGTGCAAATGCTTCAGGAAGGCATCGGGATCGGGAAACAGCACTTTGTTCCACGTGTAACCGGTCCAGCCCAGTCTTTCGCCCGATTGATCGTGCTCAGGCTCGCCCCTGGCTCTCAACTGGTCCTCGCTGACGTGCCAGTCCATGTCGATCACCATCACGTTGAGCGGGGTATCGTTCTCATGGAATCCGCGCACCAGGTCGTCGAACTCCTGGTCGCTATACGCCCAGTAGCGCGACCACCAGATGCCGAAGGCAAAGCGCGGCGGCAGCGGGATGCGCCCGGCCACGCGGATATAGTCGCCCAGGGCCTTGCGATAGTCGTGCCCATAGCCGAAGAAATACCAGTCGACATACGATCCCGGCTTTTCGTTCGCGGGCCGCTCCATCACCCACGGCCAGGGGCTCTTCTCGCCCTCGAGGAACCGGAAATCGGCAGAGTCGAAGAGCGGGCGCGTGGAGTCGTCGACGAGCACCCAACCGGAACGCGAAACCAGGCCGGGCTCGATGGGTTCCTGCGTCTTTGAGCCCAATGCGCCGTCGAGCGTGCGCGTGGTGCCCATCAGATTTTCAGAGTCCGTCATGCCGGGATGCCACGTGACCTGCTTGCCGTCGACGTTCAGGGTGATGGAAAGATTGTCGCCGGTGAAATTTCCGTCCCCGGTAGGCGTATAGCTGAGCGTCAGCGAATCGGTCTTGAGCGTCAGCACTTCATTCGCGCCGCCCCTGGTGAATTCGTGCTCAAACTTCGGCGCCGGCAACCTGCGGTTGATGAACACAAACGACGCGTGATCCTCAAACTTGCCGTCGGCCGACCACTCCATGCGAATGAGCTGTGGCGTGAGCACCGTAAAGCGGGCGTTGCCGGCGGTGACAATAGCCTTGGGGTCCGCCACGGGATTGTCGGGCGCGGGATTCGCCGCCGAATTCGCTGCGGCCGGACCCTTTGCCGCGGTGCCGCCTTGCGCGTGGGCGGGCTGTGCCATCCTGAGCGAAAGTCCACCAACCAGTCCGGCCAAAAGAAAGAATCTCGAAAAACGCATGCTCATCTCCCCATGCTGCTCCACGGGGAAGAGTAACACCGCGCACAGCCGATATGATTGGGGCAGGCAGGCGTCGCGCGGTACGAATATCGATGAGTCCGGTCATTTTCATTTCGGCTGGCGAAGCCAGCGGCGAGAACTACGGCGCCATGCTGGCAACCTCCCTCCGGCAAAAATTTGCTCGAAAAAGTGGAACAGCGGAGCTGCTCATGGGGATGGGCGGCCCGCGCATGGAAGCCGCCGGCGTTGAGTGCGTGGTCCGCGCTGAAGAGATGGCGGTGATGGGCGTGACCGAGGTGTTGCTTCACCTGCCGCGCATTTATCGGGGTTTTCGCAAACTCAAGAAGGCCATCCGCACGCGCCGGCCCGACGTCGCCGTGCTCATCGACTTCCCCGATGTGCACCTCCGGCTGGCCAGGGAGTTCCATCGCCTGGGCATCCCGGTGATTTATTTCGTGAGCCCCCAGTTATGGGCCTGGAAAGAGCACCGCATTCGCCTGGTGCGCAAATATGTGCGCCGCATGCTGGTCATCTTTCCTTTTGAAGTGCCGTTCTACCAGGCGCGGGGCGTGGATGCAGAGTTCGTCGGGCACCCGCTCGCCGATCTGCCCCAGCCAGCCATCGGCCGCGAGCAGTTTGCCGCGGAAAACGGGCTGGATCCTCAAAAAACCTGGATCGGTTTGCTGCCCGGCAGCCGCTTGCCTGAAATCGAAAACCATTTGCCTGAGATGCTGGAAGCCGCCCGGCTGCTGGCCGCGCCTGAAGGCAACCGTCCCGCAGGTAGCTTCGAGTTTCTGATTCCTCTTGCACCCACCCTCGACGCCGGCCAGCGGCAGGCGGCGTTGCAGTTGGCCGAGCGCCACAGCAGCGGGCTCAGCGTGCGGCTGGTTGACGATCCCCGCGCCACGCTTTTCCACGCGCGCGCCTCCGTGGTCGCCAGCGGCACTGCTACGGTGGAGGCGGCACTGATTGGCAATCCCTTTGTCGTCGTTTATCGCGTCTCCCCGCTCACGTATGCTATCGCCAGGCGTACCGTCAAGGTGCCCCATGTAGCCATGGCCAACCTGATTGCCGGCAAGCGCGTGGTTCCGGAACTGATCCAGCATGACTTCACGGCGTCAAAAATCATCCAACAGCTCAGGCTGTTGCTACCCGACGGGCCCGCTCGCGAGTCCATGAAGAAGGAACTGGCCGCGATTCGCGAGGCGTTGCGCGTGGATTCGGCAGCGGAGAGCGCGATTGAGCGGGTTGCGGCGCTCGTTGC
>JASHQH010000068.1 GCA_030037635.1 Acidobacteriaceae bacterium
TATCAACTATGCCGACGATGTTCTGTACGTCGGTGACGGCGGAGGTCACCTGTTCTCCGTATCGCCCGTCTTTGGCGCCGGGGAGCCGGCGCTCGGGGTCGGCTTTCCTGTCGCTGTCTCCGAATACGCGCTTAGCTCGCCGGTGGAGGACGTCGGGGGCACGGGAAATATTTTCGTCGGGGATAGCGCTGGGAATCTCTACAACGTGACCAGCAACGGCACCATTGAGGGTTCTACTACGATCGGGTCCTTTACAGCCGGCGGCATTTATTATGACGGACCCATCGTGGACTCAACCGACGGAGTCGGTTACGCCGTCGCCGGTTGCAACAGCACGAGCGGCGAGTCTGAGGCCGCCCAATTCTTGCTTGCAGCTACTGGCAGTCCCGGGTTGATCGCAACTGCAGATCTCAGCGCGGTTGGGTGTTCCGGTAACTACGTGATGTTCGACCCAGCCCCTGACAACAATTACTACACCAAGGGCATCTCGACAAGCAGCGCCGGCGATAACGGCGAGTTGCTAGTAGCCTATGGAAACTCGACCAACAGCGATCTCGCACAATTTCAGTTTACATCGGGCGTAATGAGCACGACGGCTGAGTACACCGACACCGATGGTGGGGCCTCAGGAACGAACAGCGGGATCTTCGCTCCGAAAGCTATCTTCTCGCCTCTCACAGAGTTCTATGGAGACGACCAGGCATACGGGATCAGCTCCATTACGCAGAGTGGGAATTCGGTGACAGTAACCACTGCGTCGAACCTGTTCGTCTCCAACCAGGTGGTCGTAATTTCGAACGTCGCGGCAGGAACCGGCAATTGCAGCAGCGCTGCTGCTGCAGCGATGAATGGAGAGCAGACCGTCACGGTCACAAACGATACCACCTTTAGCTTTACGAGCCCCGTGTCAGCAACAATTTCGAGCGGCTGCACGCTGACGAGCGCACAGGCTACCGGCCCGACCCAGGACTATTTGTTCTTTGGAACGTTTGAGTCCGAGGTGTACACGTTCGACCTGCCGCTCACAGGCGACGCCCAAACAGCGGCGGCGACCAATACCACAAGCGTCGCCTACAGCACCAGCGGGATCATCGTGGACAACGACTCCAGCGACGGCCAGGCATCGAGCATTTACTTCGGCACACTGGGCGAGTCAACGTCGATCTGCGGCTCGGCAGAAGCTTTTTGCGCGGTCAAGCTGACGCAATCCGGGCTGAACTAGCAGCTGCGCGGCTTCCGCATCCGCGAGGGACGGGAGCAGACTCCTCTCAACACCCGGATGCTTATTCAGAAATCGGTCGGTTTTCCGATCGTCGTGCCAACCACGAACTGAAATTCGGACTATAGAATTCCCATACCCGCTAGATCACCGTGTCCGCCGCGAAACGCAGCGGTTCACTTCAAACGATCCAATCGGATCTGCCCGCCTCGCCAGATCATTGATACCCGCCCCTCTCTGCCTGCGGGCGGTTCCGATTGGAGGCTAACGTTTCCCAATACCAATTCCATGCGAAACCAAAGATCGCGGTCGATGGGCCTCTCAGCCTGATCGCAACATCTGACATTTCGCGCTTAGTGTAGTTCCACCTCGATCTTTCGGTTACCGCGCAGCCGGCTCGTCATGCATTCCTTGGCTCAACGATGACCTTCCCGCAGCGAAGATGAGTTGTCGTCTGGCGCGCGATCGCAGAGCTGGCAGGATAGATAATGAAAGAAATGCCTGAAACCATCCAAGGGCTTCGGATTGAATTAGCGCGCCTCAAGAAGGACGAGGAGCGCTTTCGTTATTTAGTCACAAATACCAAAACCTCCCCTGAATATCGACAAGAGGCAATGGCTAAATTAGAAGACGTGCGGCGACGGATTTATGCGATCACTCGTGAACTGAGCCAAAGAACTTCAAACTGAGAAACTACCTGGCGCGCCACCTCATTGACAGTGACCTGCCAAGTGAATTAGGATCGCTGCGCTTCATCAATTAAAGTCCCTGGGTTACCTTAAGGGTCCAGCTTCCCCTTGAGCGCAGTGATCGCTCTTCTGCTCACTCGGTGCCCGAGATCCAGGCCTCCATCCCCCGGAGCCATCCATCGCTGTTTGACGCCCCGGGCCACGCAAGGCTCAGGCTGGAGGTCTTCGATGCGCCCCCACTGCCAGTTGCCTGGTTTTTCGCCAGTTCACGCTTCAACTCCCGTTAGCCTGCGTACCGCGCCGGCGGCTCTGCTCGACCGCGCGAGACGGTCAAATCCTGTGCTGTCGTGCCTTATCACGGCGCTGGCGCTGTGCGGAGCTCCACACTTGGCGAGTGCGCAGACAACTTATAGTTCCTCGTCAGGGGTCTCGATCTCCGGGCCGACCGCCTCCGGAACCTCCACGCTAAGCGTCTCCGGCGCCTCCGGGACCGTGCATACCGTCACCGTGCAGCTCAATGGCGTCACCTCCTCTGACTCGACCGACGGAGCGGGAAATGACTTTAGCGTCAAGTACACGGCGTTCACGCTGACATCGCCAGACGGCACGACGTTCGAATTGCTCGGGTGCACCGGCAACGGGGATGACGCGTTGAGTAACGCGACGATCAGCATTTCGGACTCCGACGGTGCGGCGGGGGCGGGCAGCGCGTGGCCGAGCTCCGGCGGTAACGTGAAGCCGAGTTCCTACTGGCTAAACTCCAATGGTTGCACGATTTCCGTGCCGTCGCCCCTTAACGGCTATGCCATTCCTCAGTCAGACGGCTCGGCGACCCTCGGCAGCACATTCGATGACGCCACGCCCAACGGCACGTGGACTCTGGGATTGATAAACGCCGAGCCGAGCGGATTTACTGAGAACGATCCCGTATCCGTTGCGAGCTGGTCGATTACCTTGACGTTCAATATCCCGGCCTCAACCACGACGTCGATTTCCTCGAGCCTCAACCCCAGTTACACGACTAGTCCCGATAACGTACCGACTTTCACAGCGACGGTGACGTCGTACGAGGGCGATGTGGACGCGGGCACGGTCACTTTTACAGATACAACCGCCAATGCGACTCTTTGCTCGAACGTAACGGTCAGCGATAATGCGGCGACATGCTCTCCAATTCTTACCGTCCAGGGCGCCCATAGCATTGAAGCGTCTTACACCAACGGCGAAATTACATTTGGCAACAGCAGTTCCACCATGACTCAGCTCGTAGAGGCGCACCCGACACAGAGTGGCGACACCTGGTGCAACACCGGCTCGATTACCATCCCGGAGAGCGCGGGAGTCGGATCGGTCTATCCATCCGTAATCCAGGTGAGCGGATATCCGAGCGGCACCACCGTGGCGAACGTGCAGGTGGAGCTCAATGGCGAAACCGGAACCATCTTTGGCCAGCATCTGCTGGTGGCTCCGAACGGGCAAAACCTTGATTTTTTCGACGGCGCTTACGATAGCAGCTCCAGCAGCTCTTACGACTTCACCTTCTACGATTCGGCCGGCGACTATCCCGACTATCCGAACGAAACCAACAATCCCGTCGCCGGCAACTACGAAGCCTCCGACGATCTCGAAACCCCGAATCAGGACTCGTTCCCCAACAATACGGTGGAAGGCATCGACGGTTCCATTCCGCAAGTTCCGGCGACCATCAATTACGGGTACAACCCGCTTTTCCCCGCCGAACGGGGACCTGTGACGAACACGTTTGAGAACGAGATCGGCGGCGCGCCTGCGAACGGGGATTGGGTTCTTTACACCTACGAGAACGATGCCTTCAACGAGACCATCGGCGGCGGGTGGTGCATCGCGCTGACGTTGAATACGGGCACCGCGACGACGACGACGGTGAGCTCCAGCCTGCCAGAGGCGCACGCCACGCAGTCGGTAAACCTGACGGCGTCGGTAATCGCAACGGGCGGCAGCCCTGTCACGTCGGGCGGCACGGTCACATTTCTCGATAACGGGGTCGTCCCAAGCGGCAACTCCAGCAACGTGTTGGATCTGAGTACAACCACCGGGCAGGCGACGTTCGCCAGCGGCGCCACCTTCTACTCGGAGTTAACCGCGACCTCTCCAGACACCTATACGAAGGTGTACGAGGGCGAGCACAACTTCACGGCGGAATACAGCGGAACGAGCACGGATAATCCGAGCACCTCGGCAACCTTTTGGCAGCGCTTCGACAACCCGACCACGGTCACGTGGGGAGGCAACGCTTCCCCGAACAACTATGCGTTTTGCAACATAGGCCCCGTGGTCACGGTGACGGACTCCACCGGCCCGTTCTTACCGAATCCATCTATTGTCTCCGTCACCAACCTGCCGGGCACAGTCAACACGGCCGGGGTGACTCTGAACGGCCTGTTTGCCAACGGCCCAACCGCATCTGCGATGCAATCCCTGCTCGAAGGGCCCACGGGAGCGGCGCTCGACTTCTTCTCCAACACCGGGCCCAGCTCGGGAAGCAGCTTTACCTCGGGCGCTTACACGTTTGCCGACAGCGCAACCACCCCGGTGCCCGACACCGCATTCAGCCCCGGTACCTATAATCCGACCGCCTATGGCAGTTCCGCCGATACGTTTAATTCCAGCTACTATTACACGGCGCCGGCGAGCTTTGGCTATGCGGAGCCGCACGGCAGCAGCACCTTCACCAGCACCTTTGGCGACAGCAACGGAAACGGCACCTGGAGCCTCTTTTTCAATCTATCGTCTCTTGAAGGGCAGACGGGCGCGGCCAACGGCTGGTGCCTGAACCTGACCGAGAACGCGCCTGTGGCATCGGTGTCGCTACCGAGCACGAGCACCTTTTCGCAGGGCCAGCAGGATGCATCGTTCACGGTGGACGTGGAGAACAACGGGCCCGGCCCGAGCGGCGATCCGACCGGCGGCAACAATCCGCTCACGCTGGCCGATTCCCTGCCCGCCGGACTAACTTATGCGAATTACTCGGGCACGGGCTGGACCTGCTCTGGTACCTCGCTGCTGATTTGCACCAACGACAGCTCGGTTGCCGCCGGTGACAGCTACCCCGAACTGACCATCGACGTGAATGTAAGCAACAGCGCCAGCGCGGCATTAACCAACAGCGTAACGGTGAGCGGCGCCGGATTCGGTTTGACTAGTTCAAACAACGACGCGATTACCGTGCAGGCAGGCTATACCCTCACCGTGAGCGTCAATCCCACGGGCGGCGGGACCGTTTCCGCCAATCCAACCAACAGCCCCGGCATGGCCGCGGGACAATACCTGCCCGCCACACAGGTGACATTAACGGCTAATCCGCTCTCCGGCTACGAATTCACGGGTTGGAGCCCAAACTCGGATCTTTCGAGCCTCACGGCGAGTACCACTACCATCACGATGAACTCGGCCACCGAAAGCGTGACGGCGAACTTCGCGCTCCTGCCGGTTCTGGTCGACTTCAGTGCCTCGCCTTCGAGCGGCGGCACGGTGACCTTGACCCCAACCGGCGGGGGCAGCTCGATTGCCTCGGGTAGCTACCTGCCCCTCGGCAGCACATACAGCCTGGTAGCGACGCCCGCGTCCGGTTACTACTTCACCGGCTGGAGCGGCTATTACGGCACCGACGTTGCCAGCCCCACGAGCGCCACGACCACCCTCACCGTCAACGGCCCTGAGAATCTCGTCGCCAACTTCGCGCCCATACCCGGCTACGTGGTGACGGTGCCGACCGACGATTCCGGGAGCGCAAACGGCGCAAACTGCCCGATCGGTGGGCCGAACGGCGGCAATGGAAACGACTGCTCGCTGCGTGACGCGCTGGCAGCGGCGACTGCAGCAGGCGCGGGCAACATCACTTTCTCCTCGGCAGTTTTCGCGACGCCTACGACGATCACGCTCGGCAGCACGCTCAGCGTCCCGACGCTGACGACCATTACTGGCCCGACCAGCGGCAGCGGCTACACGTTGGCCAATCTAGTAACGGTAAAGGGCGGCAATGGGTATGAGGTGTTCAACGTCGCCAGCGGCGCCGCCGGTGCAGCGCTCACAAACCTCAACATCGCCTCCAGCTCGGAAGAAAACAACAACATTGTCGAGAATGCCGGTTCGCTCAGTATCGCTTTCAGCTCCATAACGGGACCGGGCGACGCGGGCGGGACCCGTGGTATCTATAACGACTCGACGGGTACGCTGAACCTCAACACCAGCACCATCACTGGGAACACGATTTCTATCGAAGGATCAGGAAACCCGGAAACTGCCTATGGCAGCGGTGTCTACGTTGCCGGCGGCACAGTCAACATCGTCGCCAGCACCATCGAGGGAAACAACGCCTACGCCGAAACGTGCGCCACGCTGCAGTGCGGAGAGAATTCAGCCCACGGCTACGGGGGCGGCATCTACGTTGCTGCCGGAATCGTGACCATCTCCAGCAGCACCATTTCCAAGAACCAGGTCAGCGCCGACAGCCAGTATGGGGAACTGGGGAATTACACCAGCTACGGCGCCGGCATCGACATTGGCGGCGGCACCGTAACCATCAACGATTCGATTGTAAGCGGGGATAGCGGCGCCAGCGACGTGAACGGCACGTATGCCGGCACGGGCAATCTCATCGGCGGCACCGCCAGCCTGGCATCGCTTGGAAACTATGGCGGGCCAACCCAGACCATGCTTCCGCTGCCGGGCAGCTCAGCCATTTGCGCTGGCATACAGTCGAATCTTATTGGCGCGACCGACCAGCGCGGCGAACCGAATTTCAACGCGAGCTACACCGGCTATATCCCGGAGGCGGCCTGCGTGGACGCGGGCGCAGTGCAAACCAATTACGCCCTTAGCTTCACTACCTCGCCGCCGTCGACAGGCACTGTGTTCGGCACGGCCATGTCGCCCGCGCCTGCAGTGACCCTGACAGAGAGTGGCACGGCGTTCACGGCGAGCGCGGAGAGCATCGGCGTAACCGACCTAAACAGCGACCTCACGACCACGCCGGCAACGGCCTTGACCAGCGCCGGCGTGGCCACCTTCAGCAGCCTTATCTTCACTGGCGCCACCACTGGCGACACGCTGACCGCAAGCCTGGCTCTTAACCCCACCGCTACGCCCGCGCCGACGATTTCCTCCGTAAGTAGCTCCTTCAGCGTCGGTTCGCCCACAGAGGGTGTCTCGATCGGCACCAGCCCGGCGGGGTTGAGCTACTCCGTCGGCAACTCAACCTACACGACAAATCAGTCGCAGTCGCTTACGGTCGGCACGCCGGTGACACTCAGCACCAGCACGCCGCAGTATCTTGGCGGCTACGAGTACGCCTTCTCCAGCTGGAGCGCGGGCTCGACCACAGTGTCTGGCGGCGTTGCAACCAATACGCTCACGCCCACTTCCAGCACCACCAGCGATATCGCCACTTTCACACCGACTGCGGCGTTGGTGAACTACTCGGTCTCGCCGGCCGGCGCCGGGACGGCGGGACTCTGCTGTCCACCTGGAGGTGGCAACCAACCTTCAGGTGCCTACCTTCCGCTCGGGGGCACGTACACGCTGTTAGCCGACCCCGAGGAGGGCTACATTTTCGCGGGCTGGAGCGGCTATTACGGGACTGATGTGGCCGATCCATACGTTTATCAGACCGGCCTCATCGTGAACGGTCCGGAGAACATCGTCGCCAACTTTGTTCCTTTCGTGACGACGGAGAACTGGACTCCGCTCGATCCACAGACCGGCCCCTCCGCGCGATCTTTTGCCTCCGCAGTCTATGATCCGGCCGGCAATGGCGTGCTCTTCTTCGGCGGGACCAACGGCGCCAACGTGCTGAACGACACCTGGATCTGGAATGGCAATCAGTGGGCTACCCTCAATCTTCCGTTATCTCCGCCGGAGCGTTCGATGGCGGCCATGGCCTGGGACAGCAAGAATCAAAACGTGGTGCTCTACGGCGGAAACGCGGCCACGACCGGCGACACACCCCAGGAGGACACATGGATCTTCAGCAACAACGCATGGTCGCTGGCCAGCCCATCAACCAATCCCGGCCCCCTCGATAGCGCGGCCATTGCGTTTGACTCGCTGAACCAGAACACCGTCCTTTTCGGAGGCTACGACGGAGCAGCCGTAACTGCCGGTACCTGGATCTGGGACGGTTCCAACTGGACCTCGCAGAATCCGACCTACAGTCCCCCACCGCGCCGAGGTGCGGCCATGGCCTTTGACGCCCTGCACAAGCAGATAGTCCTGTTTGGCGGGTTGGACACCAACGGAAATTACCAGAACGATACCTGGGTCTGGAATGGCACCACCTGGACCCAGCTAGCACCCGCATACTCTCCACCGGGGCGCAGCGACGCGGTGATGGTATTCGATTCGGTGCATGGATACCTTGTGCTTACCGGCGGGCAAAGCAGCGGCGGCGCGCTCTACGACCTATGGGTATGGAATGGCATGAACTGGACAGCGCAAACGCCCACAATCACCCCCACGGCCCGTTACGGCGCTGCCGGCGCGTTTGAACAAGGCAATAGCCCCTCCCAAAGCACCAGCGCCAACATGGGAGAGCTGGTCATGTTGGGCGGCAACAACGGCACGTCCAATCTCAGCGACCTGTGGATATGGTCCGCTCCGTACTTTACGGGCGGAGCCACCCTTCCGGAGGCCGTTTACGGCCAGCCGTACTCCTACACGCTCACGCCTACTGGCAGCACCGCGCCGTATACGATCTCGCAGGACGGCGAGCCATACGCCTTCAGCACTTTGGGGCTGTCCATGACGAACGCGGGGCAGATCACCGGCACGATGGAGGCCACTCCTGGCCAACTCGTCTCGATTGGACTGACGATCACGGACGCGCTGGGTCAGGAGGTCGATATGCCGGTCACCATCGCCTCTGTATCGTCGGCACTGGCGATTGCACCCACTACGCTACCCGGCGCCACAGAGGCCGCCAATTACAGCGTCCAGCTCTCGGCCACCGGCGGCCTGACTCCGTATACCTTCAGCGCCACGGGCCTGCCGGCCGGCTTGTCCCTCAATAGCTCGAACCAGATCGTAGGCCAGTGCACAGCGAGCGCCAGCGCGGTCATGCTCTCCGTAACCGACAGCGGGGGCGCCACCTCCAGTGTCGGTCCTTTGAGCGTGCTCTGTAATCCGACTCCGCAGATCACGACGACATCCCTTGCTTCCGGACTCGTCGGCACCTCCTATAACCAGCCCATCACAGTAACCGGTGGGACACCGCCGATCGGGTATTCGGCAACGGGATTGCCGCCGGGTCTCTCAATCGATCCCTCCGACGGCGTCATCTCAGGCGTGCCGACCACCAACGGGACGTACAGTAGCGTGGATGTCACCGCAACCGACACCTGGGGCGCAAAGGCGACCGAGACCTATCAAATCGTCATCAATCAGCAGACAGTGGCCGTCACTGTCGGCACCAACGTGACAGGCCTCTCCTTCACTGTCGATGGCACGCCTTACACCACCACGCAAAACTTCAACTGGACTCCCGGATCGCAGCATACGATCTCGACCACATCACCCCAGCCGGGCACGACCGGGACGCAGTACGCGTTCAGCAATTGGTCTGGCAGCCCGAACATCTCACAAACCGTGGCGCCGACAGCCGCGGCAACCTATACCGCCATGTTCAGCACGCAGTATCTGCTGACCACTTCGGCGAATCCGACCAGTGGCGGAAGCGTCTCGCCTGCCTCGGGCTCGTATTACACCGCGGGGACGGCAGTTCCAATCTCGGCAACCGCAAACGCGGGCTACGTGTTCAGCAGCTGGACCGGCGCTGTAGCAAGCTCGAGCAGCGCTTCGACCACAGTGACAATGAACGCGCCGGAAACGGTGAAGGCCAACTTCACAACCGTGCCCGTTGCCAGCATCTCGCCGAGCTCGGCCGTTGGCATCAACTTTGGAACCCTCTACCTGGGCAGTACCGTCACCAAGACGGTGACCATCACAAATGTCGGCCAGGCCGCGATGACCATCAGTAATCCGCTTATCGCCATCGTGCAAGGCGGCGACTCCGACGAGTTCGTTGCGATCAGCCTCTGCCCCAAATCGCTGGCCGCGGGCAAGAGCTGCACCATGACGGTGACTTTCATTGCCGGTCCGTTCTACAACCCCCAAACCGCGACGCTGATGATCTACGACAACGCGGCAGGCAGCCCGCAGCAGGTTCCCCTCACCGCAACGGTCATTGATCCCGTGGCGCAGTTCAGTCCGACCAGCTTGAGCTTCGGCACGGAGAAAACCGACTCCGGCAGTTCGACCAAATCGATTACGGTCACCAGCGCCGGCGGAACGTCTCTCTCCATCACGAACGTCGCGATTTCTGGCGCCGATCCGAAGGACTTCACCGAGACAAGCAACTGCATCGGGACCTTCAACCCAAAGGCCAGTTGCTCGATCAGTGTCACATTCAAACCAGCGGCCAAGGGCTCGCGAAAGGCAACCCTGGTGGTCACCGACAGCGCACACAACAGCCCGCAGTCGATCTCGCTCTCCGGCACCGGCGACTAAAGCGGCTCGGCGAAG
>JASHQH010000069.1 GCA_030037635.1 Acidobacteriaceae bacterium
ATTCGCGCCTCGGTGACGCATGCCGGCGGCATCACGCACCTGCGCCGCATTGCCGGCTTCGCCGATTTGTACGGCGTGCGTACGGGCTGCCACGGCGCCACCGATTTGTCTCCCGTGTGCATGGGCGCCGCGCTCCACTTTGACCTCAGCATCTCCAATTTCGGCATTCAGGAGCATATGCCGCACGCTGCGCTCACTGACGAGGTGTTTCCGCACGCCTACAGTTTTTCCGGCGGCATGATGCATCCCGGCGAGGCGCCCGGCCACGGCGTCGACATCGACGAAGCCCTGGCCGCAAAATTCCCGTACAAGCGCGCGTACCTGCCCGTGTGCCGGCTTGAAGACGGCACGATGCACAATTGGTAGAGAATCCCGTCTGATTGCGATCAGCTCAAAGCTTGAGGCGATTTCGCGGCGTCTGAGCCGCGAGCCGAAATCCTGACCCTGAGAGTAGCGAAGGGGAAGGACCTGCATGCATTGATGGCGGAGAGGGAGGGATTCGAACCCCCGATACCCTTACGAGTATGCCTGATTTCGAGTCAGGTGCATTCAACCGGGCTCTGCCACCTCTCCGCAGTAGAGGTTGCTGCTGGTGTGCAGATCAACGCCGGCCCTCTCAAGTCTACCGGCAAACGCGCAGCGGTTGCAATTCCATGTGTAATCAACGACCTTTGCTTCTCCGACGGGTGGAAGAGCACGGCCACCAACCGCCGGACCGCCATAACGGGCGGCCACTATAATCTCCTCAAGTCCGTGCCCAAGAGTCTGCCATCGCTGCTGCGCCGCGCCATGTACAACCTGCGTGGCGGCTTCCTCGTGCGCCCGCTCATCATCGCTCTCACGCTGGGTGCAGCGGGAGCGTTGTTGTCGTGGCTGGAGGAGATGTTTCCCGCGGTCAGTGCGTGGGTGCCGGCAACGATCTTCCCCTCGCAAGCCGACCCACAGGTGGCGCAGGTCATCCTGGCGGGAATTGCGGCGTCGATGATGACGGTGGTGTCCATCGTCTTCGCCATCCTGCTGATGACGCTGACGCTGGCGTCGATGCAGTTTTCACCACGGATCATCGTCAGCTTCGCCAAGGATCGCGTGACGCAGTGGACGCTGGGAATCTTCCTTGGGACGTTCTCGTACTGCATGGCGGCTCTGCCCGCGGCGCGGTCGATGCCGCATCCCTTTGCGCCGGTAGCCACCGTACTGGGCGCAATGCTATTGGCGCTCACCTGCGTGGGTTGGCTGCTGTTCTTCATCCACCACATCTCGCAGGCCATCAGCGTGAGCCATATCGTGGACCGCATCGCAGGAGAGACGGAGGCGGTGGTTGACGACATCATGCCGTGGCCGCACTGGCCGGAGCGATTGCCGCCCATGAAGGCGCCGCCGCCCACGCCAGACGAGATGCCGGCGCCGAATCTCGAGGCGGGCTACATTCGTTTTGTCGACACGCGACGGCTGCTCGACATCGCCAAGCAATATCGCGTGCGCATTCGGGTCCTGCGGCGAGTGGGGCATTTCGTGCCCCAGGGCATCCCGCTGGCGATGGTCGCCAAAGGCGAGCGGCTGGGACCCGAGGGAACGGCGCGGCTGCAGGCAGCATTTGATATGGGACCGACACGAACGCTGCAGCAGGACGTCGAGTTCGGTGTGTTGCAAATCGTCGATATCGCGCTGAAAGCCATCTCACCGGCGGTCAATGATCCCACCACGGCAATCAGCTGCGTCGATCAGCTAAGCCGGGTGGTCATCCGCTTTGCGCAACGGCGGCCGCCGGACGAACTGTTGTTCGATCCGCCCGGTGTGATTCGGGTGAGCATGGGATGGATCCAGTTTCCGCGGCTGCTGGACGCGGCATTTGAGCAGATCCGCATGTATGCAAAATCGGATCTGGCGGTGAGCCTGCGGCTGCTGCGCGCGTTGGGTGATATTGCCGCGTCGACGCCGGACCCGGAATACCGCAAGATCCTCATCGATCGGGGATGGCGAGTGGTGGCCGGCTGCGCGGAGAAGCTGGGCGAGGAAGAAATGTGCGAACTTCGGGTACGACAGGAGTCGCTGGCGGAGCTGATGGCGGAAGCGGAGCGCGGGACTTCGGCCGCCAACTAGCAACGCGATCCATAAAGCATGAGGCATAATGTACAGCAGTCATGCCAAGCTGCATGACGCCACGAAAAAACCCTCAACTGAGATGGAAAAAGGCGGCCACCTATGACAATCGACCTCAATCGCCGGGAGTTTATCAGGGGAATAGGCGCCGCGGCTGCGGGCTTCGGGCTCGCGCCGTCCGCTCTTTGGGCCGGCGTCGCGCCCACGGCTCCCGTGGCCGTTGCCAGGTGCAGCGCATATGGCGCTGACGTGACTCCCACGCTGGCCACGATGTTCGACCAACTGGGCGGGCTGCGCCGCATCGTGAACGGCAAAACGGTGACCATGAAGATCAATGTCACCGGAAGCCCCCCGCAGCTTCTAAGAGGGTTGCCCGTGGGCCGCACCTATTGGGTAAATCCCCAGGTCCTCGGCTCGGTCATTCACCTCCTCGGGCAGGCGGGAGCGCGCCGCATTCGCGTGGTGGAAAGCCCCACCGGCTCGAAGCTGCCAACGCTCCAGGAATTCCTGGCACTGGCCAAGTGGAATCCCGGCGATTTCTTGAGCGCGGCGCCGAACGTGGAGCTCGAAAATACCAACTGGCCCGGCTCTTCAGGAAAATACCTGCGCTTCCCGGTTCCGGGCGGCGGCTTGCTTTTCCCTGCGTACGATATGAGCCGCGCCTATGCGGATTGCGATGTGTTCGTTTCTCTCGCCAAGCTCAAGGAGCACTCCACTGCCGGCGTGACATTGTCGATGAAGAATTGCTTTGGCAACACCCCCACGACGATTTACGGCCAAGGCGTGGGTGTGGACGAAGCCAGCAGGACTCCGCAGGGCGGCCGCAGCATGCTGCACGCGGGCGACCGCCAGCCTCCCAGGACTTCGCTGCCGGAGATCGACTCCCGCTCCCCGCGCGATCCGGGCTACCGCGTTCCGCGCGTCACCGCCGACCTGGTGGCGGCGCGGCCCATTGATCTGGCGATTATCGACGGCATCGAAAGCGTGGCGGGAGGCGAGGGCCCGTGGGTCAGAAATCTTCGCCCCGTGCGCCCGGGCCTGCTGATCGCCGGCACCAACTGCGTCACCACCGACGCCGTCTGCACCGCGCTGATGGGCTTCGACCCCATGGCCGCTCGCGGCACGGCTCCTTTCGAAACCTGCACCAGCACGCTCGAACTGGCCGAGCAGTTGGGACTCGGCACGCGCGACCTGAAGCGAATCGAAGTCCGCGGCCTGCCCATTGAAAAAGGCCGGATGGATTTCCGTCGCGCCTGAACGCCGGCGAAGAATCTCACCGGATACCTATTCTTGTAATTCGCCTGGGGATGATTAGGACTGGGTTGAATCGGGCCGAAGAGGGAATTCCGGATCAGATGGGCGGCTTCTTTTGTGGCAAATGCGGTGCTTCTGTGGCGCGGGATTCCGGGCGTTGTTGGCGCTGTGGGGTGTTACTCCACGGTCTTGGCCGAGGGACCGAAGCCGATCGCCGCAATCTTCAATCCGAATTCTGGCGGCAGTTTTATAGCGGCGTCAGAGACTTTTTCGCCAACCACTGGAAAGGCATCTTCATCCCAGTTGCACTGCTGGCAGTCTTGATCTGTGCTGCATATTTTGTTGGTTTCGTTTTTTCGCGTTTTTCGCCGCACTCCAGGCATCTTTGGTCATGGTTGGTTGTTTGCATCCCGCCCGCTTTAGTCTTGGTTCCCTACTTCATCGTTCTCA
This sequence comes from Acidobacteriaceae bacterium, assembly GCA_030037635.1. Lineage (GTDB taxonomy): Bacteria > Acidobacteriota > Terriglobia > Terriglobales > Acidobacteriaceae > Telmatobacter. The sequence goes on from JASHQH010000069.1 coordinate 3,805, forward strand.
TCGTTGAGTTCTTCATTCGGCTTATTGGGGGACGTCAGCGAGTTTGGAAGGATATGGATCACGGCGCGGTTGTGGGCTATATCTTCCTGGGTTTGCTTGCCGGGGTTGTCCTTCGTTATGTTTGCATTTTATGTGGCTTGTTTTATCAGCATGTCAGCGGGTTTCTTCTTTGATAAGAATGTTGACTCCCTGAGAAATATCCTAAGCGAGGGTCTGTAGGCTGCTCATCAGGTGCTCGATTATGGCTGGATCATCGATTGTCGCTCTTGTCACTGCACGACGAGCTTGACCTCGGTCGTGCTGACTGCCTGGTGGCTCGCCACTCCGCCTGCGCAGCCAACATTGGCAAGCATCAACGCCAGCACTCCCAGAAAAGCCAGCAGGATGAGACGGTCCCTGGCCCACTTTCTTCGGGCAAAGACCAGAGGCAACAAGAAAAGCGGCAGGAAAATGAAGGCCGACGAAGCGCCGCCAGGCACTGTGTACGTGACTACGACCACAATTTCGTAAGTTCCCGGCGGCGTCGTAGTCGATGTTGTGATGGTCAGGATCGGATTCGCAAAGCTGCAAGTCGTCCCCGGCGGCAGATCGAGGCATTGCACTGAGATATTCTTTGCCCCGTCCGGCAGAGAGATCGTAAACATCGCGCTCGATCCCGGGGTCACCGATCCGTTTCCTGTAACGGTGGGCGGATTTCCGGTTCCGTTCCCGGCGGGCGAAACCTCGAATTGCCACGT
>JASHQH010000070.1 GCA_030037635.1 Acidobacteriaceae bacterium
AGAAGCCGAATCCATCTCCACATCCATAAAATGGGGCGCAAAGGCGTATAAACCCAGAAGAGGCTATCGGGAAGTCGAACCGTTCTGAAGTCCTCGCGGCCATAGAACAGGTCGGAGAGGCTCGTCCGCCAGCTTTTTCCTGGCCACAGCAAACTTTCGTAACGGCTGAGACGAATTCTGTTGCGAAGCTTGGCCGGTCCCACACGATGTTCCGGCTCATCGGGGTCTTTGAGGGCCCTGAGCGGCGTCGCAACGAGCCGGGACGATTGGCTCATCCCTGGGCTCTCGGGTAGATTGGGCAGTGAAAGCCCATACACCCGATTCAAAAGCAGCAGCCCCGCCCACAAAACCCGCTGCTGTCCCGACTCGCGAGCCCGATTGAAGCTTGCTTCCCAATCCAGCAGCCCCAGGGAGTGAGCCCGCGCCAGATCCCCCAGCCACTTGGCGCGAAACCACGCATGAAGCCCGCCATGGCAGCAAAGGTACAGAGCCTTATCTCCGGGGTGCATCGCCTGGACCCGGCACCCTTGCCAGGTCGCGGGAACGCTGCGCGCCCAACGGGCGATTGTGGCCTCGCGAGTTTCCCACTGGAAACGCCAATGAAGCTCCAACAGCGTGCCGGTAGGCGCATGCACAAAGTCGATATGCTGCTCGTTGCGCAGCAGACTGCACCACTGGCGTGGGCTCATGGGAAAGAACGTGCTCTCCAGTTGCCAGTCTTTGCCTGTGATGAGAGCCTGCGCTCGATCCAGTTCGCCGATAGGCACTTCGATGTCGAGATCGCGAGAGAAGCGAAGCCCGACGTCGCCGTATAGCTCAAACGACAGAACCTGGCCTTTGAGAGGCATCACCGGGATTTCGGCAAGATTAAATCGCTTCAGGACATCGGCAAGAAGCAGGCAATAGAGAATTGCCTTTTTGTGGCAGGCATCGCTTCGCCTGCGAAGCTCCTGCGCGGCAGGCTCCGGAACGCGAATGCCGTCGGTGCGGCTGAGGGCCGCCCAGCTTAGCGCCGGCGTACCATGACGGTCAACCAGGAGAAGATACTTTGCCCAGTCCGGTTGTGCCGCGACCGCCTGGCGAATCGCCTGCTCCTGCCTTGCCTGCCATGGCTCCGGAGCCAACCACGAGGTCGCAATCAGGAGTCGAAACGCGGGGCTCGTATTTTGCAGCCAGTCGCGATCAGCCACGGGCGATCTCCTGCATCTGGGCGGCCCAGGAACTGGCGTAGGATCCCCCCAGTGCCACAAGCTGCGCATGACTCCCCGATTCCACGACACGCCCCTTATCGAGGACGTGAATGATGTCGGCATGCATGGCGGTGGTAAAGCGATGCGTGATCATCAATGCAGTTTTGCCCGCTGTGAGAGTACGGAAGCGGTTGAGCCAGTCCTGTTCCGCCCAGGAGTCCATAGCGCTGGTTGGTTCGTCCAGAATCACCAGCGAAGCGCGGCGAAAGAAAGCCCGCGCCAGGGCAATGCGCTGCCATTCGCCACCGCTCAATTCCGCGCCCCCAAACCACTTGCCAAGCACTGCGTTGAACCCGCCTTGAAGCCGTTCAATGGGCTCCAGCGCGCCCGCATCGTGAGCAGCTTGGCACACGCGTGCCTCGTCTCGAAGAGCATCAACGTCTCCAAAGGCAATGTTCTCGTGCACCGTAGCGTGATAATGAACCGGCTCCTGGAAAAGGACACCGATCCGCCGCCGCAGGGCCTCCGGATCGACCTCTCGCAAATCCACTCCGTCCAGAAGGATCCGCCCCTGATCAGGATCGTAGAAGCGGCAAATCAATTTGAGGATGGTGCTCTTGCCCGCTCCGTTTGCTCCCACCAGAGCCACAACCTTGCCATGCGGAATCTCCAGGTCGAATGCATCCAATGCCGGATGGAATCCTCCCGGATAGGTGAAACTGACATGCTCGAAGCAAATCGAGTTCTTCGCCGGAAGCCCGCTCTCCGCCATGGGGGCAGGCAGAATGGTCGGCTCGATTCTGAGAAACTCGTCGAGGTTTTCGACAAACAGCAGGCTGCGGTAAATCTTGCCCGCGCCCTCCAGAAGCGAACGAAGCAACGACTGGCATTGCTGAAATGCCTGGAAGCAGAGCAGCAGGTCGCCCAGCCTGGCTTTACCTGCCAGAGTCTGGCCGAGCATCCATCCAAGGCCGAGAAGGCTTCCGGCCCAGGCAAGCAGACCGGCGCCGAGCTCCGTTGCTGCGCCTGCTCGCACCAGGCTCAACTTGCCGTTTCTCAGGCTTTCGCGCACACTTTCGAAGGCCTTGCGATGAAAACTCCCCAAATCGAAGAGGCGTATCTCTGCTGCCGCGTACTGTTCGGTTATCAACCAGTCAAGGTACCGCGCGCGGCGCTCTTCGGCCGTGTGCTCCAGATTCCATTTATGTTCCTTCAAAATGTGGCGCGCAACCAGAAGCAGACCGGGAATCGCGGTGACAATGAGAAGAAGCGGCAGCCATTTTGCATAGCTCCAGAGAATTCCGGCCAGGACCAGGAAGCCCAAGCCGTTCTGTACCAGCGATCCGAGACTTTCGAGCAGCGCCAGAGGCTGAGAGATGGCGTCGACTTGTGCCCGATAGAGCAGATCGTAGGATTCAGGATGGTCATAGAAGGCAAGGTCGAGGCGCAGAGCCTGCGTGTGGATGAGCCTGTGAACCTCGTCCTGCACCTGCTCAGCCTGCACCGCGCGGACCCAGGACAGGGCGCTCGAAAGTAACTGTGCAACGACCCATAGACCTGCGATTCCCAGGGCCGACGGCGCAATCGCCGTCCAACGTGGAGAAGAGACCAGTTGGTTGACAAGCGTCCGGAGCAGCAGGGCCAACCCGGCGGGAACCAACCCCTGCGCTACAAGCAGGATTGCCCACGTCACAGTCCACCATCCGGCCGCATCCCAGACCAGGGCCAGGGCGCGGCGTCCCGCAGGCAAGTGGCGGACGAATTGGGCAAACTGGCTCTTCAGCATCGCTGTCTTGAATTTTCTCAGCTTGACTCTGCCAAGCGGCGCAGAAAAAGACCCACGCCGAGGCCACGAACAAGAACAGACGCGGCCATTTCGGTGGTTTCGGGATCGACCTTCTCCACAACTTCCTCTAGGCATCGATTCATGAGTGGAAGGTCGAGAATCCCCCTTGCCTCGGGCAGCGACTCGAAAGATTGCAGGCACTCGCGAAATGCGGCCAGCTCCTGCACAATCCGATGCCCGAGATCGGCGGCCTGCAATCCCTTCCGACGGCCCAGGAGCACGGTCTCGGGCATGCGGTTCCGAAAGGCGCGTTGATATAGGAAGCCACTTTGACCTTTCTGGAAAAACTGGTCATCGGGAACGCGCAGAAGAAACTCCAGCATGGACAAGTTCGAAGTTGGATCCAGGAGGGAGAAAGAATGCATCGCGCCAGCCTCGGATCCCATCCCTGCTCCAATCGCAGCGCCGGGCCGGAGAATAGTACGGCGGAAATCTTGAAACGGGGAGTTTGTGCCTGTGGAATCGTATCCGGCCGCCCGCATCCGCGCATCCAATTGCAACCGTTTCGCCATATCCACGTTGAGAGCTGAATAGGACTGCCAAGGGCTGCGAAATGGCGTTCTCAAGCGCCGAAGAAGACGCCGTCCCGGCGTCACCAGCGGCTTCACTAACTGCCGCTTGAGGGTCAGCCACGGGTTTGACTCGCCGTGAAGAAACAACCTGAAGGCAGTCGTGGGGTCACCCTGGATCAGCGCCAGAATTGCAGAGCCGTTGCCCGACCAGGAGACGGTGGCGTTGCCTATTCGCCCCGAAAGGACGGCACGGAACCCGCGCTGTGACGCCATCTCAGAAATTGCCTGCATCCAGTAGTGGTTGCTTGGAGCATGACCTGGGCCGTCATGAACATCAAGCATGTATTCAATGCCTTTCAGGATACTGTAGCCCTTTGCATCGACGCGGATATGCCTGACGTTGGCTCCGGCCATCATGGCCGTCGCGTGAGCCAGATCCCACTCGTCGCCCCGCCGGGATGTGCCGGCGCCATCGGGCGGGTAAAGCGGAACCGCAGTGAAGGCGGTCAGCTCACGCCCTTGCCGGGCGAGAACCGGTGCTGCCAGCGTGACCACGGAGCCCGAATCGCGTCCCCCCGAGAGCTCTGCGCTCACCATTCCGCTTGATCTCAGGCAGCTTTGAACGGCCCGGGTGTAGTGCTCCAGAAAATCCTCGACATACTCCTCGTCACGGCGATATCGGAGCGGCTCGCGTTCCCCCGGCCACCAATAGCGCCGGGAGCAGGGCCTGCCGTCGGGACCGACGGTCATGGCGTCGCCCCAAAGCAGGCGTCGAAAACCCTTGTAAGCAGTGAACTCCGCGTCGTGCTGCCAGGAGACGAGCACCTCGGCAAGACGCAGAAAATCAGGTTCCTTTTGCGTTCCGGGCAGGGCCAGCAGGGCCTTCAGGCTGGACGCGAAAGCGATGAACCCTTTGCCCTGGTAATAATAGAGCGTCTGATTGCCGCAGGCGTTCAGGGCGAGAAAGAGCCGCCGCTCCCTTGCATCCCACGCGGCCAGCGCCCAATCTCCTTCAAGGTGCGGGCAGATTTCTTCTCCCCAGCGATCGAAGGCCAGGCTCACCAGGTGGCCATCGCTGAGTTGCGGAGCCTGTGAAGCGGCGATATTGAAAGCCTCGAGGAGCGAGTCGCGGTTATCCAGCCGCGCCGCGCATACCAGCAGGCCGCGCTCGCCACCGAGCGGTTGCCGTTCAAAGGCATCCTCCGGATTGACCTCCAGCAAAAGATGCCCCATTCCCACCGGCCCGTCGATTTTGGAGCCGCCGCCGTCAGGTCCGTAATAGGCCATCGCAGCTCTCATCCGCTCCAACCACAGCGGATCCACCGGTGCACCGTCAAATCGATACACGCCGTAGAACCCGCTCATGATCGTCCCCTGGAAAAGGTCGTGAATGTCTTGAAACGTTCGTGGCCGGGGCCGCCGGTAACGATCAAGGAACCGAGGCGCAGCCACGCGTGAGCATCGAAATCGGCGGACTCGCCTTGGCTCACCCCAAAACTAACCGTTCCTTCCAGGCCTCTACGGCGCAACATGCTGGTCGCGGCCAGCGCCTGGGCCAGGCAACGGCCGTCCCACGGCACGCGCGCACCCAGCACTCGCACTGCCCATCCCACGGCTTCGGCGGTGTGCGTTGCTTCGGGTGCGGCACTCTCGGGACTTTTGGCGCCCGGCGTCCCCAGCCACCTTGCGATTCGCCGGAATGGAACGCAAGTCATGGCCACCCTTGCCATGGCCAGAGAGGCAAGAGCCTCCCAAAGTAGACGCCTGCGATCGGGGGAGACACTCCAGTAGCGCTTCAGGTCATTCCACACGCAGGAGGCCTTCTTTTTCCAGTGTCCCGAGGAACCGCTGCAAATCCGCTGCGCAAGCCTCGGGCGTAATCTTGTACTCCTCGACGAGTTCGTGCACCAGAGCGGAGAAAGTCAAAGGCGTTTCCAACTTTCCCCAAATGCTTCGCGCAGTTCCTGCTAATCCGTAGTACGCACCGGCATCGATGCTCATCAGGACAGTTTCCTGGTCAAGCTCCGTGGCCAGCATCTCCCTGGTGCGGCTCAACCTGTCATCCGGCTTAAAGTGGCGCATCAGCTTCGCTCTCGCTCTTGAAAGGCGCCGAAATGTTGCGCCCACGCCAATTCCAGAAAGTCCACCAGGCTTTCGATCTTTTCCGGATCCCGGCGGCACGACACCTCGGCCATCGTCGTCTTCTGCGCGATCAAACCGGCCAGCCGCATCAGGTCGCTTTGTGTGCTTTGCCCCTTCAGGTAGTGCGGACGGTACAGATTCTCGAGAAGCCGTTGCACACGATTGAAACCGCGAAGAACGGCGAACTCCGGATCGCCCTCTTCGCGGCTGGCAAGAATATGAATTGCCTTCAGCGGGACCGGCCGGTCACAGTACCCTTCCTTCATTGGAACCACAAACTTGTCGATGTGGAAGCGCGCGTCCTGCGGCTGTCCCAGGCGTTCGTAAGCGTCAGCGCGAAGCCGCATTTGCGCCAGTGCAGGCAGCACCTGCAATTGTTCCGGCGAAGTCACCACCGCGCAAACGTCGTCAGAAAGCAGGCTGTAACCCCTGCGATGAAACTGCGCGGCCAGCGTTGATTTGCCGGCTCCCTGGGCGCCAACAAAAATCATCGCGCCCCAGCGCGTCTCCACCGCGCTGCCATGCAGCGGGAACAATCCGCGCTGATAAAGCAGCGCGCCCATCACTGATCCCAAAAGAAACAGGCGAACTTCTCCCGGCGAAGATCCTTCCTGAGGCTCAACAGAGATTCGGCTTCCCCCTTCCACCCGGTATTGCGCCACACGTGGCACGGCAAGACGAAAGATCCCGGGCCGAACCTCGTAATACCCGTTCTCCAGCGTGTCGGCAACCGTCGGTACGGGCGGCAGCAAGCAAATGGTGACATCTGGACTTACGGTGGGCTGTGGATCGACTGGCAGTTCCGGACAGTCAATCTCCGCTTGAATACGAAGACCATAAGCCCAATAGGAGTTGACCGACATCCTTAGTCTCGCATACGAAGAAAATAGCGCTCGTCCCTGCACCAAAAATCCGCGCGGCAGTGCGCATAAACCTTCACAAAACATACAATACACTGCCTGCCGTCAATGGCCTCGCCGACAGCTCAAGTCCGGCCTGCGCGCTCCGGCGCGCTTGGGCAAGAAACTCAACCCGCAGCCGGTGTTTGAGCCCTGAAATTCTGCCCATCGGCTCGCTTCAATCGCGGGCTCGCACTCGCCAGTGCTCCGGCCCCGAATACGATCCAGTAAACATCCAGATACGCACCATGGCTCGTGTGAGCCCAGAAGACTGCGGTGACAATGATGAACGTGGCAAAAAGAAGGTAGATGAGCGAATCCGTCCGCCAGTGGGCGCGCCGCCGCCACATTCCCCACAGCCCCAGCAGCATCACCGGACTGTAGCTCAACGCGTAGACGAGGTCTTCAAATCTTCCCCGTCGGGGGCTGGGCAGAAAATAGAATCCCGCCACAATCTTGCGGCAATCATCCCAGACTGTCTCGAGCGGATGTTGCCGCATATAGGCTAAAGCGCACCGGAAAAACCACCGGCTTACAAGCATTTCATTGCCTGAAAGCAAGTTGATTTCGTTCCGATCCTGTGGCGTCAGCGCATCAAGCGCGTCATATTTGCTCAAGTCGCTGCTTTCTTGCGGGTAATGGCGAAAAAGAAAGCCATTGTTCCCGTTCCAAAGCTCGATCCCTGTTTCCGTGCTCAAGGTAGGCACTCCCGTGAGGAGATAGTTTCGCCACAGCCATGGCGAAATGGTCGCAGCCAGAAGAACTGCGCAAGCCGCTGCGCCGCGCATCCGCTTGCGCCACGCCAGCCAGAGAGGAACCAGCACAGCAAATGGGGCGATCGTGGCTCGCGTCAGCATGTCGAGACCGAGCAGCAGGCCGGCCGACGCACCGAAAGTGATTTCCCGCGTGCGCAAAGATCGCAACAAGACAAGAACAGATGCCAGGGTGAGGACAGTAAAAAGGCTGGTCTCCTCAAGAGCCGTGTCATGAATCACGTAATAGGGGAAAAACGCCGTCGCTGCAGCCGCCCAATTGCCGGCTTTGCCTCCCACCTCTATAGGAAACATCGCGCGCGCCAGTTGTGCAGCGTACAGCGCCGTGAGCGCCCCAATCGCAGATTGCGCAATAGCGATGGGCCAGAACGCCCTGTGCCCCAGGGTGAGCCCTGCAAGAAATATCGGATACAACGGCACACGGAATGCCGTCGGCGGACCGTTGGCATACGCGATCCCATGTCCGCCCGCAATGCCCTGGGCCAAATCAAAAAAGAAGGTATATCCGTTCACCCAGAACAGATCGATCCCCTGGCCAATCCGCGCGATGAGCCGTACCGCGAAGGCCGCAGCCGCGATCCAGTACACCGCCGGCACCCGATTCAGTTTCGACAGATTCATAGCCAACACCCTGCGCCAGCGTGTATCCATCCGGAGCTTTGCAGCCTATTTCACAGGTCTGTTGGAATTGTAGTGGCGATTCCTCGTCCTTCATCAGGGGGTGGCTGACGCCATCTGTTGCGCAGTCCATCCCTGGTCGACGCGTACGCCAATCGCATCGGCGCGCAAGACCTCTTGGCGATTCCGCGAGCGCGACATGTGGGACCACCACATGACTCCGGCGTTCTGGTGCCAATTCCAGTAGCTTTCCTCCAGCTCCGACCCGTCCGCGTTGAGCCACGCAATGGACTGCGGCAGGTGCGTGAAGGGGTTGACTCGCAGCCAAACCCTGTCGTTATGACTGTCGGCGATCAGAAGAGTCGATGGCCCTGCCAGCGTCACACTGCGTTGGGGATCGCCGTCGCTGAGCGAGAGCCCGGGCAGCGAACGGAACGGCATGCTTGTGGCGGTCGAAGATGGCAGATTGTTGCGCGCGGGACGCATCGAAGACCAGGTCCACCCCGACTCGCCATTGCTGAAGTCCAGGGTCGTGCTCCCTCCTTGCGATTGCACACGAATCGTCGATGGCGCAACAAAGGTTGTGGTCTCGTACGTCGTGCCGCCATTCACGTCCCACGACACCCTGTCGACTCGTTGCCAATCGTGGATCGCTTCCAGATTCCTTCTGCCGCCCATGGCCGCCTGCACAAGAGCAAGGAGCCGCAGCGCGCCGGGATCCTTTTGGAATTGGGAAATTGGCGTAGCGTTGGGACTGACGATGCGCGGCGCCGGAACATTCGCATACCCGGCAGCCGGCGCAGGAGCCAGCACGTTGATGGGCACCGTTCCTTTTGTGGTGCCGCCGGGGCCCGACGCGCTCAGAGTGTACGCCGTGTCGCTGAGCGGACGAACCACAAGGGCGCCGGATGAGCTCACCGGACCAATTCCAGGGTCAATGCGAAGCGCAGAGGCGCCGCTCACCGTCCAGCGCAGAACGATGGTTTGGCCAAACCGCACCTGGCTCGCATCGGCCGTGAAGCTGACGATTCTCGGCGCCTGGTGCGGTACAACCACGATCACAATCCTCCTTATCTCGGGAAACGATTGACTGCTGCTTATGGCTGTCAGCGTGAATTGCTGCGTGGTTTCCGGTTTCACCTCCCAGGTACCTGCCGGGGGCAACGCGCCAATGCCGGGCAGGAGGGTCACACTGGGATTGTCTCCCGCCACGCTCCAGTGAAGCGTCGCCGAGGAGCCGCGTTCGATGCTTTGCGCTGACGAAGTGAACGCCACAATCACGGGAGGCTTCTCAGGGGCAGCGGGATTGGCCGGCGGTGGCGGCTGATTGGGCTGGTTCCCGGCTATCGAAGGCGGCTCACTTACGGTGGCTCGCTGAGAGCCGGCGCCCTCGGGGCTTTGTGCCGGCACAACTGTCGGCCTGGCTGGTTCGCCGGGCTGCGTTTGTGCCGTCGGGGTGGATTGACCGGGAACTTCGCCGCCATCGGGAGCAGGCGCCGGCTGGGCCGGTACGCCTGGGTGTGGTTTTTGGGCCACGGGCTGGCTTACGCCGCCGCGCAGAACATGGGTCGGGGTTGCAGGCTTCGGCGCGGCGCTCCGCAAAGACCCGAGTACCCGCTCAACGATGCGAGGCACATACTGGTATCCCGCCGCCACGCCAACGGCCGCACAGAGAAAAATTGCGGCGAAGGGGATGAAGCGCTTGAAGCTGCGAGCGGACGGTTGAGAGGAGGTCTGCAGCGACGCTTCGATCGGCCCAGGTACTTTGAGAGCGGAGCCTTGCGAGGCCGGCTCCTGCGCCAGACGCACATCAGAAGTGGCAACGAGCGCAGGAACCACTTTGCGAGGAAGAGGCCTTTGAGGTGCACCCTCTGAGCTTTCGACCGGTGCCAGGCAATAGGGACATGCCAGCGAAGCTCCAGGCAGTTCCGTTCCGCATTCATGCCCGCAACTCGGGCAGCGATAGCCGCTCACTTGCAGGCGGGCGTTGCACGGGCACGATCGCTCGCCGGCCTGGGCTTCGGTCCCGCAGCTCGAGCAGCGCATAATCCGGCAAGACCGCGGAAGGTACGGCTCGCGGCATTGAACGCAGAGCCGTGCCGCTTCCCGCTCGCTGAAGCGGGCGTTGTCGTGCGGGCACGAGAGCTTGCGCGCAGCCACGGTCTGAACAGATGCCAACATCGTACTGAAATCGATTCCCCCCGAGACACGGCCCTAAGCTCTTGAACACCGCTTTCTGGCGGTTGTTTCTCACCCTGCGCCGCCATGCGCTCAATTCTGGATCGGGCCCTGCAACGGCCCAGCCGCCAGGCCTTGCCTCTGTTGGCCTGCCCGGCCGGGCTTGTGCCGGTTTTTCGGCAACTCTATACTGAGATTCCCCGAACAACGCTCCCCAGAGGGGGCATTGGAATGGCATTCTTCAATGCGTTGCTTCAACACTTCAAAAGGTTTGCGGCGTGGATGGTCACTAAATCGCCGCAACAGGCCGACCCCAGAATCTGCCCGCTCTGCTTTGACTCCATCACCGCCGACACCCGCTTTATCCGTTTCTGCCCGGTTTGTAAAAGATCAGAAGTTGTGAAAGGCCTGGCGACTCGCGATTTATTCGCGCGCTGCAACAAGATCGGGTGCAAGGCGAATCGTACGCTCGCGCAGCGGCCGTTTCTGGCGCACGAAAACTGCAGGCGGCTCAACCCCCTGATTCTGAACCTCAACGAAGGCGCCAAGAATCGCGTGGAGTCGCTGGGCGAAACTTGCGCATTGCACTGGCTCGACGTCAGCGGCAGCGGCGGCAAAAGCGAATATCGCGATGTAAAGCACTGGACGCTGCCCATCATTCACGACGCGGCCGAGAGAGTTCCGGGCGTGAAAGCCATGTGGTTTCCGTCCGAATTGTTGCGCTTGATCTCGATCGGAAACGGCAAGCGGGTACAGTTACGGGGCCCCGCCGACGTGGGCAAGAGCGTGTTGTCGTCCATCGCCGTCAATCCCGACAGCCTGCCCGGCAACTTTCAGGTGGAGAATTTCGTTTACGCTTCACCCTATATCGCCGCCGACGCCAATGCGCCCGAGGAGCAGCGCAAGCCATTCCGGTTTTTCGCCAATGCCCTGCAGGCCATTCAAAGCCTCAGAGATTGGCAGCCGCTCGACATGCATGCCACGCGTCCGGCTGAAGCCCTCATCCGCGCCGGATTTTACAGCCGGATCGTGAAGCGCGAGCGGCGCGCGCTGGTTTTCTACGATCTGGCCGGAGAACACTTTCAGGAAGGTGCGGGCGAAATCGTCACCGAGCATGCCGCCAATTCCGATTGCATCTACGTCCTGATCGACATTACCTGCATCCCCGTCTTTGAAGAGTTCATCCCGCCCCAGGACCGGAAAGAGGCCAGGAAGAAAGCGGATTTCAACGCCAAACTCAGCGCCAGCCTGCGCCAGATTGAAGGCGACGAGACTCCCCGCATTATCGTGGTGACGAAAGTGGATCTGGTTGCCACGCCGGATCCCGATGCGGAAAACGCTGCGGCGAACGGCGGGAAATCAAAATGGGCCGAATTGGACGATAGCGAACCTGAAACGGTCGCGGCGCAGGCCGCCGGCTCAACAAATGGCGCCAACGGCCCGCTCCAAATCAAGCAGCTTGCCCTCAGAAATCTGGCCAAAATCAAAAGGCAGGCGGAAAACCCGTCGGCGCACACGCGCGAGGAACTTCAGGAGCTGGCGATATCGAACCTTGAGAAGCTGAAGAGTTTTTACGACCCCTCAGATTCCAGGCAAAAACTGATTCGCGAACGGTTGAGCGGAGAAACGATCAAGGGCGCATTCTTCGTCTGGACCACCGGAATTGCCTCAATTCGCGAAGCCGGCTCCGCTACCCCCGTGACTGCAGATGAGAATACGCAACCGGCTTCGATCGAGGACCCCGGTTCGGCTGAAGGCTCTTCGCCGCCGGCGTCGACTGCGGTCCGCACCGTCACCAACGCGCCCGTGATCGCGGAAGGCGAGCCGGCGGTAAGTTGCGGAGTGATGGAACTCGTGAAGTTCACCTTGGAGCTCGAGTGAGAGTGCATCGTCGCTGGGGTCCGGGGGAGATCGCATGAAAATCCTGGCATATGGCGGGAATCAGTATTCGATTCGCACCGTGATCGGCGAATGGCCAGGCATTTCCAGCGACGTTCTTGGCGATCTTTACGGAATTCCCGCGGGCAGCGCCGGCTTTGGCCTCGTCTTTCCCGGCGGCAATCCCGCTTTGCTTTATCGCGAGCGCATCAACCCTCAATATCGCGGCGGTTATCCATATACGGTCCTGCTCGACCTGGGACCGTGCGAGGCACCCGATTCGTTTTGGAGGCGAGCGGGTTGGAATGCCGCAGGCCTTCTGGAATGTATGTTTGGCGCCAATAGCCCGCGGCGTGCGACGTTCATGGCTCCCGAGCAACTGAGCGCGGCCAAGCTGCTCTCCATCGTTGAAGAAATCCTCGCCGGCCACGAATTGGATCGCCTGCTTCAGGGCGCACCCTCACCGCCGGCGTTTGAAAAAAAATGGGCGAACCTGCTGGCCGGTTCGTTAAGCTCGTCGGTCCCCGTGATTGCTTCGCCCAGGGCTCTGGGCCTTGAGCGGCGGCCGACCATGGCGGAAATGGCGAGCTTGAGCTCTCGGCTCCCGCCCTGGATTCGCACCGGCCGTGGGTGGATGGTGGGCGGCTCGTACACGCAGGCTGCCGGATTCGGCGCCTCCGCCTTGCTCGATGATGAGCCGTTTGGAGAAAAGGCTGATCCGTCAGCCGCAATCCGCGAGGGCGAGCAATTGCAGGCGCTGCTCGAGGATCTGAGCTCATCTCCGCCCACTGCCAAAAAAACCCGCGAGCTTGTTGCTCTTCCCGCCTTCCAGTGGCCCGATGCGAAGCAGTTTTTCGAGCGCGCCAGTTTGCTGCGCCGGGCCGTAGCGGGAGACGATTCCGCCTTCCAGCAGAAGCTGCCCGAAGATGGGATGCTGGCCGAGGAGATCTTCGCGGCGGCGTTCCAGAACGCGATGGACAAAGCCAGCCGCCAGCTGCCCATCGGGCCTCATCAAACGCGCGCCATTCTTGAATCCAGGCGCCGCTTCGGCCCCACCCGCATCTCGCGAGCCTTGGTACGCTACCTCGATCCCGAGGCGCTCAACCGGCAGCTCGACGCCGAGTCCGCGCCTCCCAACATTCCCGAATACCTTGAGCTGTCACCGGAGATTTGCGCGGCGCGGGCGAAGAGCCAGCTTGAGACCGTGAAGGGCGAGGTATCGAAAGCCGACTTGGAAAAATGGCGCAGGTTCCTGCGCGAAACCGGCACGGCAGAAGCAGAGAACGGCTTTCTGAAGGAATTCGCCTGGCGGCAGCACCGGCTGTGGAAGTGGAAGAGCAGCGAGGATCGGAAGCTGAATGAAGTCCTGCGCGAAGAAGCTGCCTACCGGCTCAAGAAAGGACCCGAGCATTACCGCCCCGCCTGGCTCTTCGACAGCCTGTTCCTCCTTTCCGGGGATGAAGTGAACGCGGAGCTGGAGCGGATCAAAGATCGGCTTGACCCGCCCTTGAAGGATCTGTTGCTCGAACTGCAGGCAGAACCGCCCGAGGCCGGAGCCGCGGCACGTAAATGGCTCACCGAGCTGGCGGCATCGGATTTGCGGAAAGATCTGAGCGTAGAGACCAAGCTCGAAATTGCATTTGCCAATCCGGCGGGATGGACGAATCTGCTCAACCTTTCAGAAGCCTTGCGCGGCGGCAAGCCTTTTACCGGCAAGGACGCTGCCAAGCCGGAGCGCGAAATGCTGGCGCAGGAATGCATGGAACTGCTGAGTCTCTACACCAAAGGCAGCCAGCTGCGCATGCAGGAACGCGAATTTCGCAACCTCGCCAAGGTGCTCGACCTGGAAAAGCGGCACGGGACCGAATTGAAACGCCTGGCCAGGAACCGCCAATTTCTGCGTTCCGATGAACCCCTCGAGCCCGCCCACAAAGTTGTGGCCATCGACGCATCGGCTGCTGAGCGCGGCCCGGCGGCTTCTGCCGATTTATTCGCCGCAGCCAGTCAACTCAGTGCCGCGATTGACCAGTTTGCCAAAGCAACAGCGGCGCCGGGCGAGGATTTTTCGGCCGGCCCCAGGCGCCGCAACGATCCCGAGCGTTACAACGGCCTGGCCGATCTCCTTCTGATAAAACGCTATGGCGGCAATACGCAACAGGATTACGCGCAGTTGCCCCTCGAGCTGCCCGCCGTCTGGCAAGGGATCGCGGGGCTGGCGATCGCCGCGGCTGTGTGGTACCTGCGCTTTCATACCCGCCCGATTCCTTTTGTCGACGCTTTGGGCGTGGCGCAGCACCACGTGATCCTTGCGCTGGCCGGCGTCATCTTCGCCATTCTCGGCGCCTGGGAACTGATACGAGGCTTGAACCGTAGAGTCTACACAGTGAATTTCTCCAGGGAGTCGTGGCAGCGCCTGCAGCGATCGGTCACCAATCTGATGACACATGATGGCTTCACGCGGCGCCGCTCGGAGCAACTGGTCGAAGCGGCCGCATCAGGCCCGCCCCATCTGATCGTCGGCGGCAGCTTTGATTGGCTGCTTTTGCTCTACCTCGGGACTGGCCAGAACAAAATCGCTGAATTCGTCGCGCCCGGCGGCGCCAGGCAACTCGCCCGCGCGCATCGCCGCATCGTTTCTGCGCTCGCCAAGGGAGGGTTGATTGAGAGGAAAGGCTGGTTCAGGGGATGAACCTTCTGTTCCTGACGCTCCCCGCAGTTGCCTTTGTTGCCGTTGCCTGGTTGTTCTTCCGGAATCCTGATCGCATCCGCGTGGCCTTTGTCGGCGGGTTGGTCGCCGCGCTTTCCGCAGCGGCTGGCGCGCTCCTGCTTCGCATGGTCCAAAGCCCGGGGCGATGGAAGGCTCACACGCAGATCGCATGGGTGGGAATTGAACCCACAAGCGGCCAGGCTCTCACCCTGGGTTCGCCATGGGCGGGCCCCGTGCCGGGCTGGCCCGGCAACCACGAGTCCCCGACGGTCACGTTCAATTCGCGCGCCAACGGCAAAATCGCCTTGCAAAGCTTTGGCGGCGGCGGATTCTTACTCGACGCCAAAGAGAACGTCCTCTATGGAACCAGCCTCGATCAGGATCGCAACATAACCGATAGCGAGGGCGATTCCTACACGCTGTCGGTGAGGAAACGCTGGTTCTCCCGACATTGGCAGATCAGGGTTTTTCGCGGTCAAAAACCGCTCCTTGACCCCGGCGAAGGCGCCGTAATGGCATCGGAAACCTCGGTCGTCAATCTTGCCGGAGAATTGGACAGAACCATCCGGCGGATGCGCGCGCACTCTGACCCGGAAGCCGGCCCCTTGAGCAGGTGGGCCGCGCAAATCCAATTGCTGCTCACCAGCAGCAATCATGCATATTTCGTCATCGCGGGCGAACCTGGTCCGCACATCCAGGTTCAATCGGCGCAGCTCGCCGTGGGCTCCGTGCTCACCATTCGCTGGTCAAGGTTGAAGCTCGACATGCGCGTGGAGTCGGACGGCCGGGCGCCGCGGCTCGTCTTCCTGCCTCCGTTCCGCCAATCGAGCCCCCTGCCTCCCGAAGACGCGCCGGCTCCCACGCCCACCGAGCTCGAAATTGAAGCCGTCCCGGCGCCCGGGCACAAAGCCTTCCTCCTGCCCATTGGAGCGTTGCCGGCGCCGCTGGCCGAAGCATCACTGGTCAACGGCCTATTCCAATTGCAATCCGGCCAACCGGCCATCGATGTCGCGCACACCCCCGGCGTCACCTCGTCTTTCGATGCGCTGATCGAGCCCTATCACTTCTATCTGGACACCATTCAGGACGTTCCCGGGGGCTGGGAGCAAGGAGCAGCGGGGGCCGGCTTGCCGTTGTTTGTCCCTTTGCTCGTCATCTGGCTTGGATACCTTTGCTGCCTCGCGCCCCTGATCCTGCTCTTTGACGACACCATCGAGCCCCGCACCATGGTGGTTTTGATGGGCATCTCTCTCTTTACGTGGGTGGTGCTCTGCGTGCGCGTGGGGCTCGCATTTCGCTACGCGTCCAATCCCGGGACCGTGGACGCTCTCGCCATCAGCGGGCTCACACTTTCGTTGGGCACGTTGGCCTTTCTGCCCGCCTTCGTTCCGGTGCTGGCCTTGCTCGGCGCCGTAAAGAAGCCCGAGGCCGAGGGCCTGGGGTGGCGCCGCTTGCTGCCCGCGGTCAATCTCGCCGTCTTTCTCCTCATTCCGGCGCTGGTATGGCACATGTGGCCCGTGCTCCACGTGTCTCCGGTTTCGGGCCGCGCGCAAGGATTTCTCTCTTCTTTGCCGGCGGCATTCGCGGCCGAACTGCCGTGTGCCTTGTTCCTGGCGGTTTGGCTTCTCAGTTGCGCTTGGCTCTGGCGAAAGGCGAGAAGAACCTCTCGCAAGTCCATCGAAGATCATCTCGTGAATCTTGAAGACGCTTTGACTGACCTTTGGGCAAGGCAGTGGCAGCGGCGCGAAATTGTCGTGGTGAGCCTTGCCATGTTGATCGCGCTTGTGGCCGCGCGGACCATCTATCTCATCCATTGGTTCTACGGTCCCAGCAAAGAAGCCATTGCGCCGCTTTGCCAGTTGCTTGGCCTGGCCATTTTGCTGGTGCCCGGCAAAGGGCAGGTGCATAGCGCCGAGAGAGTGAGCGCGGGAAAAAAGTTCCTGGTCGGATGTTTCCTCATTCTTGTTCCCTGCTGCGCGTTGCCTGCACTTGGTTTCGCCGATCCCGGCGGAATGATTGGCGGGCTGGCGCTTTTGTTTCCTTTCCTGTTCGTTGTCCTGCTGGGCGATCATCGGCCGCTTGCAAAATGGTGGGCGGGAGCCTTCCTTGTGCTTTCGGTCTCTGTCGTATTGTTGGCGTTCTTTCCGGAATGGGCAAAACCATGGCCCCGCGTGTACACGCGCGTTGCCATTGCCGAACATCCTTCAAAATGGGCGCAGGATCAATGGCTCACGCAACAGGCTTACGGCAAAGACGGCCAGTCGCTGGCGCAGCAGTTTGCGTTTGGTGACGAGCACCGATGGGCAAACCTGCGCATGATCCGGATTGGCGCCTACACCGGCGTTGGATTCGGCAACTCCAGCCCGCAAAAGGCGGGAATCGCTCTCAACACCGTCCAGGCCGACAGCACCTACGCGTTTTACATTGCCAGCGAGCATGGCGCCTGGGGCGGGGTGTTTCTTCTGCTGCTCGCCGCGCTTCCCCTCGCTCTGGTCGCCTGGCGCCACCGCCGCGCATCCGGCACTTCCTGGCTCACTGAATTGCTCTACATCATCACTGGCGCTTTCTTTCTTGAAACCCTGGCCCAGGTGCTGATGAACAGCATGCAGACCATCCCCTTCGCAGGACGCAATCTGCCCCTGCTTTCGGTCTACTCGCCTTCCGACGTGCTTCGCTGGTCGGTGTTGTTCTCGTGCGCGGTTCTCATCATGGTTGCAGACCGCGATCCGCAGGAGGGAGGGCCGGCGAAGAGTCTGAATTGGAGGAACAGGGCCATGACCGTGGCCGTCGCCGTGATCTGCATTTCGCCCGTCCTCATCCTCATCCAGGGCCAAGTGGCCGACCGCACGCTCCAGGTCCGCAAGCCCGGCGAGGAAATTGCGGTCGGCGCAGTCCCGCCCATCTACGACCGTGATGCCGAGGTTCGCGCTCAATTGGACCAGATCCGCAGCCAGCTGAAGTTCAACCCGGAAACCGATCGCATTGAATTCGCCTCTGCCCAGGATTTGGCCGCCAACAGAAACACGCAGCTCCAGCAGGAGATCGAGCGCTTCAATGGACTCGTGGATTCGCTGAAAATCGTCTCTCCCGGAGGCAATGTCCTGCGAAATTCGAGCGACGCCAGCCGATTCATCAGGCAAATCACCTCGCTCAAGAGCGTCGACGATTACATGAAGCTGATGGACCAATGGAGGCAGGAGGCAGCCGGGATGCAATCGGCATCGATGCCTCCGCTTTTCCGCGTTGAAGAGCGGCCCGTGGGCGCAGGTTCCCATGAATTCTCCGAGCCTGATGCGCGTGAGTATGAGATCGAGGCCAATCCCGCTTACGACGCGGCAATCGATCTCGATACCAGGCTCACCCCGGCAGGCCTGAAAACCATCGCCTGGCGAAATGGGTCGGGCGACAGTTGGCTGCTCCAGGGTCCCGGCGTACAGGTCACCATCGCCACCGTCTCCACCGCCAATGAACCCCGGGCCAAGGTGGTTTTGTCGCCGCTGAAGGGCTTGAAGAACAAAGTTGTCCGGTTCACGGCGTCAACGCAGCAGACCAGCGGCAAGTCGCAAATTGTTCTCAATTGCGCCAACGATTCGGGCTGGAAAATTCCTTTTTGGCCCTTCAAAAGCTCAGGAAACCGCCAGACGGTGCTGGTTGACGTCGACGCCACCGGCAGCGGCATCACGTTGAGCGCGGCCGACGTTAAGCTCGCGTATCAGCCGGCCGGTGGAATTGGATTTAAAGACCTCAACGGCCATGTCCGGTTGAGCGATGGCGCGCGCTTCACCACGCGGCAAAGTGTTTGCAAGCTGCCCCAGGCGCCCGCCTTCACGCTCACCCATTCCAGCGCCGGAGCGCTGGTGGGAGCTGCCTGGGTCGAAGGCGAGTGGGACGCCGCATACGACACCGGCGCCCATTTGACCTGGCTCGAGCAGCTCGCCCGGTTCTCTCAGTCGGAGCACGGCAAGCAGCTCCAATTTGACCGCGTGGCGCTCGATCCCAAGCTACAGGCTGCGGCACAGCAATCGGTTGACGAACACGGCCGCGAATTGCAGGTAAGGCTGCTCGCTGCGGCTATTCCGCTCTGCGCCGAGCACGATTGCGGCGCGGTCGCATCCGGCGGTACGAAAGTTCCCGGACAACTGGAGCGGCAGCGGACGGAAGCAAGGCGGCTGTTTCTTCCCCCGCGCGTGGCCATTTCCATCATGAATCTCGATGGCGAGGTTCTGGCGCTCGCGGGTTGGCCGCGCAGCTCGACCACCGATGAATGGGAAGCTGTGACCGGTGAAGACGGAAAGACGATGGTGGATGTGCATCCGCCCGCACGCTGGCTGGCGACGCAGGCGCCCGCAGCCATCAGGAATCGCTACCTGGGCGACAGGAACTTCGACCTCCTGGTGGCTGGGTCGTCGAGCAAGCCCATCTGGGCGGCTGCGTCTCTCGACGTCAATCCCCGCCTCGTTCACTTGAGCGTGCGCGGAATCAATCCCGATCACGAACTCTTCGGCATTCCCATTCCGGGTGCGCCCTGGCAAGGCACAAACACAGGCGATCACTGGGTCGATTTCACGCACTACCTCGCTGACTCCAACAATAACTATCAGGTCCGCCTGAATTTTCTTGGGCTCGCTCATCCCAATCCGGGGCCGAATGTGGTCGACGTGGAGAAAAACAGGGATGGCGCCGAGTATGAAACCACCTCGAAGCTGGAGACATTTTCATCTGACCCTTGGCATCGCGCTCCCGATCTGAGCGATTATGGCTTCAGCCACAGAACTCCGGGAAAGCTCGAGGGATTGGAAGACAGCCCGTTGGCGCTGGCCATCCAGGCGCACTTCCCCGTCAATATTGTGCAGGAGCACAGGGTTCGCCGCTCCTACGACCTTTCGTTCTGGTCAGGCGACGAAACCGACAATCTGCTTGCCGACGGTGTCGACCAACGATGGGGCCAGTTGAGCTCCGTTAGCCCAGCAGCGACCAACTTCCAATTCGACGCCACCAGCACCGGCGCGCATGTGAGGGAGTTTGCCTCGCCGCGTTCGTTCATCAGCGTGCTGCTGGGCGGATCGACCAACATGTGGTCGAATCTCGATCTGCCCTCGAGCATTTACACCGCCATGTCAGGAAGGCCGATTGTGCCCCACATCGGCATGTTGCCGCAGACCGTATCCACACGCGATCCCCTGAAGCCCGAAAGCTTCCTCCCCGTTCGAGCCGGCCTCGAAGAAATGATTCAATCGGGAACCGGAGCCCCATTTCTATCGGACAAATATGGTGGCCCACGCGCGCTTTCGCGATCCCTGGGCCCCGACTACTCCTTCTACGCCAAGACCGGCACTCTTGAAACCCTTGTCGAGAACAAGGAGGCCGGTGATCTTGCTCTGGCGCGGATCGTGTTGGTGATTGTTCCCAAAGGAGCGCAAAAATCGCGCGCCCACAAGGGGCTGATCCTCTCGCTCGTCTCTGAATACGGCGGAATGAGCACCTCGGAATCGAATTCGGCCGTGGAGTGGGTAAGCGATTTTGTCTATTCCAACCGCGACCTCTTGAAGGACTCAATAAAGTAGCACCAAGGCAAGCGAAACTTGCTGGACCACACGCTTGAGCTTAAAAAACTGTTCAGAAAATTTGAATTTCCACAGCAAATTCCTTGAAGAACCATACAGAGCACCGCAGGCCCGACAGGCCGTGATTTAGACTGAACCCAATAATTAGTCAAAAACATAACGGAACTTATAGCTTTTTTCGGCGGACGGTGGGTTTCTGCAACTTCGCTTCAAGTTGCGCTTGCCGTATCGAGATAACTTAATTGCCTTAGATTGAATTATTTTCTATCAATTCATCCTCCTTATTGCCTCCAACTGAAACCTGCATGCCTTCAAGCCGGCGGCTGATCCTGATGCATTTGCGGATCGCCACTTGCGAAACGGCAAGCCAGGTATTGCTTTGTGCCGGGACGGCATGGCCACCGCCGCGCGATGACGCGGCAACGGCCCTAAGATTGCCTTCCCTGCCCATAGAATTCGTTGTTTTTAAAAGGCAGCCCTCCCTGTCTTGGAAAATTCTCACCGCACAAGTGCGGCTAGTTTCAGTTGATTGCCTCTGCAGTGCGCGTTCCAGCCGATCTGACCAAACCATTGATCGGGGGCACGCGATAAATCCGCCTCGCCGCAGTCGGCGAGTTGGCAACCAGGAATCTAGTGGCGGGGTTAGGCTTCAAACCGAGGGCTATCAAGGCGATGGACCTCCCGGGAGCGCGGATGCACGCGGCGCCGGGAGTAGAAAAGCCGATGAGTCACCGTGCGAGCCCACTCCGCAGGAAAAGGTGACTTATGGGTTTCAACTATTTTGAGTGGAGTTCTTGTAGGCGGAAGCACGGCTTCTGTATGTCAAAACCCTCGCGGCCAGAAATCTGCGCGCTGGCCTCTTTCTTTATAGCCTGCGCTTTTCTGGTCAGCTGCACTCAACCTGCATTGAGCGAGACCGCGCCGGTCATTGAGTCTTTCAAGGCGTCTCCAGCGGTTATCGCCAAGGACGGAAGCTCTACGCTCTCGTGGGTAATCGAGGGAGCGACCAAGGTTTCGCTGACCGGCCCTGGCGGGTTTTACAGGGGAGAAGGACAGGTGGACTCCATCTTCCTCGATCCTATCCCTGCGACGACAACTTTCACCCTGACCGCGACGAACTCCGCCGGGTCAGTGTCTGCAACCGTTACGGTCACGATTGGAACTCCAGCGGCAGCCGCGCCCCCCACGATCAGCTCCTTTACTGCCGCCCCCTCCAGCGTAAGCTCAGGGAGCAGCAGCACCTTAAGCTGGTCCACAGCCGGAGCGGCGAGCGTCTCTATCTCTCCTGGGTCGTTTACGTCTGCCTCCGCAAGTGGATCGACAAGCGTAAGCCCGACAGCAACGACGACTTATACACTCACGGCCACAAACTCGGCGGGCTCGGTTACATCAAAAGCCACGGTCACGGTTGCCGCCCAAAGCCTCCCTGTCATCAGCTCGTTTGCGGCGAGTCCAACGAGTATTAGTTCGGGCTCAAGTAGCACCCTGAGCTGGTCGACGACCGGGGCCACCAGCGTGGCCGTCACACCGGGTTCCTTCACGTCCACTTCGGCGAGCGGCTCAACCAGCGTGAGTCCCACCACCACCACCGCCTACACGCTGACGGCGACCAACTCCGCGGGATCGGTGACCGCGGCCGCATCGGTGACGGTGACGGCTGCGACGTCAAGCGCACCGACCATCAGCTCTTTCTCGGCCAGTCCGGCCAGCATCACCTCGGGTTCGAGTTCTACGCTGACTTGGGTCACGACAGGATCGACGAGCGTCGCCATCACTCCGGGCGCCTTCACTTCAGCTTCGGCGAGCGGTTCAACAAGCGTGAGCCCCACCACCACCACCACCTACACCTTGACGGCGAAGGACGCGTCGGGATCGACCACGGCAGCGGCCAAAGTGACGGTCGGAGCAGCATCGAGCGGCGGGACGCTTTCCATCACCACCACCTCCTGCCCCGGCGGAACGCAGAACACCGCATATGCCGGCTGCACCATCACCGCCACCGGAGGAACTCCGCCTTACACCTTCTCGGTCAAGTCAAGCGACAGCTATCCTACCCTGCCTGAAGGCATGTCGCTCGATGCATCCACAGGGGAAATTACCGCCCCCATCATCGGCGGCCAGGGCTGCTACACTCCTCAGATCACCGTAACCGACTCGACAGGCAAGACCGCGACGGCCGACGTCACCTTCTCCCTCAACGGCAGCAACGCCTACATGTCCAGCGTCTTCCCCTCGACCTCCATCTTCCATCAGCGCGTTGACGCCGCCACCACCAACCTGCCCGTGGACACTTCGCCCGCTGCGCCCATCAACAGCTCTGATCAGAGCGCAACCATCAAAGCCTTCTTCGGATGCACGGGTAACTCACCCTGGCCCGACGGCATTCCCGGCATCGAGGTTCCCTATAACCAGCCCGATGTCTCGGTTGCCACCACCGAATACCAGTCCTACTTCACCTCCGGTCCCATTCCGTCGTATGCGCCCATCGAAGGCACTGAGAATCAGTCAGGCATCGGTGGCGACATGCACGTGCTCGTCTACCTTGAGGCGGAGCCGGGCGGAGGAACCAATCCCGCGCTCTACGAGATGTGGCAGGGAGTCCCTGAGTCGAGCGGCAACTGGAGCGATTCTTCAAACGCGCTCTGGTCCAACGCCAATTCCGACGCCATGACACCGCAGGGCAATGGCACCACCGACGCCGCAGGCCTTCCGGTTACTCCGCTGCTGGTCAACGCCGATGAAGTGATCGGAACCGGCACGCCCTCTGCGCCCAACGGTGTCGTGCAACATCCCATCCGGTTTACGGTGGAGAACATGCTGAACAACTGGGTCTGGCCGGCCACCATGTCGGCGGGCTCCGGATCCTGCAGCGGAGTTCCCACTCAAACCATGCTCTCGCAGTCGGCGCCTCCCTCAAGCTGCACCAATACCGGCCCGGCGGGCGAAATCTACCGGCTCAAAGCCTCGGTGGCAACGCCCTCGTGCGCGGCCTCCAGCCCGCAGTCGGCAATCATCATCACCGCCTTCCGCGATTACGGCATCATCCTGGCCGATAACGGAGACACTGGCGGACTGATCGGCACCCCCGATGCCCGCTGGAACGATAACGACCTGGAGTGCCTGCAAAGCCTCACGCTGGGCGACTTCGAGCCCGTCAATGTGTCGAGCGAGATGACCAGCGACGACAGCCAGCAGGTGCAGTAGCGGCCGAATCCGGGCCGGCTCGATCAGGCGGTCCGGATCCTCAACCTCATCCCCGGCGGGCAGATGATCGCTCGCCGGGCCAACAATATCGAGTAGGGTTGCCCGAAGGCGCAAATCCAGATCGACGCAGCTTCGGGATCCGCCTGCTCTAAATTTGCCGTAGCTGAAGGTCTTTGTGGGTCAGTGCTCAGAGGGGGGAACGTACTCCGACGGCAGCGCCGAGCCCGCGCCGAAAAAGAACTCTTCCATCTGCTCCACCAGAAACTGCTGCGCCTGCGGCTGCCAGGGCTGAAGACGATACTCGTTGAGCAGCATCTTCTGCCGATTGACCCACTCGTCCCAGGCCGCCTTGGACACGTTCTTGTAGATTTTCTGGCCGAACTCCGAGTCGAACGGGGGCTCGTCGAGCCCCTCCATTTCCTTCTTATATCGAACGCAAAAGACGGTATGAGCCATCGCGCAATGCCCTCAGGGCTATTGTAGGCGAGGCCGCTCCAGTTCGGGCCATAAGTCGCATTATTTGCTTGACAACAGGGGAGGCATCGGGTTTTTCTATCTCCACCCCGCTTTCGCGGTGGGCGGCTTCAGACCGCTCGATCCCCCGCATCGCAAGCCGTGCACCGCACCGAACCAGCAGTGATGCGCTATCCAGCATGAAAGGAGCCGCTATGCCAGAAGAGAATGCAACTCCAACCCCAGCCTCGACAGGTCTTTCAGACAATGCCGCCGGTGCAATTGCCTATCTGACGATCATCCCGGCGATCATTTTCCTCCTCGTGGAGCCATACAACAAGAATTCCTTTGTGCGATTCCATTCCTTCCAGTGCCTGTTCCTGTGCGGCGCCGTCATTGCGGTGGATATCGCGCTTTTCATCATGTTTCTCATTCTCGGCTACTTCCTCACTTTCTTTGCCTTTCTGGTTCTCCCCCTCTGGTGGCTCTGGTGGCTTTGCGTCCTCGGGATAATCGTCTTCTGCATCGTGCAGGCCTCTCAGGGCAAGAAGTTCCAACTGCCCTTCATCGGCCCTCTGGCTGCAAAGCAGGCAGGCGCATAAGCTCGCGCTTCCATCCGGAATCCCGCCGGCATATGCTGCTCCACGGCGCGAGGTGAGAGCGGCGTTCGCGGAGCCACGAACAACTTCGCACCTGACTCCGCCAACGCGCGCCAAGCGCGCTGCATCTCAGGGCCGCTTTCGTCTCTTGTCGAAGCGGCCCGCTTTCCTTCCCGCCGGTGGCTGACCCTTTTGTCGCTTGCTCTTTTTCACCTTCTTGGATGGCACGGCTTTCCTGCCGGTCAGCGGCAATTCTGCTTCGATAAGCGCAAACTGCAGCTTGCGCTCCTGCGCCAGCACGCGGTCCAGAATCACCTCCACGCGGTCGCCGGCCCGGAAGCGCCGGCCTGAGCGCTCGCCCACAATTTCGTGTGTATTTTCGCGGAAGGTGAAGCGGTCGCCGCGCAGCGAGTCGATGGGAACCAGGCCCTCGACAAAAACGTCGGTGAGCTCGACGAAAAGGCCGTACTTGGTGGGATTGAGCGCCAGGGCGGCGAACTCGTCGCCCACGCGGTCCTGCATGAACCGCACTTTCTTCCACTCCACCAGTTCGCGCTCGGCTTCGGCGGCGCGGCGCTCGGTAAAACTGGAATTCTCGGCGATTTCTGCCAGCTCGGCCTCGGCGATCGGTGCCTCCACCTCAACAACTTTCTCATCCTGAGCGAAGCGGGCTGCGAACCTCGCGGACCGCGGAGTCGAAGGACCCGCATTTTTCGCCCGCAATGACAACGCCTGGCCTTCGTTGGGATGGGACCAGGGCGAGCCCAGCCGCGCCTGGGTAACGGTTCTGTGGCCTGAAACGCCGGCTCCAAGAAGCGCCTTGGCAATGCGATGCACCGTCAGATCGGGATAGCGGCGGATGGGCGAGGTGAAGTGGGTGTAGGTCGGCGCGGCCAGCGCGAAATGGCCTTCGTCGATCTCGGAGTACCGCGCCTGGCTGAGCGACCGCAGCATTAAATAACTCAGAATCCGCTCCTCGGGCTTGCCTTCGATGCGCGCCGCCAGCTTCTGGTACATCTTCGGCGTAACGGCGATGTCCTCGGGCACTTCGTGCGCGCGCGGATTGCGGCCGCGGCCGTGCGCTTCGCGGCGCTCGGCTCGGAGTTGCACTCGGCGGACCGGCAAAGGTCCGAGTCCCAACGAATAACCAAAGCCCGCGGCAAGCTCCTCGAACTGGACGACCCGGCGCGGATCGGGCTTCTCGTGGATGCGGTAGAGCGACGGCACGCCCAGATCCTCAATCCAAACCGCCACGCACTCGTTGGCAGCCAGCATGAACTCTTCAATCAGGCGATTGGCCCACGTGCGCTCGGCGCGCGTGATGCCGCGCATCTGTCCGTGTTCGTCGAACTCGATCACCGGCTCGGGAAGATCGAAATCAATCGATCCCCGCTCTTCGCGCCTCTGGTTCATCAGCACGGCGAGCTTCTTCATCCGCTCAAATTCCGGAACCAGCGCGGAGTACCGCTCTCGCACGCCGGCGTCGCCTTCCAAAATCGCATGAACGTCGGTATAAGTCATGCGCGCCACGGAGCGGATCACGCCTTCGACGATTTCGAAGCTCTCGATGCGTCCCAACGCGTCAAGCTGCATCACGCAGCTCAGCACCAGGCGGTCTTCGTGCGGGCGCAGGCTGCAAATGTCGCTGGAGAGCTCCTGCGGCAGCATCGGAATGGCGCGATCAGGAAAATAGACGCTGGTGCCGCGGACGCGCGCCTCCAGATCGAGCGCGGAGCCCGGCCGCACGTACTCGGCCACGTCGGCGATGTGGACCTGGAGCTCATAACCGGCGCCGTTGGCACGCTCGCGAACCAGGACGGCGTCATCGAAGTCGCGCGCCGTCTCGCCATCGATGGTCACGATCGGCAACGCTCGGAAGTCTGCGCGTCGAGCGGCGATGCTTGCGTCGAAGTGTGCGACCGCACGGGCCTCCGCCAGCACCGGCTCGGGAAAGATACGCGGCAGCTGGTGCTTGCGGATCGTCATCTCCACGTCTACGCCAAAATCGTCAGCCGAACCCAGGATTTCGATGACGCGGCCCAAGGGCGGACGCGTGGGCGTGGGCCAGCTTGTGATCTCGACGTCCACCACCAGGCCCTCCAGGCTCTCCGCGCTTCCAGCCTTTCCATGAGCCGGCGCCTCGCGGCCCAGCACGCGATGCGGCGTTGCCGAGGCCGCAGAAGGCGCCTCCGCGCCCGCAGGGATCACGATCGCCTGCGTCATGCGGTCGTCGAAAGGGACGACAAGGTTTTGCCGTTGCCCGCGCTCGGGCTTCGCAAAGCGAAATGTTCCCACCACGGTCGGGTTGCGGCGTTCCAAAATCCGCACGATGCGGCCCTGCATCCGGCCGTCCGCCTTGGGAGGGTCCAGCTCCACCAGCACCTCGTCGCCCTGCATGGCAGCGTTGATCTCGTTGGGCGGGACAAAAACATCCTGCCCCCTCCCGGCAGCCCGCGCGCCCGCCGCAGCGCAACTTTGATTCGGTTGCACAAAGCCGTAGCCGTCCCGATGCAGATCCAGCCGGCCGGCCAGCAGGTTGGCGCTCGGCCTGGAACCTGGCCGCGAAACCGTACGCGGAAGCCCCCACTGCTCGCGGTCGATCTGCACCAGCTGGCCGCGGGCCGTCAGCCGAGCCAGTTGCTCAAGCAGCAGGCGGCGCTCGCGGCCTCCGCCCAGGCCCAGTTCGCGAACCAGCTGCTTGTATCCCGCTTTTTGTCCCGCAGAGGCGGCAATGCGCCTCAACAACTCACCGTCGGTCATATGCCAAGATTAAGGCAGTTTAAACGTTGCACACTTTGGTTTGGGCGGCCGCACGCAGGAAACCGAAACATGCCGTAGAATGTGGGAGACGGACAATCCTGGCTGGCCAGGAAGATCCAACCGTCCGGTTCTCGGCCGCGTGAAAAGAGTGACGCAAGCTGGCGGACGTTGCATGCAATCTTTCATTTTTGGGTTCGAGCCATTGGCCTTGCCTTGGCACCCCCCGTCCTCATCGGACAGAAAAGGAAAATGACCTTGAACGCTATGTGGAAACCAAGCCAGACTGTATCGACCAACCCCAACCAGAACCAGGAAACGCCCCACCCGGCGCCTCCTGCCTTCACGCCCGAACCTGTTCGTGCCCAGGCCGCCTCAGCCGAACAGGCCACCATCGGCAAAGGTCTCTATATTAAAGGCGAGATCTCCGGAACGGAGTCGCTATATATCGACGGTAAAGTGGAAGGCGCAGTCAATCTGCCCGGCAATCGCGTGACTGTAGGACGCAACGGCCAGGTTGCAGCCAACATTACGGCACGCGAGGTGGTTGTTCTGGGCAAGGTGCGTGGCAACGTTTCGGCAACTGACCGCGTCGACATTCGCGCCGAAGGATCGCTGAATGGCGACGTGGCTGCGGCACGGATCAGCATTGAAGACGGCGCATTCTTCAAGGGCGGCATCGACATCCGCAAGACCGACGCGAAGTCGGCGCAGGCGGGGCCGGTCCCCGTGGCAAGCGCTCCCTCGCCCGTGGCTCGCGAAGAAGC
>JASHQH010000071.1 GCA_030037635.1 Acidobacteriaceae bacterium
GGCGCGGCCACCACGCAGGCTCCTTTTCTGGTGCTGGCGGACGACAACGGCACCGATGCTGTGCGCACGCAGCGGGCGGGGCGCATTCGCCCGGAAGAAGACGGTTTGAGCAAGGACGAGTGGAACGTGTTTGCGCGCGGCGCAGACGAGATTGCGCAGGCGGTTTACGACGAAACCGGGCTGCGCACGGTTTTTCATCATCATTGCGCGGGCTACGTTGAGACGCCGGGCGAGATTGAGAGGCTGCTGCTCAAGACCAATCCCGATCGCCTGGGGCTGGTTTTCGACACCGGGCATTACGTGCACGGCGCAGGCTATGAAGACGTCGACCTGGTGAACGCGCTGAATTTTTTCAAGGAACGCATCTGGTACATCCACCTGAAAGATCTCGATCCCAACGTGGCGCGGCGCAGCCGCAAAGAAGAGTGGGACTACTTTACGCAGATGCGGAATGGCTTGTATCCCGAGCTGGGCAAAGGTTGCGTTGACTTCCCTGCCCTGCTGCGCTGGCTCGCCCGGCGCGACTACAAGGGCTACGTGCTGGTGGAGCAGGACATTTTGCCCGGGATGGGCACGCCCAAGGCCAGCGCGGCGCGCAACCGGGAGTACATCCGGTCGATTGAGTCGAATTTTTCTTAAATACAGCCTCCAGCCGCTCGCTGTTGCGTGTTTAAACGAGCAACTGGTTGGCGCGAAGAAAAAGCTAGGGGCTAGAAGCCAGGAGCTGGAGGCCAGGAGCCGACGTATGAACGCAAAGAAACTTCATTTCGGAATCATTGGTGCGGGACGGATCGGGCGCGTGCATGCGGAGTCCGTCAGCTTTCGTCTGCCTGAGGCCGACATTCTCAGCATCTACGACGTGAACCGCCCGGCCGCCGAGGCTCTGGCCGCGCACTGCGGCATTCCTAAAATTGCTGCGTCGGCGGATGAGATTTTCAGCGATCCGCGCATTGACGCGGTGCTGATCTGCTCTTCGACGGAGACACACGCCGACCTGATTGTGCGCGCGGCCCAGGCCGGCAAGCACATCTTCTGCGAGAAGCCGATCGCCTTCGCCCTCGAGCGCATCGACGCGGCGCTGGCGGCGGTGGCCAAGGCGGGCGTGAAGCTGCAGATCGGGTTCAATCGGCGCTTCGACTCCAATTTTGCGCGCGTGCGCAATGCGGTGAGGAGCGGCGAAATCGGCAAGCCGTGCCTGGTGCACATCGTCAGCCGCGATCCTGCGCCTCCGCCCATCGGTTATGTACGCACCTCGGGCGGGCTTTTTCTGGACATGATGATTCACGACTTCGACATGGCGCGCTTCCTGACCGGCGACGATGTGGACGAAGTGTACACGGCCGCGGGCGTCCTGGCCGATCCTGCCATTGGCGAGGCCGGCGATCTGGACACTGCGGTGGTGGTGCTGCAGTTCAAGAGCGGCGCCATCGGAACCATCGACAACAGCAGAAAGGCGGTGTTTGGCTACGACCAGCGCGTGGAGATTCTGGGCAGCGAAGGCAAGATCGCCACCGAAAACCGCTTTCCCAACGAGGTGGTGGTGAGCAACGGCAAATCAGTCTACAGCGATTTGCCTCTCAACTTCTTCATGGACCGCTATACTGAGAGCTTTGCGCAGGAGCTCAAGGAGTTTGTGCAGGCAGTGCTCGACGGCAAGCCTACGCCGGTTACTGGCGCCGATAGCCGCGCACCCGTGATTATGGCTCTGGCGGCGCGCAGGTCCTACGACGAGCATCGGCCGGTGCGAGTCGCGGAGGTGGAGGGATGAAACG
Source organism: Acidobacteriaceae bacterium (assembly GCA_030037635.1). Lineage (GTDB taxonomy): Bacteria > Acidobacteriota > Terriglobia > Terriglobales > Acidobacteriaceae > Telmatobacter. The sequence goes on from JASHQH010000071.1 coordinate 1,773, forward strand.
CTCGTGCCTGGTGGCCATTCTCACCGACGTGCACCTATGGGTGCCCGTGGCCGTCCTCATTCTGGGAATTACTCTGCTGATGACGCTGAGGTGAAGGCATGAGCGACAACGCGGCCACCGCGCCGGCGCGGTCTACCATTTCGCTGCACAAGCTTGGCGTCTTCTGCGGGCTGTCAGCGGCGGTGTGGCTGGGCAGCGCTGAAGCACCGACAAAGTTGGTGAACGAAGGCTTCTCGCCGTTTCTGATCTCGATGGGCATGGTGATGGGAGCATTCGTCGCTCGGTGGACGGTGCCGACTCTGCTGAAAGGCACCGGCTTCCTGTTCAGCGATCTGCGCGAAAAACCGCACCTGATTGTGTGGGCGCTGCTGGCGGGCACGCTGTGGGCCGTGGGCAACACGCTCACCATCTTCGGGGTGCGCAACGTGGGCCTGGCCATCGCGTTTCCGCTCTGGAACGTTAACAGCCTGGTGGGGCTGGCGTGGGGTTGCCTGCTTTTCAGGGAACTGCATGGGTCGAGCGCGAAGAATTGGGCCAAGGTGGTGGGCGGCGCGCTGGCGATCGTCTTTGGCGCCGCGGTTCTGGCCGTGGCCACCACGCAGCAAAATGCGGGTGCGCCGGGTAAAGCCGCCACGGGGATTCTGGCGGCTGTGGGTGCGGGCGCGATGTTCGGCACCATGTATATTCCCTACCGCAAGGCCTACATCAGCGGCATGAATCCGCTTTCTTTTGTCACGATCTTCACTTTCGGCGAACTGGGAACCATTCTTACGCTGGGACTGATCTTTTACCACGGCGCGCACCCCATGATCGCAGAGCTTCATCGTGCGCGGCCCATGCTTTTCTGGCCGTTTGTGGGCGGATTCTGCTGGGTGATCGGCGACCTGTTCCAGCAGTACGCGGCCAAGTACATCGGGATCGGGCGCGGCATTCCGTTGTCGAATACCAACCAGCTTTGGGGCCTGGCCTGGGGTGCGCTGGTGTTTGGCGAATTTGCCGGACTGGGGGCGGGCGGACGGCTGCTGATTCTTGGCGGCTCGTGCATCATGATCGCCGGCGCCGTTGCAATCAGCATGGCCGAGCCGCCGCCTTCAGAGATGGAAAACTGGCGCGCCGCGATGCATCGCGAGTGCGACCGCTATGAGCTGGACAAGGAAAATGTGGCGGCGGTGGTGGCCGGAGACGATCCGCTCGCCGATCAAAAGCATCCGCGCCGCTGGTGGGAGGTGCTGATCATGCTCGCGGCCGCGGGCATCTTCCTGTGGCTGGCGCTGGGCACGACGGCACAGCGCATCTACGTCAACCTTCCCTGGATGATGGTGCTGATCATCGGAACGATTGTGCCGTTGTTCTGGTGCGGCGCGCTGCTGTGGCGGAGAACGCGGTTTTCGTAAGCAGGTGGGGCGGGAAATTGGAGTTCGGCGGCTGGGGTCGTCTCGCCCCCACCCTAAGGGCAAAAACAAAAGCGCCGTTAGGATGGGGCAACCAGGTTCGTGCTGAATCGACAAAAGACGGTTGGTTCCGTGCGA
>JASHQH010000072.1 GCA_030037635.1 Acidobacteriaceae bacterium
TCAACGATCCAGAGGCCGCGATAGACAGTGGGGCCTACCTGAAAGACCAGCCGCCCATCCTTTTGTTCACGCGCCTGCTGGATATTGCGTGCACACGCCCGAAGGAAATTACCCTTTTGCGAAGGAACAGAGATTTTGACGTCGGCTCCGAATGGTTGCCACTGTTTCCACCAGGCGCGCGTTTCGTCGAGGAGCGCATCCGGATCTGCGAGAGCAAGCGTTGCAGAGCCGCCCGCTTGCGGCATTCGGAAAAAGTATCGCAATGGGCGGGTGCGGCTCGCCGTTCCATGCTCAAGCGTGAGACGAAAACCGCCCTCTTCAAGAAACCAGGTGCTATCGCGCGCCTGGTTGTCAAGCGGGATGCAGATCATCCAGGGTTCCGCCGACTGCCCGCGCACGACTTCCGTTATCATGCCGTTCTTGGGCTTGAGGCGGTAATCCCGGCAGCTGCGAATCCGCACCAGCGGCGCCGCAACCACGTCATCACTCCTGGCGCGAATTTCCATCAGGACGTTGTCGACACGCCCTTCGCGCTCGCTCCGGCTTGCGAATGCGATGAGTTCGATCGTCGCGGACGGGCGATCGATCAACGTGTGCACGATGGGAACGCCCGGCCCTTCAAGCTTCTGGCTGATCCAGGAATCATTTGCCATGCCCGCCAGCGTGAATTCGACAATCGTCCCAAACTGGTCGATCGCGGCGAATTTGTCATCGGGAAAGTCGTACCGCAGGTCTCCGCGCTTTCCTACGACTGTTTTGGCAGGATCGTCGGGGAAGCAGATGGTGGATTGAAAATCGCGCGGCGCGTAGCGGAAATCGATGGTGGCATTGAAGTCGGGTTCGATCTCGCGGCTTGCGGCGACCCTGGTTGCAGACGCGGGAGCCCCGACGCGAGTGAGGAGCGCGGCGGCTGCACTTCGCGCCAGGAACGTGCGTCGATCGATAGGCTGCATCTGCCGGACTCCAAGGAGGCTACGGTTCGAAAGCGGGCCAGACGCCGGCAACGCGAGCAGGAAACGAAACCCATTGCACCCGTTCCGGGCCGGCCTGAAACTGCCTGTAAATTGAAGTTGCGGAATTCAAGCCGAGCTCAAGATAGCTACGCGGGCCGCGGACCTGCAGCGGCGACCTGGAATAGCGGGGATTCGGCTGCCACTCGATGCGATTTTCGCGAAGCAGAGGAAACCAGGCCAGCCCTCCGCGGGACCTCACATCGTCGTAGAGAAACCCGTATTGGCGCTCGCAGAGAGCGGCAAACACCATCGTCTCGGTTGCGCTGGCATTCACAACAAAATGAGCCCACCCTGGAGGGACAACCACCTGATCCCCTGGGCCTGCTTCAACCGCAATGCAGCGGCCGGGATGGTCATCGACAAATTCCTGAGCGTAGATGACAGCCCGGCCTTGCCAGATCTCGAAAAGTTCCGGAGTGGATGCACCGCAATGCGGCGCCGCGGCATGGACATGCCCCTGACTGCGAACCGGCTCTTCGCCCAGATGCCCGCTGGCATAGGCAACAACTCCAAAAAGAAGGAAACGGCTGCGGAGTTCCGCGGCGTCGGCCAGTCTACCAACATCCATGGCAATCCCGTAGACCGGGTCGGGTCCGGAACACTCCGGATCGCGCAGACTCCTGCGGATATCGTCCAGCCTGCGAAACTCCGGAGCCGGCCCAAAGACCCCGTTTCCGTAGATGAAGGCGAGACTGTCTTCTCGCAGGCGAATGTCCAAGCCGAAATCGAATTGCGCGGAATCCATCAGTTGCCTTCAAGGAGCACAGGCCGGCCATCCGATTCCACCAAACGCGCCCCGAATCCTCGCTCGGCAATGGGTGCATAGTCATAGCCGGCATCGCTCGGCCAGCAAGCCCACACCACCAGCGGGGAATTGCCGGTGTTGGCAATGCGATGCGCATTTTCTCCCCGAACGTAGTGCAGGCTCCCGGCAGCCATCACTTCCGCCCACGTGCTACGATCTGGATTCATCTGTAGCAGCATGCCGTTACCGGACACCGTGCCGTAATACTCTGCTCGACTGCGATTGGCATGAAAATGGCCGTGAGTCATGAAGTACTCGTCGCCCACTTTTCCCGGCTGGAGCACCGTCACACCCCACCACAGTCCACCTTCGGTTCCCCGCTCGACCGGCGCCCACCATCGAACCCGATACACCTCACGGCCCGGATCCATCGCGGCAAGGGCCACATGATCGCTGAAAATCGCCTTCAAATCGTGCAAAGTTTTGAAGCTCTCCTGGATCGGATCGCCAGACATCGTTCCCTTGCACCAGTCCAACAAAACCTCTGATCGCAAGTGGGCGCGTTGCGGCGCTTGGCCGGCATCACGAAGGGATAATTCCATAGCAGGACGGAATTCTATCACAGTCTACTTTCGTTTGCAACAGTAACAATCATAGATATAGTTCGTTTCTGCCGAATTCTGCCTATCCCTGGTTCGAGTGAGGTGCGATATTCGTGCAAAAACACTTCTCGCGGCCCATTCTCCGCCGCGCTGGCGCCGCCAAATCTTGAAGCCGAAAAAGATTGTTTTGGCGTCTTTCGAACATCGCTATTTTCGTATATAAGGGTAGTGTTCGATTTTTGAGGCCTCTTTATGCCCGCTCTTTCCATTGAACCCTCGCCGAAAGCCCCGTCTCGATCTCTGGGTTATGTTGTTTTCCTTGCCACAATCGTCGCCATTTCAGGGTTTCTGCTTGGTTTCAACACCGCGGTGATCAATGGCGTCCTGGTTTTTCTTCGCGCAGAATTCACTCTGAGCAATACGTCCACTGAGATTGCTACCAGCGCAATTCTCCTGGGGTGTTTGTTTGGAGCTGCCGGCGCCAGCCTGATCGGCGATCGTCTCGGCCGACGCAAATCGCTGCTTCTGGCGGCTGTTCTCTTTGTCGCTTCCACGCTGCTGTGCGCGCTGGCGCAATCGGTAACCGCGTTCTCCGTTGGTCGCCTGGCAGGCGGACTGGCCATCGGCCTGTCTTCGGTGCTTACGCCGGTATACATCACCGAGATTGCTCCAGCCCGAAACCGTGGAACGCTGGTGTCGATGAACCAGATGGCGATCGTGATCGGAATCCTGGCTGCCTATTTGGTGGATTGGGCGCTAGCCGGGACCGGTCCTCGGAATTGGCGATGGATGGTAGGGTTGGCCGACATTCCCGCTATCGTTTTGGTTTTCGGCTTGCTGGGTGTGCCGGAAAGCCCTCGCTGGCTGGTCGGACATGGACAGCGCGAAGAAGGAAGAAAGGTTCTCGCGCGTCTCTTTGGCTCAGCAGAAGCAGATGGGAAGTTGCTGCAACTGGAACCTGCCTCAGGCGATGCCCAGGGTGCATGGAAGGATGTGTTCGCCGCGCGCATGCGCCGGCCCCTAACCGTTGCGCTCGGTCTCGCCATTCTGTGCCAGATCACCGGCGTCAATGCCGTCCTCTATTACGGCTCCATTCTGATTAGCGAGCATCTTCCCGGTCAAACCGCCAACACTGCCTTGTTTGCCAGCGTCTTGATCGGTCTCGCCAATTTGATCAGCACGCTTCTTGCGATGCGTTTCCTCGACCGGTGGGGCAGGCGCCCCATGTTATTGACGGCTTGCGGCGGCATGGCCATTTCTCTGGCCATCCTGGTGTTCACATTCGGCAACCCCAACGCTCCCGTCGCCGTAATCCTGGGGAGCATCATGAGCTATACCGCCTTCTTCGCCTTCGCCATGGGGCCGGTTCCGTGGGTTGTGATTTCTGAGATCTTTCCCACCAGCATTCGAGGGAGGGCCGCTTCCCTGGCTACTTCAGTCCTTTGGACCGGGACGCTCCTCGTTACTTTTACGTTTCTTTCCATGATTCGGGCCCTCGGTGTCTCCGGTACCTTTGCGATTTACGGTATTCTTTCGGCAATCAGCTTTGTCTTTGTCTGGAAGATGGTTCCTGAAACCAGAGGCAAGAGCCTGGAGGAAATTCAGCAATCCTGGGAGAAATGAAGGGTGAGAAAAACCGTAAAGCCGAAACAAGCCATGAAGACCAGCGAGGATTCACAAGACTCCCCGAGCAGAGAACCACAAGACAAAAGAACTCAGTTCATTCTTACTTCGCTTCAGGAAACCGGCTCAGTGGTGGTTGAGGAACTGGCGGAAAAGCTCAATGTGACCGTGGTTACCATCCGACGGGACCTCGATCATCTTGAACAGCAAGGACGATTGCGTCGGACCCACGGCGGTGCCGTTTCCATTGATCCGCTGTTCTACGAGCCTTTCAAAAAGGACCGCTCCTTTCTGGCCCAGGTTGAACGCCAGGCCAATGAGAAGCGGCGCATCGGGCGTGCGGCAGCGGCTCTGATCTCTCCTGGCGAGACGATTGCCATCACGCCAGGCACCACGACGGCTGAAATCATTCGCGGCCTCCCCCTAAACAGCAGAATCACCGTGGTGACCAACACGGCCAACATTGCCATGGAGCTGTCGAAGCGAAAAGACGTGAATGTATTTGTCACCGGCGGCCACCTTCATGGCGAATGGTTTTCCCTGGTTGGGCCGTCGGCGGTTCGCAGCCTCGAAAACATGATTATCCACACCATGTTCATCGGCGCCGACGGAATCGATCCGGCGTGGGGCCTGAGTTGCTTCAGCTCGGACGAGGCGGAACTGAACGCCGCAATGGTGCGCCGCTCCCGCAGACACATTGCCGTCGCCGATCACACGAAGCTTGGGGTTGTAGCCGACTGGCGAATTTGTGAAATCGGCACACTGAACAAGCTGATTACCGACACCGGCGCAAGCGACGAAGTCGTTGAGCCATACCAAAGCGTTGGCATCGAGGTGATTCGGGTCTGACCGCCTTTGCGGCTGCGAGGAGCTGACTCGCCTGTGAAAGCCCGGGCGGGGAATCGACTCACGATCCTTCTGTCCTTGCATCGCTTGTAAAGGATTTCCTGCCATGAACCGCCGCGATTTTCTCATCAGTTCCTCCGCCGCATTGGCCCTTGCTCGAGAGAGCTCTCCGTTGCCTGCCCTGTCGCCGAAGCCCCTGTCGTCAATTCCGTCACTCACCCAGCTGGCCAGCATTCGCATGAGCTACGGGTTCATGGAACTGTTCAATCTCCCCATTGCGATGAACGATTGGGGCTATGCGCAGGCAGTCAAATCAGTCTCAGCACTGAACGCGATCGCTTTTCCGCCTTACGCCTGCTGCGGCGTTCCAAATATTCCCTGGAGTCCCGGATATTTGAGGACATGTGAACTCTTTGTGGACGGGCGATTCGTGGCCCTTTCCGACAACCCTGCGGAGGCGGTCACCTATCAATGGTTTCCTCACCGCGTGGTGAGAGAACAGCGGCTCGGGGACTTGCAGCTCCGGACCATAATGTTTCTCCCGCAGGAAATGCGCGCGGTGGTGCAGGCGATCGAGGTTCGCAACCTCGGCACTGCAAGCCGTGAAGTCGAGTTGGGCTTCGACCTGCGCGGTGGTGTGATTCGCAAAGACAGCGCCTGGTTCAGCGAACTCCCCGGCGAAGGTGACAACCATGTGGTGTGGAACGCGGCTCAAGGCCGGCTGACTTTCGTTGCAACGCACTCCCAGGCTGCATGTGTACAGGGGATCCACCCGCCTGCCCAGGAAATCAACGGCGGCTGCCTGCTGGGCTATCACCAGCGGCTCCAACCTGGAGAAAAGCTGGAATTGCATTTTGTCGCGGCCATTGCAGCAACGGCTGCCGAGGCCGAGGCCATGCACGATCGGCTGCAGTCGCAATTCGCCGCCCTTGATGAGCAAAACGAAAACGCATTTGAGCATCTGCTCCAGGCTGCATTTACTCCTGGAAACAGCGCATTCTCCGGGCACCTTCCACAATTAAAGACCGAGAGCGAGACGCTGTGGAATCTCTATGCCAATGGCCTCAGGAATCTGCTCACCGCACGGCGCCGCTCGCCTGATTCTGCGTATGGGCCGACCCACCTTACCCTGAGCGGGCACGTTCTGCCTACTCTCAGTTTTCCCTGGGACACTTCGCTCGCTAGCCTGAGTTTGGCGCTGCTCGATCCCCAGCCGCTTCGTAATCTCGTTGAAATCTGGTTTCAGCGCGAGATGCACCAGCATCTGGCGACCGATTATGTTTCGGGCGAGGCTATCGGCCCCTGGTACGGCGTAAACGACATGGCCATTGTCCGCTGCGCGCAGAACTATCTGCGTGTCACCGGAGATTTTGCATGGCTCGACAAAAGAACCGGAGATCAAAGCGTCCTCGATCACCTGCTCGGCCACGCAACCTACTGGAGGAAGCTGGTCAAGACCGGCAGCGGGCTTGCGGATTACGGAGAGATCTCAAATCTCCTTGAAGTCGTCAGCACCTATTTGCATGAAGTCGCCGGCATGAACGCGGGTAATGTTTCGAGCATGCGGTTTGTGGCGCAACTGCTCGAGCGCCGCGGCCGGCAGCAGGAAGCTTCGCAACTGAGCTCGGAGGCGACCGAACTTGCCACACGCATCAACCGCCTGCTCTATGTACAAGGCAAAGGCTGGTGGCGATGCGGGCAACCGGA
>JASHQH010000073.1 GCA_030037635.1 Acidobacteriaceae bacterium
CACGTTGGCAATCAGCGGCTCCTCGGGCATGCGCGTGATTAAAGTGACGCGGCGCATGGTGAGCTCGTCGGTTGCCAAAGCCAGCACGTCGCCGATCACCGCTCGCAAATCCTGCTCGCGCAATTGCAGCTCCACCGGGCGCGAGAAATCCACCAGCGTCTGGACCACGCGGTCAAGGCGGCGTATCTCCATGTCGATCACATCCAGGTGCTTGAGTGCGGGGGCGTCCGCCTCGCCCAGCTTCGACTTCAACAGCTCCAGGTGCACCACAATGGCGTTGATGGGGTTCTTCACCTCGTGGCCCACGCCCGACGTAAGCCTGCCGATGGCCGCCATGCGCCGCGAAAGCTCCAGCTCCGACTCGATTTTTTCCGCCGTCTCCAGGTCGTGCAGCGTCACCAGCGCGCCCAGCCCGCGGTGCGTCTCTTCGTCGTAGATAAAGTCCAACGATGCTTGAATGCGCCGCCCGCTTTCCGTGCGCACCTCCTCCTTCTCAACGTTGATGCCCGCATCAATGGCGTCGCAGAGTAATCCACCCAGCACCGTTGAACGGTCGAAAATCTCGCGTGCGTGCCAGCCCAGGATGCTGTGGCGGTCGATCTCAAGGAAGCGCCGCGCCGCCTCCGAGACGAGCACGGCGCGCTTGTCCTCGGTAAAGAGCAGGATGCCGTCCTGCAGGTTGCCCAGAATCTGGTCGAGGTTCTCGCGCAACGCCGAGTACACTTCCTCCACGTTGCGCATGCGTTGCCCGATCTGCTCGATCTTGGTAGATACCCGCGCCGCGACGTCCTGTTTGGTGTCTTTCTCTTCTTCGGCGGGCCCGCCTGAGGCTGCAGTGAGGCGGTCGAGCTGCCGGCTAATCTGGGTCAGCGGGCGGAGGGCCAGGTTACTCAGCAGGAAAGCCGACATCAGCGCCACGATGAGCGCAAGACCCATCAGCCGCAATGCGTTGCGCAGCAAAGGCTGGTAAACGGCGCGCAGCAGCGACGTGTGCACACCCACGTTTACCGAGGCGAAAAGCTTGCCGTTGTTTTCAAGCGGCGCGACCACGTCGTAGACCTGGGGCTCGCCAAAGGCCTGCATCATGGTCCGCACAGGGCTGGCTTTCAAAAGCTGGTTGTAGTTGGGGCGCGCGGGGAGCGGCTTGCCCTGATTGTCGGGGTTGGTGCTCAGCAGCGTCGCGCCCTGGCTGTCGCCGATGTTGACGTCGTACACCGTTGTCGAATAACGGATCACCGATACCAGCACTGCCTTCAGCGTGTCGTCGTTTTGCACGGTCTCGGCCACCAGGCCGCGCAGCTCCTCGGGATTGTTGGGATCTACCGTGCGGCCCTTCAAGCCGGTCTCAAGCGCATTGCGCAGCGCAAACCGCACCTCGTCGGCCACCATGCGGTTGGTATCGTAGGTTTGCAGCACCGCCGCCTTCACCAGCTGGTGAACATACACCCCCGACACAATCGCGGCGATGAGAAACACCAGGGCCGAAATGGCCAGCACGAGTTTGGTCTTCAGACGCATGAGTCAAGAATTTTCGAATGTCGCCAAGGCATGCGATCTTTCAACTCAAAGGGGAATACCATAAGGCAACCGGCTTCATTGGCCCCATTGAAGTCGAGCCCCGACGCTGTCGACCACGGTCTTTTTCTTTGACGGGCAATGCGTCAATGCTGGGGACAGTATTGGGGCAATTTCCTTGGGCTTTCAATGCTCCTTTTGGTTCCGGCTATACCCCTTGAGCTTATTGTGCAGGGTTTTGAGGCTCACGCCCAGAATTTCTGCGGCGCGCGTTTTGTTCTGTCCGGTAGCCTCCAGGGTGCGCAGGATCAGCAAGCGCTCGGCCTCGTCCACCGTAACGCCCACGGGCACCGTAATGGAGTTGCCATCCAGCGCCGCTGTTCCCACTGCCTGTTCCCGGCCAAAGCCCTGCGGCAGGTGTCCAGCATCCAGCGGCGTCCCGTCGGGGCAAAGAATCACGGCGCGCTCGATGGTATTGCGCAGTTCACGCGCATTGCCCGGCCAGGTGTACGCCATCAGCCGGTCGAGCATCGACGCGGCCACACCCGAGACCTTCCGCCCGTGCTTCTGGTTCATCTCAAGCACCATGGCCTCCACCATGGGTGGCAGATCGTCGAGATGTTCGCGCAGCGGCGGCATGTTGATGTTGAAGACATTAAGCCGGTAGTAAAGATCGGCGCGCAGATGACCCTCGGCGACCGCGTTCTTGGGATCGCGGTTGGTCGCCGCCAGGACGCGCACGTCCGCATCCTGCTCGTTGCGTGCGCCCAGCCGCCGGAATTTCCGCTCCTCCAGGACGCGAAGCAGCTTGGCCTGAGTGCCCGACGGCATTTCACCAATTTCATCCAGCAGCAGCGTGCCGCCCGAAGCCAGCTCGAAGCAGCCCGCACGCCGCTCCATGGCTCCCGTGAACGCGCCTTTCTCGTGGCCAAAGATCTCGCTCTCGATGAGGGTCTCAGGAATGGCCGCGCAGTTTACGGCGACAAACGGCCGCCCTTTGCGCGGGCTCAAGTCATGCAGCGTGCGCGCCACCAGTTCCTTGCCTGTCCCGCTTTCTCCGGTGATGAGCACGGGCACGTTGGAGGGCGCAATCTGCTCAATCAACCCGAAAATCTCCTTCATCTGTTTGGAGCTGCCCACCAGCGAACCCAGCACACCGGTTTCGCGCAACCGCCGCCGCGCCACCTCCAGCTGGATGGCGGTTTCCCGCTGCCGGGCGGCGTTGGCCAGGATGGTCTTCAGGCGCGTGGCGTCTACGGGCTTCTGCAGAAAGTCGTAGGCCCCGATCTTCATGGCTTCAACGGCCAGTTGAATGGAGCCCATGGCGGTGAGCACCACCACGGCCATATTGGAGCTCAGGCCCTCGCCGCCTTCAGCGAGCTTGGCCAGCAGGCCCATGCCATCCATGCGCGGCATCTTCAGATCCGTGACCACAATGGCCGGATCCCACTTCACGGCCTTCTCCCACGCTTCCTGGCCGTCGCGCGCCGTCTCGGTGTGGTAGCCCCACCCCGAGATCAGCTCCGCCAGCCCGGCCAGCGCATTGGGCTCATCTTCAGCGATCAACACCTTGACGGCGCTCTGCATACGTGCCTGCTGCATGCCCTGAGAATCTGGCATTAACCTCTATCTCTACTATGCACCCGCCGCCCGTCCCTGCGCTCATTACGGAAGGTTCATCCAGGCGTCGATCCCCGAGCCGGTCATTGACCCGCCCTGTATCATCTCATTTGAGATGAACCCCAGACGGCGCAGTTTTCTTGCCGGCGCGGGCGCCGCGGCGCTGTTGCCGTTGGCTACGCGAAGCTCAGGCGCGATTGGCCCCGCAGACGTTCCGGCGCTGCCGGCCCCCATCGCCGCGCTCAGGGACCGACGTGAGGAAGCGACGCCTATCTCCAGCGCCGAGCGGGAGGCGCGTTTCCAGCGCGCACGCGAGTTGATGGAGCAGACGAGCCTCGCCGCTATCTGCATGACGGGCGGCACTTCGCTGCGCTATTTTAGCGGCGTTCGCTGGTGGCCGAGCGAGCGGATGATGGTGCTGGTGCTGCCTGCCAAGGGCCAACCCTTTGCGGTGTGCCCGGCATTCGAAGAAGATCGCCTGCACGAGCAGTTCGCGCTCGTTCCTTCGCTCGCCGCTACACGCCTGCTCACCTGGCAGGAGGACGACGACCCTTATGCGCGCCTGGCTGCGGGCCTGCGCTATCTTGGCCTCGGCGCCGGTGCGATCGGCATCGAGGAAACCATGCCTTTTGTGTTTGCGCAAGGCATCGGCCGCGCCCTGCCGCAGACGACGGTGCGCAGCGCCACGCCGGTCACCGCCGGCTGCCGCGAAATCAAATCGCCCGCGGAGCTCGCACTGATGCAGCTGGCCAACTCCGTTACCCTCCAGGTGTATGAAGCGTGCTGGCGCGCAGCCTCACCGGGCATGACCACGCACGAATTCTCCGCATTGGTAGCCACCGCCTACGCGCGCGTAGGATTCCCGGGCGATGCCAGTTGCGAAACCGGCCCGTATTCGGCTTTGCCACACGGGTCGATCCAGGCGCAAACCATCCGCGAGGGCGCCATGGTGCTCATCGACGACGGCTGTACTGTCGAAGGCTACCAATCCGATATCTCCCGCTCATTCGTTTACGGCAACCCCAGCGACAAGATGCTCCGCTGCTTCGATATTGTCCATCTCGCCCAGGCCGCCGCGCTCGCCGCTGCCCGTCCCGGCGCAGCCTGCGGCTCGGTCGATGCGGCGGCTCGCAAAGTGATTGAAGACGCGGGCTTCGGCCCCGGTTACAAGTACTTCCTGCATCGCCTTGGCCACGGCATCGGTATGGACATGCACGAATGGCCTTACCTGGTGAAGGGCAACCCGCAAATCATCGCCCCGCACATGTGCTTCTCCGACGAGCCCGGAATCTATATTCCCGGCGAGTTCGGTCTGCGCCTCGAAGACGACATGCGTATCACCGAAGACGGCGCCAAGCTGTTCACCGGCCCCAGCCCGTCGCTGGAACAGCCATTCGGCTGAGCCGCCGCCTCGTCGTTCCAGCGATCTATACTCGCTTTTGTCCGTTTTTTTGAAAGGAGCCGTTCCATGTCTTCTTCCGCGCTTGCCTTCGCCAAACAGAACCACCCCCGTTTTCTTGCCGAATTAAAGGATTTGCTGCGTATTCCGTCCATTTCCACGCTGCCCGAGCACAGCGAAGACTGCCGAAAAGCCGCCGAGACGGTAAAAGCCGAGCTCAAGCGCATCGGCCTGGAGCATGCCCGGCTGATTGAAGGTGGTCACGGCCCTGATGCTCATCCGCTGGTCTATGCCGACTGGCTGCACGCTGCGGGCAAGCCGACGGTCCTCATCTACGGCCACTACGACGTGCAGCCGCCCGATCCGCTCGACGAGTGGCACACGCCGCCCTTCGAACCCACCGAACGCAATGGCAACATCTATGCTCGTGGAGCGGTCGATGATAAGGGCCAGGTATGGGCCCAGATCAAAGCGCTGGAATCGCTGATGGCAGCCAATAAGGCGCTGCCGGTGAATGTGCGCGTCATCTTCGAGGGCGAAGAAGAAGTGGGCGGCGAGACCATTGCAAATTATGTCGCCTCAAAACCCGGCGATTTGAAAGCCGATTTCGCGCTGGTGTCGGACACCGAGCTGTTCGCGCCCGGCCTGCCGACGCTCTGCGTCGGACTGCGCGGCATGATCTACACCGAACTTGAGGTCCGGGGCGCCAAGACCGATCTTCACTCCGGCATATATGGCGGCGCAGCGCCCAATCCTTTCGTGGCGCTGTGTCAGATCATCGCCAAACTCAAGGATGAGAACGGCCACATCCTGATCCCAGGCTTCTACGACGATGTGCAGGCTCCGAGCGCCGACGAGCTGAAGGCTTGGAAAAGCCTGCCCTTCGACGAAGAGGAGTACCGCAAGACCGAGGTGGGATCCAAGGTTCTCGTAGGCGAGCCAGGCTTGAGCGTCATGGAACGCACCTGGGCGCGGCCCACGGTGGATGTGCACGGCATGCCCGGCGGGTTTACCGGCGCGGGCGCCAAGACCGTCATCCCCGCCAAGGCGACGGCCAAAGTCTCGATGCGCCTGGTTCCCAACATGACCCCAGCCAAGGCATTCCAGCTTTACAAGAGCTACGTGGAGAAGATCAAGCCGGTTGGCGTCGACATTGACGTGCGGCTGATCCATTCCGGCGATGCGTGCCTGATCCCGACCGACAACAAGTACGTGAAAGCGGCCACGAAGGCGCTTCACGAAGTCTGGGGCAAAGACACGGTGTTCATCCGTTCCGGAGGCTCCATTCCCATCGTCGGCGACTTCGACAAGCACCTGGGGCTGCCCAGCGTGATGATGGGCTTCGGCCTGCCTGACGACAATCTGCACGCGCCCAACGAGAAATTCAACCTGAAGAACTTCGAGCTGGGCATCGATTCGCTGATCCGATTCCTCGAAGAGGTCGGCCGTTGACTTTTTCGGCCCGACGGAAAGCTCGCCTGAACCATCCTTTTCGTCCGCCGAGGGCGGACGAAGGGGTGGGAACGACGAACATGAATATGAATTCTGGTGATGACGCCGCCGGCTTCGTTCTGGCTGGCGGGCGATCGAGCCGCATGGGCCGCGACAAGGCGCTTCTGCCCTTTGCCGGGCGGCCGCTTATCGCGCATGCGCTTTCCATCCTTGAAGAGGCCGGTCTTCGCGCAACGATTGCCGGAGCGGATGAGTCCTCCCACGCATCTCTGGCATCTTTCGCCCCGGTGGTCGACGATGTTGAACCCGGCCTTGGCCCGCTGGGCGGCATTTGCGCCGCGCTTCGATCCACTTCAGCTCACTACGCAGTGTTCTTGTCCGTCGATCTGCCCCTCTTGCCATCCTCGCTCGTCGTCTACCTGCTTCGCCGTGCACGCGCCAGTGGACTTGCGGTCACGGTGGTTTCGGTTGCGGGCTTTAGTGAAACCTTCCCCGCGGTGGTTGATCGCGCCGCACTTGGCAGCCTCGAAGCCTCGCTGCATGCCGGTACCGGCGGGTGCTTCAACGCCTTCGAATCGGCCTCGGCCGGGCTGGGCCAGCCGCTTGGCCTCGCTGCCGTGGAGCTGCTGGCGCAGCCGGGCCAGGTGATGCATCCGCTCGGTTTGCCGCCTCCGCGGTGGTTTCTCAACCTGAACACACCAGAGGAGGTGCGCCGCGCCGAAGCTCTTATCACTCGCGACCGGCGCCGCGTCGCGTAAGCTGGTTCTCAAAGAGCCATGTCCGAGCCTTCTCACCAGGACGATCCGCATGAGCAGTTGAAGCCGCTGCAAGCGGAACTTGATGCCCTTTCAAAGCCGCCCTCCAAGGGCGATCACCCGCCTTCGATTGCTCCGCCGGGTCCGCCGCCGCTGGGTCCCTTCATCGAGTTCGAACACGTCTCCATCGCCTTCAATGGCCGCGCTGTCCTTGAAGACGTCAGCTTTACAGTCGACCGCGGCGAGACGCTCTGTATCTTAGGCCGCAGCGGTGTCGGCAAGTCAGTGTCGTTGCGCCTGCTCATGGGCTTTCTCAAACCCGATTCGGGGTTGATTCGCATCGAAGGGCATGAGATCAACGATCTCAACGAAGAGGGCCTGCGCGCCATCCGCAAACGCATCACCATGGTGTTCCAAAACGGCGCGCTCTTTGACTCCATGAGCGTGCGCGAGAACATCGCCTTTCCGTTGCGCGAACGCGGCGGGCTGGCCGACGACCAGGTTGACCAGATCGTGGACCGCCTCGTCGGCCTGGTGGGCGCTGAGGATGTGATCGACGAGCTTCCCGCCAGCCTTTCCACAGGCCGCAAACGCGCTGTGGCCATGGCCCGGGCTCTGGCTGCGCAACCGGAGATCGTTCTCTACGACGAGCCCACCACCATGGTTGATCCGCTCATCGCGCGCAGGCTTGGCCGCCTCATCCAACGCCTCAAGCACCAGCTCGGCTTTACCAGTGTGGTGGTGACGCACGATACGCGCTTCGCCCGGGCGCTCGCCGATTCTGTCCTGTTTTTGCACAACGGCAGGGCAGAATTCTTTGGTCCGCTCCAGGATTTCCTTAACTCTTCACACGCTCCGATCCGCCAGTTTCTCGACCTGGACACCTATTTGGTACCTTCGGACTAAACATTTTTGATTTTTTCTTTGGTAAAATACGTTGGCGAGGCGGTGTAAACCTCCCGTAACCAATCTGTTGTCGCCGGTAACCCTTGGCCTCAAGTTTTTCCTTGCACTGCTTTCCCTCTTTAGGCGAAGCTGAAGTCAGCCGGATGCACGCGCACTCCCCCGGGAATAAAACAACCAAAATCTGCTGTTCTCGCATTCTCGTTTTTCTTTGCTGTTTTGCATTGCACGATGTTCGCGCAAAGCCGGTTTAGACCGATACACCTATGTCCGCTCGGAATTTCTGCCGGTCGCATCGGCCCGTAAACGCCAACAAGGAGATTTTTCTCTTGTGTCTCTTGCGTCGGAGGAGTGCATCCGGCAATCGAGAAGAGCTCAGGGATCCAAGGCGAGCGCACATTTCTTGCGAAAGAAAACTCTTGGCCTGTTTATGGGTCAGAAGAGATAAGATCCGGTGCAGAGAAGTCGTACGGTCAGTCGATGTAGTGCATTTTGATGTGCTTGCGCCTTGCTCTTCCTTTGCATATCAAACTCAACAGCCCCGTTTCCTGGCGCTTATGAAAGTTTGAGGTCTGCGCGTCCCCTATGGCGAGTTCGGATTTCTGGCAAAGGCTTTCGTCCTCTCTGGTGTCATCAGCGGAGTGGGAGGCAGGCGTCGCGGGTGGAGGCACGCGGAGCGGACGAGGCACTGTCAAACTGTGGATGGTATTGGATGCTCTGACCATCCTTGCAGCTGCAACCGTCTCCACTCTCTACAAATTCCACACCACCCCGGTGGCGGGTGCGAGAGGCTTCTGGCACGGCAACCTGATTGCCGGCCGCTCCATGTGGATTCTGCTGGCACTGCTTTGCGGGTTCACGGTCATGTTGATCATGATCAGCCGGCGCATGCATCTTTACACGCCGGCCCGCTTTACCAACTACCTGCATGAGCAGCGAATGAGCGCCCAGGCCTGCTTCACAGCCGGCCTGTTTCTTCTGGGCACGCTTTACCTGGTTCAGGCCGAGGATATTCCCCGCCGCATCGTGGTAAACACCATCATTCTGGTCGCCATCGTACTGGGTCTGCGGCGCCTGGTCTATCGCATGCTGCTCTATCGCCGCTACGATCGCGGCCTCGATACGCGCAACATCCTGATCGTCGGCACGGGGCCCGAGGCCAACGCTTTGCGCCATCACGTGGAGAGCATCCGTCACCTGGGTTACACATTCAAGGGCTTTATTGAGATCCCCGGTTGCGAAGCCCACGCATCGGCATCTTCTAACGAGGTCGTGGGTTCGCTCGATACCCTCTTCCAGCAGACGCGCAAGCAGTTTGTCGATGAGATTTTCTTCACCAGTCCCTGCGAACGCGGCATCGTCCAGAATGTGCTGGAGCAGGCGCGCATCCACGGCGTTGACCTGCGCGTCATCCCCGAAATGTACGAGGGCGTAGCCTGGATCACCCCCATCGAGTACATCGGCCAGTTTCCCACCATTCCCTTGCACCGGGGCCACGTACCCGAATTGGGCTTTGTCTTCAAGCGTATCTTCGATACCATCTTTTCCGCGCTTACGCTCGTACTGCTGTCGCCGATACTGGTGGCAATCTCGATCGCGATCAAGTTCGATTCACCCGGCCCCGTCTTCTATACCTCTGAGCGCATCGGCAAGAAAGGCATTGTCTTTCGTTGCGTGAAGTTCCGCACCATGGTCCGCGACGCCGATAAGCGCCGCGCCGAAGTGATGCACATGAACGAGCGCGACGGGGTGCTCTTCAAGGTCTCCAACGATCCGCGCATCACCCGGTTGGGACGTTTTCTGCGCAAGTACTCGCTCGATGAGCTGCCTCAGTTCATCAACGTGCTGCGCGGCGAGATGAGCATTGTGGGCCCGCGCCCGCCGCTGGCCGGCGAAGTGAGCAGGTACGACCTGAGCCACCTGCGCCGGCTCGATGTCACTCCCGGCATCACCGGCTTGTGGCAGGTGCAGGGACGGCAAGACCCATCCTTTGCCAGCTACGTCTCTCTCGACGTCACCTACATCGAAAACTGGAGCATCTGGCTGGACTTCAAAATCATCCTGCGCACCATCGCTGTGGTTTTTGCCGGCACCGGCACGTAGCGCCTCTGACTGCACTGTATCTTGAAGCTAAGGACTTGCGCGGGGCGCATGGGTCTGCGTATTGGGCGTGGGCTTCGAAATTATTCCAGGATCCCAGCCGGCTGGCTCATCCGCGTTGGCATCTGAGCCGAGGTTGGTGGCCGCTTGGGTTCGGGCTTGGGGCCTGCAGCCCGCCGGATGCGCAGGTTGTTGATCGCGTACTCGATGAAGGGCGACCGCAGCTCTGGCACCTTGCCCAGGAATCGGCATGTGGCCACCACCTGGTCCACGATGAAGCGGGGCTGAAACGCTGCCAGGTCGGGCCCTTCTCCGTCTCTCAACATGTACACGATGAAATTGAACACTTCGTCGCGCATCGTCAGGCCCTGCCGCCGGCATTCCTTCTCGAAGATGCGCCGGTAATGGTCCATGTCCGGCGGAGCAACTTCGATCTTGTAGGGAAGGCGCCGCAAGAACGCCGGATCCATTAGATCCTCCGGCTCCAGGTTCGTGGAAAAGATAACAAGCTCCTCGAATGGAATGCTGAAGGTTTTGCCCGTATGCAGCTTCAGGAAGTCGACGCGGCTTTCCAGCGGCACAATCCAGCGGTTCAGCAGGTGGGTTGGGCCCACGAGCTGTCGTCCGAAATCGTCGATGAAGAAGCATCCGCCCAGAGCCTTCATGTGCAGGGGCGCCTCGTAGAAATGGCCCGCACTGTCGTAGCGGAGGTCGAGCATGTCCAACGTCAACTCGCCGCCCGTGATTACGAATGGCCGGCGGCACGAGATCCAGCGCAGGTCGTACGTTTCGCGCCGGATGAACGAGTGCTTCTCTTCGTCGCTTTCCGCCGTCGGGCTTATTGGGATGTGAACGCTTGGATCGTGGAAGCGAATGATCTGACCCTCCACAACGATCGCGTAGGGAACGTAGATCACGTCGTGAAACACGCTGGCGAAGCTCAGGGCCACTGAGGTCTTGCCGTTCCCCGGAGGGCCGTAGAGCAGGATCGCACGGCCGGAATTGAGAGCCGGCCCCACCTGCTCCACAATGCTTTCTTCAAGAACCAACTCGGCGACCGCGCTCCGAATGCGTTCCGCAGTGATGCGTTCGTTGGTCGGCTTTTGCAGGTTAACCCGTTCCGTAAACTGATCAAGAGTCACGGGAGCAGGTCCCACATAACCCGATTGCCGCAGCGCGTCCAGCGTCCAGCGCCGGCCTTCTTCGGTCAGGGCATAGCCCATGCTGAGCGGGCTGTCGAATTCGCGCGAGCCCAGCGCGTACACCAGCCGCCGTTCCACTGCCTTCTGCGCAAGCTCCAGGACGATGGGAACCGGCAGCTTGATGGCATCGACGAATTGCCCGATGGTTTCGAGGCGCCCGACATAAATCAACTTCATCAGCAGTGCCACCAGGACGGCTTCATCGATGCCGGTGGCGGCGATGTTGCCGGGTTCGGCAGGAATGCGATGGATAAACCCGTCAAGCACCTTCTGGTCGATGGCGCCTATCGCGACGAGGTTGTCGCCCAGACGTCCGCCACGTTCCCGCTGTTTCACCAGCGCCGCCGCCACGTCCTTTTCAGTGACCAGCCTGGCGCGGATCAGCAGGTCGGCTAGTCGCACTCGCTGTTCGATGGCGTCCTCCCTACAGCGGTTCCACAGCTACACTACTCCGCGGCCGAGAAGCCAAATGGCTTTTCCAACCAGAAAAAGCCGCCTGGCTCAAGCCGGGAAATGCTGCGTCAAACCTGGAAACGCGCTGAAGCCCCCTGTTGCTGCACGCTCTTCGCCAGGCGGCACGCACGCGCTCTGGGTTGGCGCAATCACCGCCAGGATGAAATCGAGTCTGCAATCAGGATTTTAGGGAGTTTGGGGCTCAGGAAAAATCCCCCATTTGGGGGGTCAACGCCTTGCAACTGCCTCGTTTTCAGCCATCTCGACCCCTCAGCGAGGTCCCGCCGACGCGGTGTCATCTCGTTTGGAAGCGCCGGGACTCTAAAATAGAGGGGTGAGGATCGCGCTGGCCCAGATCGACCCGACGGTCGGTGATTTCACCGGAAATCTCGCAAAAATTGCTGACGCCAGCCGCCGCGCTGCCGATTTGGGCGCTCGCCTCACGGTTTTTTCCGAACTTGCCATCTGCGGCTATCCTCCGGCCGATTTCCTTGAAAAGCCCAGCTTCCTGGCTCGCTGCCGGTCGGCAGTGGACGAGCTGGCCGAAGCTACCCGCGATATGCCCACCGCTGTCCTGGCCGGAGTGGCGTTGCCCGCCCATGGCCGCACCGATCCGCTTGTCGGCGGTCCTGCCGATGCTTGCAGCCTTGTCGGTAAACCAGCCTTCAACGCCGCTGTCCTTCTCGACGGGGGCCGATTGCTCCTCGAACAGCATAAGCGCCTGCTGCCGTTCTACGACGTGTTCGACGAGCAGCGCTACTTCTCGCCCTCTGCTCCGCAGAAAGTGATCGATTTCGACGGCGTACGTCTCGCCGTGACCATTTGCGAGGACGCCTGGAACGACAAGAGCTTCTGGCCGCGCCGTCTCTACACGGTGGATCCGATGGAAGAACTGATGCGCCAGCATCCCTCCCTCTACATCAACCTGTCTTCGTCGCCCTTCTGGCACTCCAAGCGCGCCATCCGCCGCGAGATGCTGGCCGCTATTGCCCGGCGCGACCGCATTCCCGTGCTCATGTGCAACCAGGTGGGCGGCAACGACAGCCTCATCTTTGACGGCTCCTCGCTGGCCCTCAACGGCGGCGGCGAGTTGATCGCTCAGGCGGCTTCGTTCCGCGAGGACCTGATTGTGGTCGATCCCTTTACCGCGCTTCCCGTTGCCGCGCCTGAGGATGACGACGCTGAGGCCGCCTATCGCGCTCTGGTGCTCGGCACGCGCGATTACGTGTGCAAATGCGGCTTTCGCCAGGTGATTGTGGGCCTGAGCGGCGGGATCGATTCGGCCCTGGTTGCCGCCATCGCAGCCGAGGCTCTTGGCCCTGAGAATGTGATGGCCGTGGGAATGCCCAGTCCCTACTCCTCGCCGGGCTCCATCGCCGATAGCCGCCAGGTTGCCGCCAACCTCGGCATTCGCTTTGAGATCATCGATATCAGCGCGCTCTTCGCCGAATTTCTCCGCGCCCTCGGACCGCTTTTCGCTGGGCGCCCGGAAGACATCTCTGAGGAAAATATCCAGCCGCGCATCCGCGGCACGCTGCTCATGGCACTCTCCAACAAGTTTGGGGCCCTCGTGCTTACCACCGGCAACAAATCTGAAATGGCTGTTGGCTACTGCACGCTCTACGGCGACATGGTGGGCGCGCTGGCCGTTATCGGCGACCTGGTCAAGACCCGCGTCTACGCTGTCTGCCGCTGGCTCAATCGCGAACGCGAGATCATTCCTGAAGCAATCCTCAACAAGCCGCCCTCAGCCGAGCTACGGCCCGGCCAGATGGATACCGATTCGCTGCCGCCCTACGAGATTCTCGACCCCATCGTGGAGGCCTATGTCGAACGCTACGAAACACCCGAGCACATCGCCGCCGAGAACGGTTTCTCCCTCGATCTCGTCCAACAGGTAGTGCGCCTTATCGAGCGATCGGAGTACAAGCGCCAGCAGGCAGCTCCGGTCCTCAAGGTCACCGTCAAATCCTTCGGCACGGGCCGCAGGTTCCCCATTGCCGTGAAGGTGCAGGTGTAAGGGCAGGGAACAGGGAACGGAAAGACAGGGAACAAGGGAATGAGAAATCAGGACGGCTAACAGCGACCAGCTGGTCGTGGTCGCGGATCAGCATTTAAGCTATTGAATTGGGAGTCTTCCCGCAGTTGAAGGAGAACCGCTTGATTCGCCTTTCCATCCGTATTCTTTGCGCCGTCGTACTCGGCGCTCTTTTCGTCCCGGCAGTCCAGGTTTTGGCCCAGCAGCACGTGCCGCCCGTGCCAGACACGAGTGCGCAGCAGACGCCATCCGCGCCCACTCAGTCCGCGCCCGCGCAAGAGCCCAGCGCGCCGGCGCCCAGCGGCCCGCCCAAGTTCCCTCCGCCCGATCCAGCCAACTTCACTGCCTCCGTGCCCACCAAGCAGGTGGTCGATTCCTTTCTGCAAGCCATGTGGGGTTATGACCCGGACCGCACCTGGCAGGTGCAGGGTATCCTCAAGACAGAGGTCGATGGCATCTCCAGAGTCATCGTTCTGGTTGCTGATAAAACCGGCAAGCAGCAGATCCAGCCGGTCTCGTTCCTGGCGCTTCCTGACGGCAAACACATCATCACGGGCGATACCATCGTCGACTTCGGCGCGCAACCCTTCGCCCCCATCCGCCAGGAGATGCAGCTTCACGCCGACGGCCCCTATCGCGGCGCGGCCTCAAAAGACCTGGAGCTGGTAGAATTTGCCGACTTCCAATGTCCGCACTGCAAAGCCGCGCAGGCCAACATGGACAAGCTGGCCACGGATTTCCCCAGGGCGCGCATCGTCTTTCAGAACTATCCGATCCCCTCGCTCCATCCTGAGTCGATGCAGGCGGCTGAATACGGAGTCTGCGTGACCCGCCAGGGTGGGAGCAGCGCCTTTTTTCAATACGCTGCGGCGGTCTTCGACGGCCAGGAAGGTCTGGCTACGCCTGACGGCGCCACGCTCACTCTCAACAGCGCCGTGACCAAGGCCGGTCTCGATCCCACCAAGATCTCTACCTGCGCTGCCACGCCCGACGTCAAATCGGCAGTGGAAGCCTCTGTCAAATTCGGCAGTGATGTCGGCATCGGCGAGGTGCCCACGCTGGTGATCAACGGCCGGAAAATTAACGCCAACGTGGATTACGCGCTGCTGAAGAAAATTGTCGAGTACCAGGAGAAGATGGACGGCATCGCCGGGCAGTAGCGCACAACCTGCCCTGCGAAGCTGGACTTGCATTTCTCAGGCGGCGTGCCGCTGGTAATACCAAGCCCCACCGGAGTGATGAACCGGTGGGGCTTTGAGTTTTCCGCAGAGCCAGGAACAAAATCAAAGGTTGTGCGCTCGAACACCCGCACGACAGCCGGCAAGGATGCCGGCATTACATTGGCCGTCAGTGATGCGTCCTGCGCATCAGTGCGATAAGCGGGATGATGGCCAGGAACAGTATGCCCATGAGCCAGAAAGACTCGTCATAACTCAGCAGCGAAGCTTGCTGTTGAAGCGACTGGTAAACAAGCGCCTGCGATCCATGTGCGGCGGCTGTGGCGCTGAGACCATGCTCGCGAAGCATCGCGGCATAGGCCTGAAACTCGGGCCGGTTCAGCGATTCCGGCGTAATGTGGGCGGCTAGGATCTGCTGATGAAACTGGGAGCGCCGCGCGATGGCCGTGGTGACGAAAGAGACCCCAATACTCGATCCTATGTTGCGCATCACGCTGTAGAGGCTGGTGGCATACCCGGTCTCTTCTCTGGGAATGGGAGCCATGGTGAGGGTGGTCAAAGGCACGAAGAGAAATGCCAGGCCGAATCCCTGCATGACCAGCGGCCACATCAGGTCCCACGTGCCCGATTGCAGGGTCATGTGGGAAAAGCCGAAAAACGAAAGGCCAGCCACCGCGAATGCCGACGCCAGCATCCAGCGCTCGTCCCAGTTCCGGCCCAGCACAAAACCCACGATGGGCATACCCACCGCCGTCGCAACTCCGCGCGGGCTCATCCAGACGCCCGCAGTCGTCGCCGTCCAGCCCAGCAGCGTTTGCATAAACAGCGGCAGAAGAACCAGGCTTCCATAGAGAACGAAACCCAGGACCGTAGCCATCACAATGCCGGTTGCGAACTGGCGATAGCGGAACAGCCTGAAGCGCACGATCGGCTCCTTGGCCATCAACTCGCGGATGACGAATGCGGGAAGAAATACCGCTGCGAGGACCATGAGTGTGCAGATGAGACCGGAACCGAGCCAGTCCAGCTCCTGGCCTTTGTCGAGCATGATCTGTAAGCACCCCATGCCGACCGCGAGCATTCCCAGGCCCCAAAAATCAACACGCAGTGACCCGCGCCGGATATACGGCGGATCGAAGACAAAGAAGGCGATCAGGATGAAGCTGAGGATGCCGACAGGCAGGTTAATATAGAAGACCCATCGCCAGGAGTAGTTATCGGTGATCCAGCCGCCCAGTGTTGGACCAAAAATGGGAGCCACGATGATGCCAAGGCCCCAGAAGGCCATCGCCTTGCCGCGCTCCTTGCCGGGAAACTCCTCCAGCAGAACGGCCTGAGAAAGGGGCTGGATTCCACCGCCGGTCGTGCCCTGCAAAACCCTGAAGATGATCAATGCCGGCAGGCTTCGGGCAGCCCCGCAAAGAGCGCTCGACAACGTGAAGCCGGTGACGACGGTCAATAGCAGGCGCTTGCGGCCAAGGAAGTTGGCAAGCCAGCCCGTGATGGGCAGGATGATGGCGTTGGCCACGATGTAGGAGGTAAGCACCCAGGTGGCCTCGTCGGTGCTGGATGAGAGTGACCCGGCTATATGTGGCAGGCTCACGTTGACGACGGAGGTATCCAACACCTCCATGACCGCCGACGACATGACGGCGATGGCGATGATCCATCGGCTGCGGTGGACCGACGAAATGGCAGGGAATGCGGGGTTGCCGAAGGTGCGGGACTTGCCGGCAGTGAGACTGGGAGCCCGGGCTGGCGCTGGAGCAGAAGATTGACTTGTCTGGTCGGCCATCCGCCCCTCAAGTCTATTATCGCCCGGTGGTGGGACTTCCGGGCGACGCAATCTCATGGAGTAGACAGCTTGCAATCGGCGAGCTCGGCAAGAGGAGTGGGGTGCACAGCTTCGCTGGGGCAGTGGAAAACGGCAATGCTTACGGCGTTCCGCTTTTCTCCACGCGCATCATGGTAGAGTGCCCGGCGAACAAGGAGCCGCGCACCACGTGCGGCGTGATCACGATGACGATGGTAGCGTAATTCGTCTGCGGTTCCTTCTCCGTCAGGTTGTTCAACCCGGGAATCTCGCTCAACCCGGGCGTTCCGCTAATGGACAGGCTCTCTGTCTTGTCCACTTCCGTGGCCACCACCGCCGCTTCACCCTCCCTGAGCATCGTCATGCCGGAGTAGGCGCGATTGTCGAGAATGGGATTGCCGTCGATCGAGGTTCCCGACAGCCCGGTGAGCTTCAGGTCGATATTGAGTCCCACATCGCCGTTGCGCAACACCCTGGGCCGCGTGGTCAGCGTCAGCCCCAGGTCCTGGTACTCGACCATGGGAATGTTCGGCACCGAAGTGTTGAGCGAAGAGAGCAGCGACGAGAGGCTGCTGGATGTGCCCGCCGCCGTCAGCCCGGCAATGCTGCTGACGCCGGATGAAAGGCTCGAGTAGGATGACGTCTGGATGGGGTAGCGCTCGCCCTCCTTGAGCGTTCCCTCCTCGCCGTCCTGCAGGCGCAGCTGAACGTCGTCCAGCTCGCGCGAGTCCGACGTGTTCAGGTTGAGATTGAAGGTGAGCGTCCCCAATTCAATGGCCGACTGCGTCAATCCGCCGCCGAAAAGCGCGAATCCGCTGGTCAAAAGCGAGCTCGAAACCTGCCCCGACGCAATCAAAATGCCCAGAATCGCCAGTGGATCACTGGGCGAGGCCAGTCCCGACGAGATAATCTCCTGCACCAGGCTCGCATTGGAGCTCAAAATCGACTCTTCTTCGGCCGCCACGTTGAATGCGGTAAAGGTCTGCGGCAATTGCACGCCCGTGTTTCGGTCGCTGGTGTGCGCCACCTGGATCATGCGCACGTCGAGCAATACCTGGCTGCGCCCGTCCATTAGGCCCTGCATAGTAGCGTTGAAGGCATTGAGCGTGGAAGGCGGCGCCCGCAGCGTGACGGTGCGCGCCGACGTCGAAATTCTCACCTGCTGCATTTTGAAGACGTCTTTCGCTACGGTCTCTACTTCGGTGAGCTCATCGTCGCTCATCCCGGCCAGGTAGACCGTCTCCAATGCCTCGGGCTCAAACTTCTGGCGGTTCTCGCGCGTATCGGCGGCCACCAGTACGCGATGCGCATCCAGGGGAACGGAAAAGGTATTCGTTACCAGCCCCAGCACGCGTGCGGCTTCTTCAAACCCCACATCGTCAATGTCAAACCGCACCTGCATCGGGTGCACGCTGGTATCGAGCATTGCCGTCATCCCGTAGGCCTGGTACACCTGCTTGATCAGCTGCAGATCATCGGCGTGCGTGTGAAAACTGCGCAGACCCGGTGCGGCCAAAAGCACCACCGGCCCTCCCAATTCGCTCGCGCTTTGTTCGTAGATTGGCTTCGGCTGCTGGCGCGCCACATCCTCGCCCAGTTCGTCGAGATGCTGCGAAACCTCGAAGTTGTGGGGATCGAGCTTGAGGGCACGGGCCAGATCCTCGCGCGCGGCGCCTTCGTTGCCCAGGAGCCGGTCTTTGGCTGCCGACTGGATGAGCGCGGCGACCGCGTGGCTCAGCGCCACGCTGGCTGCCAGCCGGTAGTCCTTATTGGTGGGATCGAGCGCCGCAGCCTCATCGTAGTCCTTCATCGCATCTTCAAACTGGCGATCAAGAAAGAGCTTGGTTGCGGTCATGTAGAGCTTGGCCGCCTTGCGCCGATCGGCGCTGCGCGGTTCTTTGGTGATGTTGGCCTGTGCAGGTGCGCTTTGCTGCGCGGGCGCCGGTTGCCCCGTTGCGGCGGCCGCGCCGGCCGGTCCGGGCTGCCCGAGCGTCGGCGCCGGGCTCCCGTTTTGCGCTGCCAG